>JAAYEA010000529.1 GCA_012689325.1 Chloroflexota bacterium
GCCTTGCGTCCGGGACGTATGGCTGGCAGGTGGTGGTGGTGCAGGGCGTGATGCAGGGCCAGCATCAGCGGGACTTGAGCGCGCCCAGCGAGGTCCGGCAGTTTTCCATCCTGTCGCGCACGGCGACGCTCACGCCGCGGCCTACCTCCACGCACACCCCCACGCCCTCCGTCACCTCGACGGCCACCGCCACGCAGACGCCGGAGCCAGTGGTGCTCATGATCATCACCGGACGGGTCTATGACGCACGCCTGGGCCCGGCCTCGCCCCTGCCCGGCGCCGAGGTCCGCGTTTATTTGGCGGAACACCGCGCCATCGTGCGCAGCGACGCGGCGGGGCAATATCGCGCCGAGTTCCGGCTGCGCGGCCAGATCAGCGGGCAGCGGCTGGACCTGCTCGTCGCCATGCCCGGCTATGACCCTGGAGCGGAGCACGTGCTCCTGGGAAGCTATCCGCCCGCAAGCACCCAGACCTTGCTGGCGGATGTGGCGCTGGTCCGCTCGGCGACGCCGACGGCCACCTGGCTGCCGCCGACAGCAACCCCCTCGCCGCCGCCCACCATGACCTCGATGCCGACTACCCTCACCCCCGCGCCCTGACTCGGGCGAGTTGCGCGGCGCGCCGACTTGTGGTAAAATTCACAAGTGATGTGGCCTGATGGGCGCGCCCCTCGCAGGTGCGCGACCAACGACAGGAGGCGGTCTGACTCTTGGATACCCCAGGCGTGGTTATTCAACGCTTGCCGTTGTACCTTCGCTGCGTCAAGGCGCTGCAGGAACAGGGCAAGCGCATCACTTCCTCGCAAGAAATGGCCGAGCATCTGGGCCTCAGCTCGGCGCAAATCCGCAAGGATCTCTCCCATTTCGGCGAGTTTGGCAAGCAGGGGATGGGCTATGATCTGGCCTATCTGCACGAGCAGCTCGAGCGCATCTTGCACCTCGATCGCCGCTGGGATATGGTGCTGGTGGGGGCCGGGGACCTGGGCCATGCCCTGATCCGGTCGGGCGACTTTGTGCAGCGCGGCTTTCGGATCGTGGCGGTGTTCGATGCCGACCCGCACAAGATCGGCCAGCCGCTGGGGCCGCTGGTCGTGCGGGACGTGGCTACCCTGTCGAGCAGCATCCGCGAGTTGGGGGCGCAGATCGCGATCCTGGCCGTGCCGGCGGGCGCCGCGCAAGAGGTCGCCAGCAAGCTGGCGGAGGCCGGCATCCGGGCGATCCTCAACTATGCGCCGGTCTCCCTCAATCTCCCGCCGGAGGTCCGGGTGGGCCATGTGGATCCCCTGGTGTTGTTGCAGAGCATGACTTATTATCTCTGCCCGGAGGGGTAGGGAGCGCCAACGCGCGCTCGCGCGAGCGAACAAAAAAGCGGGGTATGGCCAGCCGCCAAAAGGCGGCGCCATACCCCGCTTGTGCTAGCGGGTCTAGAGCGAGGGCAGGAAGCGCTTCAACGTCTCATAGTTTTCCAGGGCTTTGCCGGCGCCCAAGGCCACGCAGGCCATGGGGTTCTCGGCCACATGGCAGGGCACGCGCGTCTCCTGGGTCAGGTAGCGGTCCAGGTTGCGCAGCGTCGCCCCGCCGCCGGTCATCACCATGCCGCAGTCGATGATATCGGCCGCCAACTCGGGGGGCGTGCGCTCCAGTACCGACCTGACCGTGGCGGCGATGGTGGCGATGGGCTCGGCGATGGCCTCTGTCACCTCGTCGGAGGTGAGCTGAATGGTCCGCGGGAGGCCTGCCACCTGATCGCGCCCGCGCACTTCCATGGAAAGCGGCTCGTCGAGGGGGATCGCGCTGCCGATCTGGATCTTGATCTCTTCCGCGGTCCGATCGCCCACCATGAGGTTGTACTTGCGGCGGATATACGCGGCGATGGCCTCGTCGATCTTGTTGCCGGCCATGCGGACCGAGCTAGAGACGACGATGCCATTGACCGAGATGACGGCGGCCTCGGCGGTGCCGCCGCCGATATCGACGATCATGTTGCCAGCTGGCGTGTCGATGGGCATGCCCGCGCCCAAGGCGGCGGCCAGCGGCTCCGGGACCAGATAGGCCGACTTGCCGCCGGCCTGGATGGCGGCGTCGTGGACGGCGCGGCTTTCCACGCTGGTCACCCCCACCGGCACGCTGATCATGACGTCCGGCTTGAAGAGGCGCACGCGGCCGCAGACCTTGTTGATAAAGTAGCGCAGCATGGCCTCGGTGACCATATAGTCGGCGATGACGCCATCGCGCATGGGACGGGTGACCTCGATGGTGTCCGGCGTGCGGCCGAGCATCTGTCGCGCTTCCTCGCCCACGGCCACGATGCGGTTATCCTTGACCGATATGGCGACCACGGAAGGCTCTTGTAGGACAATGCCTTTGCCGCGAACGTACACCAGGACGTTCACCGTCCCCAAGTCGATCCCGATCTGCTTTGTGAACATTCATCCTCCACAAATAAGCCCTGGCGGCGCTGCTGCGCTGAGGGGCGCTGAACGCCATGCGGCATCCGGTGCCGGGCGGGCTTGGCTCTGCTACGCTTGCACGCGCTTGATCACCGCGCCCAGGCTCGCCAGCCGGGCCTCGATGCTCTCATATCCGCGGTCAATGTAATACACGTCGCTGATTTCGGTGATGCCCTCGGCGACCAGCCCGGCCAGCACCACGGCGGCGCCGGAGCGGATGTCCAGCGCGCGCACGCTGGTGCCTTGCAGCGGCGTGGGCCCCTGGATCACCGCGGTCTGCCCCTGGACGCGCACATGCGCCCCCATCTTGTGCAGTTCGCCCGTGTAGGCCAGGCGGCCATCGTACATGGTCTCATGGATAAAGCTCTCGCCTTTGGCCTGGGTCATCAGGGTGGCAAAGGGCGCCTGGCAATCGGTGGGAAAGCCCGGATATGGGAAGGTCCGTATGTCCACCGCCGATAGTCCGGCGCCGCGATTGGCGCTGTATAGCTCTTTCTCCGCCTGGACGACCGCTCCCGCCTCGATGAATTTGCTGGTCAGCGCGCCCAGGTACTGGCTCAACCGCTCGCGCAGGACCACCTGACCGCCCGTGACGATCGCCGCCAGGGCATACGTGGCGGCCTCCAGGCGATCGGGCATCACGCGATAGGAGACGCCATGCAGACGGTTCACGCCCTCGATCTGGATGATGCCCGTCCCCGCGCCCATGATGCAGGCGCCCATGGCGTTCAGGCAATTGGCCAGGTCCACCACTTCCGGCTCGACGGAGGCGTTCTCGATGGTGGTGGTTCCTTCGGCCAGGCAGGCGGCCATCAGCAGGTTCTCGGTGCCCGTATGGCTGGGATAGTCCAGCGTAAAGCGCTCGCCCTGCAAGCGGCCCGCCCGCATCACGTAATTGCCGTTTTCCCTTTGCACGTCGGCGCCCATGTTCTGAAAGCCGCGCAGATCCACGCTGACCGGCCGCGTGCCGATGGAGCAGCCGCCGGGGTGGGGAGCCTGGGCCTCGCCAAAGCGGGCCAGCATGGGCCCGGCCACCAAAAAGCTGGCGCGGAACTTGCTGGCCAGCTCTGGATCGATCTGGTGCGACGTGACGCCATCAGCCTGAAGGCCGAGCGTGTTGGCGCCTTCCCAATGGCTGCGCACGCCTAGCCGCTGGAGCACGTCCAGCATGACCTCCACATCTTCGATGTGAGGCACGTTTTCCAAAAAGCATTCGTCCGAGGTCAGCAAGGCAGCGGCCATGATCGGCAGCGCAGCGTTCTTGGCCCCTTTGACCCTTATCTCGCCATTGAGAGCATGGCCGCCTTCGATTACCAGCTTGTCCATATACCCCTTGCGAATATTCAGGCGAACGCCCCGCAGCGGCGCGCCCGATGGTGTGTCCCAATCAGCCGCCCCGAGCTACCCGCGCAGCTGGAGAGCCCGCTCGTAGAGCGCCACGTATTTGCGTGCCGAGGCGGCCCAGGAAAAGTCCATCATCATATTCTTGCGCTGCAGCGCGCGCCAGCGCTCGGCGTCTCGGTAATGCTCCAGCGCGCGCACGATCGCGGCGAACAGGGCCCAGCGGTCGTGCTTTTCGATGACAAAGCCGTTTCCGGTCCCCGTCCGGAGGTCATAGTTCTGGACCGTGTCGGCCAGCCCGCCCGTGGCGCGGACGATGGGCACGCTGCCGTAGCGCATCGCGATCATCTGACCCGTGCCACAGGGCTCGATGCGGGAGGGCATCAGGTACATGTCCGCGCCGGCGTGGATCTTGTGCGTCAGGGCAGCGTTGAAGGTCAAAAAGACCGCGGCCTTGCGCGGATAGGCCTGGGCGATCTTGAGCAGCATCTCGTGATAATGCTGCTCGCCGGTGCCCAAAATGACGAATTGCAGGTCCAGGTCCAGGACATGGTCCAGCACCTCGGCCAGGAGATCGAACCCTTTCTGGTCGCTCAGGCGAGAAACCATGCCGATGAGGGGCTTGGTGGGGTCCTGCGGCAGGTTGGCCTCTCGCTGCAGCGCCAGCTTGTTTTCGCTCCGCCTGTCCAGGTGATCGGCGTCGTAATTGGCGACGAGGTAGGGGCTGGTGGCAGGGTCCATCTCTTGGTAGTCGATGCCGTTCAGGATGCCGAACAGGTGGTCGCGCCGCTCGCGCAGGATGGGATCCAGCCGCTCGCCGAATTCGGGGGTGAGCACCTCCTGCGCGTAGCGCTCGGAGACGGTGCTGACCGCATCGGCGAAATAGATGCCGCGCCCCAAGAGGTCGACGACCTCAGCCAGGTCGGCCATTTCGGGGTGGTAGATAAAGCCATGCTCATCGATGCCGGCGATCTCCAGGACGCGATAGCCAAAGATGCCCTGGTAGGCCAGGCTGTGAAAGGTGTACACGGTGGCGGTATGGGCAAACAGCGGATCATTCTTGTAGATCGTCCTCATCCAGTTCGGGACGAGGCCGGTATGCCAATCGTGGCAGTGGATGATATCGGGCACCCAGTCCAGCCGCCTGAGCATCTCGATGGACGCCCGGCAGAAAAAGATGAACCGCTCGGCGTCATCGGGGTACATATAGATATTGTCCCGGTCATAGTACTTGGCGTTCTCCACCATATAGACCGGCACGGTATCGTCCAGCATGGTGCGCATGATGCTGGCGTTTTCGGTCTGGCCATCCATGGGGACGGGGAAGGGAGCAAGCGCCTGTTCCAGCGCGAATTTCTCTGGGTTGATTCGCCCATAACGGGGCATGACCACGCGGATATCGTGCCCCAACGCCCTGATCGCTTTGGGCAGCGAGCCAACGACCTCGGCCAGCCCGCCGGTTTTGACAAAGGGAGTACACTCGGCGGCGAGCACCAGGATCTTGAGGGGCCGATCAACAACCATGCGCGCGGTCCTTGGCCAATGCCGGCACAAAAGCCTGCTGGCGATCCATGGCTACTCCCAACTGATGATCCAGACGCACAGGCCAGCGACGCCGACGCTGATCACGGCCAAGGCCAGGCGCTGCGTCGGCAATAGAGCGACATCCTTGGAGGCCCACAAAAAAATCGCCACCATGCCAATGGCCAGGGCGATCCACGCAGCCAGCAAGGGATGCTCGTTCAGAAAGCGTTTCAGAAAGGCCATCGCTCTCCCCCAGTAGAGACGCTCGAATTGAGCCTGCGTACTAGTTTACCAGAATCAGGCTTTTTTGTCCAGATTACTCTCGTCGCGCGCCAGCGCGGCCCATGCCCGCCGGACCTGTTGTCGCATCTGCGCTTTGGCGCCGCTATTATCGATCACCACGTCGGCCAGGGCTACCTTGGCGCTGGCGGGAGGCTGGGCCGCGATGCGCAGCTCAGCCTCGGCTGCCGTCAGCCCGCTGCGGGCCATGAGCCGCTTCATCTGCTGCTCTTCCGCGCACGTGACCACCCAGAGCGCATCGTAATGGCGATGCATGCCCGACTCGATCAGCTTGATGGCCTCGATGACGATGACGGGCCGGGGCTGGCCTTGCGCGGCCGCCTGAGCGGCGATCTCGGCGATGCGCTCGTCGATCTCGGCGATGACGGCCGGGTGCGTGATGCGCTCCAGTCGCCGTAGGGCTTCGGGATCCGCAAAGACGATCCCGCCCAGTCGCTTGCGGTCGATCTCGCCGCCCTCGGCCACGATATCTGGTCCAAAGGCCTCCACGACATGGTGCCAGGTGGGCGTCCCCTGTCGCATGACGCGGTGTGCCACTGCGTCGGCGTCGATGACGTGCGCGCCGAGCTCGGCCAGGGCGGCGGCCACGCTGCTCTTGCCCGTGGCGATGTTGCCGGTCAGGCCGATGAGATAGGCGTTGGGCCTAGGCATGGTCGAGCTCGGCCCAGGCGGAGAGCTTGTCGTGCAGCTCTTGCTCCACCGCCGCATAGGTCGCGCCCAGCGCGCGAATCCGGTCCACCTCTTGGGCGGCGCTGGCCGCGCTGATCTCGCTCTCCAGCGCTTTGAGTTGGTCCTCCAGGGCCGTGATGCTGGCCTCGAGCTGGGCGGCGGCTTGCGCCTGCTCGCGCCGCAGCCGCGTTTGTCGCTGCTGCTCCGCTTTCAGTTGCTCCCGTTCCGCCTGCTTGGGATCGGTTTCCGACTGGGCCGCTTGCGCTTCCTGTTGGGCTTGCAGCTCGCGCTGGGCCACATAGGCCGTATAGTTGCCCTCGTAGGCGGTCAGCCCGCCGTCCTCGATGGCCCAGATGTGGGTGGCCAGGGCGTCCATGAAATAGCGGTCATGGGAGACGAACAGGATCGTCCCGTTATAGTCCCGGAGGACCTCCTCCAAGATCTCGCGCGATTCGATGTCCAGGTGGCTGGTGGGCTCGTCCAGCAGCAGGAAATTGGCGCCGCGCAGGGCCAGCTTGGCCAGGGCCACGCGCCCTCGCTCCCCGCCGCTCAGCGCCGAGATGGGCTTGTACACATCGTCGCCGGAAAAGAGAAAACGGCCCAAAAAGTTTCGCGCGGGCTCCAAGTCGAGCGGCTTGACGGTGAGGATCTCGTCCAGGATGGTGTTCTCCGGGTTCAGGTCCTCATAGGATTGCGCGAGATACCCCAGCCGGATGCTCGCGCCCAGCCGCGCCTCCCCGGCCAGCGGCGGCACCTGGGAGAGGATCGTCTTGAAAAAGGTGGTCTTGCCGGAGCCATTGGGCCCCAACAGGGCGACGCGCTGCAACCGCTGCAACAACAGGTCGTTGGCGGTGAACAGGGGATGTCCCGCCTCGTCCGGGTTCTGGTATCCCACGGTCAGCGTCTTGATGCGCAGCACGTCATTGCCGGAGCGAAAGCGCGCCTGCAGCGACATGTGCAGGGTTTTCTGCTCCTGCGGGCGCTCCACGCGCTCCAGGCGCTCCAGCCGGGTCTCGCGGCCGCGGGCCTGCTTGGAGAGCTGCCCTGCCTTGAAGCGCCGGATGAACTCCTCGGTCTTGGCGATGACCTCTTGCTGTTCCTGGTATTCCTTCCACTGGCGCGCCAGGCGGTCCGCGCGTTGCTGCGCATAGGCGGTATAGTTGCCGCGATACTCGGACATCTGGCCGAAAGACATCTCCCAGACGCGGTTGACGACCTTGTCCAGGAAGTAGCGGTCGTGCGCCACCACCAGCAGGCTCCCCGTCCAGCTCGCCAGGTACTTTTCCAGCCACTCGGTGGCGGCGAGGTCCAGGTGATTGGTGGGCTCGTCCAGCAGGAGCAGGCCGGGCTCTTGGAGCAGCAGCTTGGCCAGCAGGGCGCGGGTCTTTTGCCCGCCGCTGAGCAACGCCACGGGTTTATCATCGTCCTCGCGGCCAAAGCCCAGGCCCCCCAGGACGCGCTGGATGCGGTGCTCGTACTCGTAGCCGCCGGCCAGCTCGAAGCGCTCCAGGGCCTTGCCATAGCGCTCCAGAAACTCGGGGGTGTCGTTCTCGCCCATGGCATCTTCCATGCGGCGCAGCTCGGCGCGTTGCGCCTGCAAGCCGGCAAAGATGGTGAGCATCTCGCCATAGAGCGTTTGCTCCGAGGGAAAGGTGGGCTTTTGCGGAAGGTAGCCGATTTGCAGGCTCTTGGCGGAGGACATGACGCCCTCCGTGGGCGCCTCCAGCCCGCACATGATCCGCAAGAGGGTGGTCTTGCCTGTGCCATTGGGGCCAATGAGGGCGATCTTGTCGCCGTGGTTGATCTCAAAGCTCAACCCGGCAAAGATGTCCTGCGCGCCAAAGTATTTGGCTAGACCCGTTGCCTGAAAGATAGCCATGCTGACACCTGCGGAAATGACTCGCTTGCCACAGGTGATTATACCACAAGCCAGCCCATCCAACAATTCTCCGCGCGGGGCGCCGTCGGGCCGCATTTGGCATTCGGGGCCAATGCAGGTACAATACGGCATGAAGGATACTTGAAATCGCGACCGCCCGCGCTGGCCAAGCGGCATCTTGGCTGGCGCAGCCCTTCCGCCGAGTGGCGAGGGGCTGGCGCGCGCCGCGGTGTCCATGCCCCCAGGTCACCGCCCAGATTAACAAGCGAGAACCTATCCCGTGTTCAACTCTAGCCTACGAGCCCACCTGCGGGGCTCGGCCCTCGTGTTGTTTGCAGCCCTGGTGTCGTCTCTGGCCGGTTGCTCCCTGGAAACACCCTCGCCGACGCCGAGCCAGCTCACGTCCACGCGCGCATCGCCGAGCGCGACCGCGACCCCGTCCGTTGCCTGGACCGCCACGGCGACCGCCACTTGGTCGCCGGTGCCCACGGAGACGCCCCTGCCGCCCACGCTCACCCCAACGCCGACGCCATCCATCTCGGTGGCGGAGCATATGGCCGCCGCGGCGGCGTTGCGGCGCGCTGGCGAGTACGAGCGCGCCGTGGCGGAGTATGCCGCGGTGATCAGCAGCGTGCCGCCGGACGACCTGGCCGCCGAGGCCCTCTTCCAGTTAGGCGACGTGTACTTTGTCCAGGAAGACTATCGCATGGCCATCGACGTCCTGGGTCACTTTGAGCGCGGGTATCCCGACGCTCCCCAGTTGCCCGCGGTGCTCTCCCGGCTGGCCCTGGCGCACCGCCAGCGCGGCGAGTGGGACCTGGCGCTCCAGTATTACCAGCGCCACGCGGCCTCGGCGGGGCAGGCGCCCGGGGCGATCCTGGCGCAGATCGGCGAGGCCTATGACCACCTGGGGCAGGGCGAGCAAGCGGCGCAGGCCTATGAGCAGGCGTTGCAGGCCGACCTGGCCCCCAGCCTGCGACGGCAGGTCGGGGAAGAGCTGGCGCTGCTCTATCGCCGCGCCGGGCAGCTCGACCAGGCCGTGGAACACTATCAGCGCGTCAGCGAGCTGACCACCAGCGCCACCTACAAGGCGCGCCTGCTCTACGAGATCGGCGAGACCTATCGCGCCGCGGCCCTCTTTGAAAAGGCCGCGCCCTATTACCAGCAGGCCATAGACCTCTACCCCGAGGACAACAGCGCCTACCTCTCCCTGGTGGCCCTGCTGGACATGGACGTGGAGGTCGATCCCTTGCAGCGTGGCATCATCGACTATCACGCCGGCCAATACCCCGTCGCCGCCGAGGTCCTGGAGGGGTATATCCAGGACGATCCCAAGGCGGATGCTCCCCAGGCCTACCTCTATATCGCGCTGGCCCAGCGCGAGCAGGAGGAATGGGCGGCGGCGCTGGCGGCCCTGGAGGCGATCACCCGCAAGTATCCCAAGAGTGGGCTGGTGCCCTCAGCGCTGTATCAGCAGGCGCGGGTCTTGCAGCTTTCCGGCGAGCAGGAGCGGGCCGTGGCGGCGTATACCCGGCTTGTCGCCCAGCACCCCAAGGACGCGCTGGCGGACGATGCCCTCTGGCAGAAGGCGCAATTGCTGGAAGAGCTCGAGCGGGCCACGCAGGCTGCTGCTGCCTATGGAGAGTTGGTGGCAAGCCACCCGGCTAGCTCCTATGCCGACCGGGCGCGGCTCCGGGCAGGGATGCTGCATTACGAGGCAGGCGCTTTCAAGGCGGCGGCCGCGGCCTGGGAGAAGGCGCTGGAGGCCGAGCTAGCGGACGGGACGCGCGCCCGGCTGACCTTTTGGGCCGGGAAGGCGCGGGAGGCCCAGGGCGATCACGCATTGGCGCTGGCGCGGTGGCAAGAGGTTGCCGAGATGGACCCGGACGCCTACTATGCCCTGCGGGCGCGCGAGCTGGCCGAGGGCGCGCCCATCGAGAGCGCCCCCGCCGATAGAAACGAGGCGCTCTACGACCTCTCGGCCTATCAGATGATCACCACCACCTGGACGGCGGGCTGCGACCCGTCCTGCCAGTGGGCCCAAAACTTGAGCGCGTCGCTGGGGCTGGCGGAGACGCCGGAGCA
>JAAYEA010000530.1 GCA_012689325.1 Chloroflexota bacterium
CCGCGCCGGGGTTGGCCAACCCCACCGCGTTGATCAGCCCGCCGCCCCAATCCAGCACCGTGGGGTTGGGGTGGCCCTGCCGCGGGTGCAGGCTGCACGACTTGCTGGTGACCGCCCCCGCGCCGGCTCGCGCCGCCCGCGCCAGCGTCTCGGCGCAGCAGCCCCAGACGCCCGACGCCAGCACCAGCGGGCTCGGCAGCCGCGCGCCGCATAGGTCCACCGCGAGATCAACCATGGCGCCCCTCGCCGTTCAGGTAGGCGTGCACCCGCAGCGCCTCGGGCTGGCCGATCTGCCCGCCTGCCGCCAGCGCATCCACGATCTCGCGCAGCGTCAGCGCGGCGTGGACGCGGAAGCCCAGGTTGCGCAGCTCTGCGGCGCCCCCCTGCTCCCGGTCGATCAGCACCACGATATCCTCCACCGCCAGCCCCTCCGCGCGCAGCGGCTCCGCCGCCTCCAGCTTGCTTCCGCCCGAGGTGATCACGTCGTCCAGCAGCACGGCGCGGTCCCCCGGCCGGTAATCGCCCTCCACCAGCCGGGCGGTCCCATGGGCCTTGGCCTCCCGCCGCGCATAGATCATCGGCTTGCCCGTCAGCAGCGAGACCGCCGTGCCGATGGGCATGGCCGCGTAGGGGATGGCGGCGATCCGCTCGTGGGGGATATCCGCCAGCAGCCGGGCATAGCTCCGCGCCACCTGTTGCAGCAGCGCCGGATAGGTGATCAGCCGCCGCAGGTCCATGTACACCGGCGACCAGGCCCCCGATTTGAGGGTAAAGTCTCCAAAGCGCACGCAACCCGCCTCGAAGAGCGCCCGGGCCAGCGCCGCGACTTCCATCTGGTGCGGCGTCGGCGGGAGCGTGGCCGCGCACTCGGCGCGGATGGCGTTGATCTGGTCGCGCAGCTCGAGCGCGGCGCGGCGCGGGTCGTCGGCATAGATGATCCCCCGCGACGAGTTGATCACCAGCCCCAGCCCGTCGGGCCGCAGCCCCGCCCGCAGCACGCTGGCCAGCTCGCCCCCCTGCGCCCCCACCCCTGGCACCAGGAACCAGGCGTTGGGCGACCGCGCGCGGATGTCGGCCACCGCCTCGGGGTAGGTCGCGCCCATCACCAGGCCGATCTCCCCGCCGCCAGCCCACTGGTCAGCCAGCCGCGCGATGTGCCGGTAGAGCGGCTCGCCCCCCTGGGTCCAATCCTGCACCTCCCCCGCGCCGGGGTTGGAGGTCTTGCAGAGCAAAAAGACCCCCCGGTCGCGATAGGCCAGGAACGGCTCCACCCCGTCGCGCCCCAGGTAGGGGTTCACGGTGAGCGCGTCCACCCCCAGCTCGTCAAAGGCCGCCTGGGCATAGGCCGCCGCCGTGCTGGTGATGTCGTTGCGCTTGGCGTCCAGGATGACGGGGATATCGGCGGGGACGTGCGCCAGCGTCTCCCGCAGGGCGCGCCAGCCCTTCTCGCCCAGCGCCTCGTAAAAGGCGATGTTGGGCTTGTAGCAGCAGGCCACGTCCGCCGTGGCGTCGATGACCGCCTTGGTGAAATCGGCCACCGACCCATGGCGCGCGGGAACCTTGCCCGGCTGCGGGTCCAGCCCCACGCAGACGAGGCTCTCCCGCCGGCGGATGGACTCGGTCAGTTTGGTCCAAAAGCTCATGGTGATCACGCCTTTCCCAGCACGGCGGCCAGGAGCGCCATGCGGACATACATGCCGTTTTCCATTTGGCGAAAGTAGGCGGCGCGGGGGTCATCGTCCACGTCGTACTGGATCTCGCCCACCCGCGGCAGCGGGTGCATCAGCGCCATGCGCTCCTTGGCGCGGGACATGAGCGCGGGGGTGATGGTGTAATAGTCCTTCACCGCCTCGTACTCGCGCAGATCGGCAAAGCGCTCCTTTTGCACTCGCGTCACATAGATCACGTCCGCCGTGCCGATGACGTCCTCGACGTTGTCGGTCTCGGCGAAGGGCCGCCCGGCCTCGGCCAGCTCCAGCTTGTTCTCCTCCGGCAGCCGCAGGATCTCGGGCGAGACAAAGGTGAAGCGGGTGTCGTACATGCGCAGCAGCCGCGCCAGCGAGTGGACCGTGCGGCCGTTCTTCAGGTCGCCCACCATGGCCACGTGCAGCCCATCCACCGCCCCCAGCTCGGCGCGGATGGTGTAGAGGTCCAAGAGCCCCTGGGTAGGGTGCTCGCCCACGCCGTCGCCCGCCGAGATGATCGGCTTGCTGGCATAGCGCGCCGCCACCTCCGAGGCTCCCACCTCCGGGTGGCGCAGCACGATGACGTCGGCGTAGCATTCCAGCGTGCGGATGGTGTCCGGCAGCGACTCGCCCTTGCTCACCGACGAGTATTGCACGCCGTGGATGGGGATCACCGAGCCGCCCAGCCGCGACATGGCCGCGCTGAACGAGGAGGAGGTGCGGGTGCTCGGCTCGTAAAAGAGATTGGCGAGCACGTGGCCCTTCAGCAGGTCCGTCGCCCCCACCCGCCGGACGATCCCGCGCATCTCGTCCGAGACGCTCAGGATGTAGCTGAGGTCCTCCCTCGTGAATTGCCTGACCGAGACGATGTCCCGCCCATAAAAGCCGTGCTGCCGATCGGGGGCCAGCCCCACGATCTTGGTCCCGTTCCGCGTCATGACCATCTGCATCCTCCTCCTGCCTCCCGCTCAACCGCCGTCCCAAGAAGCGCGATGAATCGCGCACTACTAACCTGTCCTCGCTCGTAGTGGGCGATTTATCGCCCTCCTACGCGCCCCAACTCGCGCCCATACCCCGCGCTCACGCGGAGCTCCCCATCCTCCCAGACCACCTGCCCGCGCAGCCGCACCCGGCGCACCCGCCCCACCGCCCGCTGCCCCGCAAAGGGCGACCAGCCGCACTTGGTCCGGTATCCCTTCGCGGGGAGCGCATAGCGCTCCAACAGGTCCACCTCCACCGCGCTATCCACCGGCGCCGCCAGCCCATAGATCCGCAGCGGCCCGTGATAGGTCAGCTCGACCATCCGCTCCAGCGTCAGCCGC
Organism: Chloroflexota bacterium; assembly: GCA_012689325.1. Taxonomy (GTDB): domain Bacteria; phylum Chloroflexota; class Anaerolineae; order JAAYEA01; family JAAYEA01; genus JAAYEA01. The sequence continues at coordinate 3,008 of JAAYEA010000530.1, forward strand.
CCCTCGTCCACCGCCGCCAACAGGAGCGGCAGCGTCGTCTCCAGCCCCGGCACCCCCGGCGGCGGGTTGGCCGAGTCCTTCTCCTCCCGCGTGTGCGGCGCGTGGTCGCTGGCGATGGCGTCCACCAGCGACAGCCGCTCCCAGTAGAGCGCCACCTGCCGCGGCGCAACCAGCGGCGGCTTCATCCGCGCATAGGCCCCCAGGCGAGCTACCGCCTCATCGGACAGAAAGAGGTGGTGCGGCGTCACCTCGCAGGTGACCGCCACGCCCGCCTGCCGCGCCGTCTCGATGGCCAGCAGGTCATCGGGGTCGGGAACGTGGCAGACGTGGAGGCGCTGGCCGTAGCGGCGCGCCAGTTCCAACGCCACGCGGATGGAAGGGCTTTCGGCATGGATGGCGATGGGGCCGGGCCCCAGCCACGTCGCGAACACCTCCGCCAACATCCGCGGCTCGCGGGTGGTCATGTCGCCAAAGGTCTCGTCCAGGTAGAGTTTGAGCCCGGCGACCTGCCCGCCCAGCTCGGACAGGGGGGCCACGTTTCGCCCGTCGAACCCAAGAAAAAGGCTGTAATCGCTTACAGCCTTTTGGCGAAACATCTCTAGCTTGCGGGAAAGGGTCGCCCGATCCACGGTGGGCGGGGTGTTGTTCGGCATATCCAGGATGCCAAGCACCCCTCCGGCCAGCGCGGCCGCTGTGCCCGTGTAAACGCCCTCTTTATGCGTCGCGCCCGGCTCCCGCAGGTGCACGTGCGCGTCGATCAGCCCCGGCAAGGTCAGCTCACCCATCTCGTCCTCCTCGCTCGACCGGACGGTGGCAAAAAAAACGGACCCCTCTTGCGCCTGTTGGCGTTGTGGGGTCCGTTCGGCAGCCCTTGCCGACCTGTGCGATTCGATCTCCCTGTCGGAGTTGGCGCACTGGTCTCTCCTGGTCTGTTTCGGCGATTATACCACCGTGCCCGCCAGCGCGCAAATCGGGGCCAGGAGCGGATGCGCTGGCGGCGCGTTTCTACAGATGCCCCTGCGCCTCCGCCAGGACGCGGTTCAGGTTGCGCAGGGCGTTGATCGTCGCGGGTTGCAGCCAGCGGTGCCGGTTAGCCATGCCAAAGAACAGGTGCGTCTCCACGCCGGCCAGGCCGTTGTAGCCGTCGGCGTTCAGCGTTCTGAATATCTCGACCCAGGGTACCTCGCCCAGGTCGATATGGGTATAGCCGGTGCTCTTGGCGCGGTTCG
>JAAYEA010000531.1 GCA_012689325.1 Chloroflexota bacterium
CCCACGCCCCTGCTCCCCACGCCGGACGGGGTCTATCGCGAGGCGGTGGTGCCGATCCTGATGTACCATTACATCTCGGCGCCGCCGCCGGACGCCGACGCGCTGCGCCGCGACCTGTCGCTGCCGCCCGAGTCCTTGGCCGCGCAACTGGCCTATTTCCGCGAGGCGGGCTACACGACCATCACCTTTTACGACCTGGCGCTGCACCTGCAACGGGGCGCGCCGCTCCCGGCCAAGCCGCTGATCCTCAGCTTTGACGATGGGCACAAGGACCATTTTGCCAACGCCTTCCCGCTGTTGCAGGAATACGGGTTCATCGGGACGTTCTTCCCCATCACCGGCTTTGCCGACGAGGGGCGGCCCGAATACCTCTCCTGGGACGACATCCGCGCCATGGGCGCCGCGGGGATGGAGATCGGCACGCACAGCTATTCCCACCCCGACCTGCGCGGGCAGACGGTGGATTTCCTGGTCTGGCAGAGCCTGGGGCCCAAGCAGGCCGTGGAGGAGCGGACGGGCAAGCCCGTCACCGCCTTTTGCTATCCCCTGGGGTATTATGACGAGCAGGTCATGGCGGTGATCCGGTCGGCCCACTATTGGACGGGGATCACCACGCGGCAAGGGGTGCGGCACACCTCGGACGGGATGCTCGAGCTGGCGCGGGTGCGGGTGCGCGGCGACGACACGGTGGAGGACCTGGCGTTGCGCATCGCCTACCTGGAGGCGGTCGACGTGCCGCAGACGCGGTAGGGGCAATTCATGAATTGCCCTACCACGCCCCTACCGACGCCCGCCTTGAGAACTAGTTACAGCCCCCTTGCTTTTTGACCCAACATGTGCTATACTAGTGGTTAGTTGTCCCACAGGCGCCGGGGCGCTGGGGCAGCCGCCAAGGATGCCCGGCCGCTGGTCCAACGCCTCGACGACCCGATCCCCGCCTCCCATTCTCCACGCCATTGCCGTCGTCCCTCGCGTTGAGCCCATCTCGCCCTCACGCACCCCGCGGTGGCGTCCCAAGCGCCGTTTCACCGCCCGAAGCTACGATCGGGGAACCGCTTCGCGCGGGCCTGCCCTTGCCCCAGCAGGAGCAGCCAGCACCCACAGAGGAGCGCCCAGATGACCGCACGAGAGAACAAAGCCCTCGTACGTCACTTTATCCATCTCGCCCTCACCGAGAAGGACCCGGTTGCCGCGGCTGCCTTTCTCGCCCCCGAGTTCACCCACAACGGCTTCACCTGCACCCGCGAGCAGTGGGTGGCGATCGCCATGAAGCGCTGCGACTATTTCGGCGACCTCCGCGTGGTCATCGAGGACCTGATCGGGGAGGGGGACCGGGTGGTCTCGCGGCTGACGATCCAGGCGGTCCATGTGGGCGACTGGCCGGTGGCGGGGTATGGCGTGGTGAAAAGGACGGGGCAGAGCCTGGTGCGCCGATACATCGACATCTATCGCCTGGTCGACGGGCTGATCGCCGAGATCTGGGAGCAGACGAACATCCTGGAGGTGTTGCAGCAGCTCGGCGAGGTGATCCGCCCGCCGGAAGCAAGGTAGGGGCGATCCCCCGTGATCGCCCCGGTCCGCGATGGGGGAAATCCACCACAGAGACACAGAGGACACAGAGAAGGAAAAGGTAGGAAGAGAGAAGAGGCCAGGGAAAATCCACCGCCGAGGCGCAGAGGACACAGAGAAAGACAGGGTAGGAAGAGAGAAGAGGCGAGGGGCGCGGCGGCATGGAATGCCGAGCGGCATGGATTTCGGGCGTAGGGGCGGTCCCCCGTGACCGCCCTCTTTTTTTGTCTCGGCCCCGCGCGGTCCCCCGTGACCGCCCTCTTTTTTTGCCACGACCCCGCGCGCTCCCCCGTGACCGCCCCTCTCCTTACGACCCCGCGCGGAAACCCGTGACGATGATCCGGTGCACCACCTCGTCGCCGTCGCCGCGGGAATCGAGCCGGAAATCGGTCCCGCCGGGGAGCTGGTTGGCGAAATGGGCGTCGGGCAGCGTCCAGCGGACCGTGACCCAATCATCCACCGGCCCCAGCGCGGCGCCCTTGCGCGCGACCTGGCTGACCCACTCGCCCCGCGCGTTCAGGTATTCCAGCGCCACCTCGTCCTCGCCCCGATTCAGCAGCACGGCCTCCACCGTATAGCCGACGCTTCCCCCCGCCGCGATGGGCGCCTGCCCGGCGTAGGGGTAGCGGTCGTCCACGTCGAAGGACATGTAGCGGTTGCCGCTGGCCTGGTCGGTGCGCCGGGCCGAGTGGTAGCCATAGATGTGCCGGGCGGCGGGGGCGGGCAGCGCCGAGGCGATGGTCTCGGTGAGCGCGACGGTGGCGTTGCCGGGGATCCCCTCGGGGCGCGTCAGATAAAAGTCCCAGTCGCCGTATTCGCCCGAGGACCAGCCCTGGTACTTGGCCTTGGTGTGGTAGGTGTCGCGCAAGAGAATCCAGACGTCGGGGGTGGTCTGGGCGTCGCGGCCCAGGTGCGCGTCGATGAAATCCCAGAGCGGAAAGATCGGGTCCAGCCCGCGGATCACCTCGAACATCTCGGGCGCGTCGAAATCCAGCAGGTCGGCGCGGTGGGCCAGCGCGTTCATGATGGACCAGTAGGCGTCGGCGGGGCGCGCGGGGAAGGCGTGCTCGAAGGCGATGGGCAGCGTCTCGGAGTACTGGTTGACGATCTCGAACTTGCCGCCGCCGGCCAACGAGTTGTAGCCATAGGAATCGTTCAGGTCGGGGGCCAGCACGTTGAGCTTGATCCCCATGGGCGGGTCCATGGTCGCCGCCAGCGCCGCGGTATCCTTGCGGGTGCCCCAGCCGCCGCTGTTGATGATAAAGAGCGGCTTGGTGGGAAAGGCGCGGCGATAGGTCTCCATGGCGTGCAGCACCCACTGGGCGAAATCGCCGCCGTGGCCGAACACATAGCGGCAGCCGTCGTAGGTCTTTTCCTCGATGGTCTCGCCATAGAGCCCCGTGGCGATCCAGACCGAGTTGACCCGCGGGTCGGCGTCGTAGCGCTGGCCCAGCGCCAGCACGAACTCGTCGTAGAGCCGCTCCCAGGTGGCGTCGCCCCAGCGGGGGACGCCGGTCGGCGCGCAGGCGCCCTCGCCGTCGGGGTCCACCAGCCAGCCGACGCGCGCATCGCCCAGGCGCGGCGCGGCGGGGATGTAGCGGTCATAGACCCAGCCCGGCGTGCCGTCCGCGCCCTTGTCGGGGTAGATCTGCACGCTGAGCGCCACCGGCTTGGGGATCAGCTCGCCGCTGGCCAACTCCACCTGCTGCGCCGCGGCGGTGGTCAGGTAGCTGTCGATGAGCTCCCAGTTGTAGCGCCCCGGCTCGGGGTTCAGCCGCGCCCAGGGCCACCACATCCACGACCCCAGCGGCCCCCAGTCCGGGCGGGCCAGCCGCCAATCGGTGTTCTCATAGTCCTGCATCTCGTAGAGGATGGGGACCAGGCCCGCCGTGCGCGGCGCGGCCTCGACGGCAGCGGTGGCCGTGGTGGTAGGCGCGACGGTCGAGGTCGCCGTGGGGAAGGGCGTGTCGCTGGAGACGCTGGTTGCGCTCGGCGTCGCCGGCGGCGGGTAGGCGGTGCGCGAGGCCATCGCGCCGGTGGCGGTGGCGGGCGGCTCGGGCGTGTGGGTGGGGATGCGGGTAAAGATCCAGGGCGTCGAGGTGGAAATGGCCGTCGCTGTCGCGACGGGGGTCGGCGGCGCGGCGGGCGTCGAGGTCGGCGGCGCCGAAGACGGC
>JAAYEA010000532.1 GCA_012689325.1 Chloroflexota bacterium
AAAATCGACCAAGGCGCCACCTCCCCAAGGCATTTCCAGCAAGAGCCTGCTGCGGACCAGCGGCATTCTGCTGATCGCCATAGCTTTTCTGACCCTGCTGAGCCTCCTTTCCCTGAGCCGTGGCGTGGTCACCGAGGCCTGGATCGGCCTGTTGCGCACCAGCTTTGGCTGGGGCGTATTGCCCATTTGCCTCGTCATGGGGGCGGTGGGACTGATCCTTTTCCTGCGCAGCTTTGACGCCGCTCCCACGGTGAGCGGGGAGCGGTGGGCGGGGCTGGCGGTGCTGTTGGTGGCCATGCTCGGCTGGTTCCATGCCTTCGCCGATGATCCCCAGGCCCTGGCCCAAGCGGGAGCCGGGGGCGGCCTGGTCGGGCTGTTTATGCAGCAGACCTTTGTCGCCTGGGTCGGGCGGCTGGGCATGTTCGTGATCCTGGTCACGCTGCTGGTGTTGGGCATCGTGCTGGCCTTTGACATCTCGACGCTGGCGCTCCTGGCGCAGGTTCGGGAGGCGATCCGGGACGCCGTGGCCAGCTATCGCGCCCGCAAGGCGGGCCAGGTGGTGATCTCGGCGCCCTCCCAGCCTCAGCAGAATGGCTTGCCCGCCAAGCTCTTGAACAAGGCCAAGTCCGAAGGGGCCAAACCCCTGATGGAAGCGGTCAAAGCCAAGTTCGCGCCCAGGCCCGCCGCCTCCGAGGCCACGCCCTTGCAGCCGCGCGTCATCGGCGGCGAGCCCTCTCCCTGGCGCCTGCCCTCCGTGGCGAGCATCCTCGACGAAACCACCGAGCAAGACATCAGCCAGTCCGAAATCCGCCATCGCGTCCGCATCATCGAGGAGACGCTGACCAGCTTTGGCGTCCCCGGCAAAGTCACCGAGGTGAACCAGGGGCCGACGGTCACCCAGTTCGGCGTCGAGCCGGGCTATGTGGAGCATCGCGAAAAGAACGGCGAGATTCGCCAGGCCAAGGTCAAGGTGAATCGCATCAGCGCGCTGGGCAAGGATCTGGAGCTGGCGTTGGCCGCTTCGCCGATCCGCATCGAGGCGCCGGTGCCGGGGAGGTCGGTGGTGGGCCTGGAAGTGCCCAACGCCCAGGTGGCGGTGGTCTCGTTGCGCGGGGTCATGGAGGTCGAGGATTTCAAGCCGCGCAAGGACAAGCTGATGATCGCGCTGGGGCGCGACGTCTCCGGCCAGCCGGTGGTCGCCAACCTGGCATCCATGCCCCACCTGCTGGTGGCAGGCGCCACCGGCTCGGGCAAATCGGCCTGCATCAACGCGCTGATCACTTGCTTGCTCTGCACCCACACGCCGGACACCCTCCGCCTCTTGCTGGTGGACCCCAAGATGGTCGAGATGGTACAGCTCAATGGCATCCCTCACCTGCTCTCGCCGGTGATCACCGAGGTGGCGCGGGTGGTGGAGACGCTCAAATGGGCTACGCGCGAGATGGAGCGCCGGTATCAGATGTTTTCGGCGGCGGGGGCCAGGAATATCGAGTCTTATAACCAGCAGATGGAGGCCAAGGGCCAGCCCACCCTGCCTTTCCTGGTGATCTTTATCGACGAATTGGCGGATATCATGATGGCCGCGCCGGACGACGTGGAGCGCCACATCTGCCGTATCGCCCAGATGGCGCGGGCCACCGGCATCCACCTGGTGATCGCCACGCAGCGCCCCTCGGTGGACGTGGTCACCGGCCTGATCAAGGCCAATTTCCCGGCACGCATTAGCTTTGCCGTCACCTCGCAGGTGGATTCGCGGGTGATCTTGGACACCCCCGGCGCGGAGCAATTGCTGGGCAGCGGCGACATGCTCTATATGCCGCCCGATTCCAGCAAGCTGGCGCGCATCCAGGGCTGCTATGTGACCGATCTCGAGCTGGAGCGGTTGGTGCGCTATTGGAAGGGGCTGAGCCTGGAGCGCCCCCTGGCGGCAGACGCGCCGCTGGTGCAAAAGCCCTTGTTCGACGGCTTGCCTGGCGAGCCCTCCGCGGCGCCTGCGGAGGAGGACGGCGACGGCGATTCCCTGCTTCAGGAGGCGATCGAGATCGTCTGCGAAGAGGGACGCGCCTCCGTCTCGCTGTTGCAGCGCAAATTGCGTATCGGTTATACCCGGGCGTCGCGCCTGATCGATCTCATGGAGGAGAAGGGCATTGTGGGCCCCTCGCCGGGCGGCAGCCGTCCTCGTGAGGTGCTGGTCGAGTCCGGCGACGCGGCTCGCGTTTAGGGAGGAAGGAACCGTGCGCAGAAAACTGATCCTGGCCTTGTTGGCGGTTTGGCTGGTGAGCTGCACTGGCTGCGCGGGGCTGATCAGCAACCCTGTGCCCACGCCGGAGCCAGTGACGTTGCGCTTTATCTTTCCGCGCCAGGCACAGCAGGCGCGCTACTTGCAGGCAGCGGAGGCCTTTCACGCCAAGTACCCCTATATCACGGTGGAGGTGGAGCGCAGCGGCAATATCGTGCGCAGCATCAACAGCGGCGGGGTGGACGTGGCGGAGGCGGAGCAATTCGATTACCCGACGCTGCTGCAGCGCGAGGCCATCCAGGAGCTATCGCCTTTCCTGAACGTGAGCAAGGATTTCCCGGTGGAGGACTATTACCCCAAGCTCTGGGAAGTCTATCGCGAGCAGGATCGCACCTGGGGCATTCCGGCCAACGTGGATCCCATGGTGCTCTTTTATAACAAGGACCTGCTGGACCGGGCTGGGGCGACTTATCCTCAGGCGGGCTGGACCTGGAACGATTTCCTGATCACCGCGCAGAAACTGAGCGAGGATCCGCTGGTCGCTCAGAACGCCTTTCTGCCGGATCCCTATGGGATCGGCCTGTGGGCCTTTATCTACCAGGGCGGCGGGCAGTTGGTGGACAACATGGAAAAGCCCACCCGGGCCATGCTGGATGACGAGCGGGTAATCCGGGCGGTGGAGTGGTACGTGGCGCTCGCCAACGAGCACCGCGTGATGCCGGTGATCACCTATAGCAGCGGCGACCTGTGGAACACGGTGATGAGCAAGGTCCGTTGGGGGCAAGCGGGGATGTGGATGCTGCTGCTCTCCGAGCGGGGCGGCCAGAACGAACGCGAAAAGTGGGATTTCGAGTGGGGCGTCGTGCCGCTTCCCCAGGACGAGGCGCGCGTCACGTTCATGATGTCCACGGCCTACTTTATCACCGCCGATACGGCGCATCCCCAGGAGAGTTGGCTCTGGCTCAACTATGTGGCCACCAAAGCCGACCTGGATTGGGACGTGCCGCCGCGCCGGTCGGTGGTGGAGGATGAGAGCTATCGCAAGTGGGCCGGCGAGGAGCTGTATGCGGTGATCCAAGAGACCGCGGAATACGGGATGACCCTCCCCGCCGCTGCCTGGCTCACGCAGGTGCCCCTGCAATCCGTGGGGCTGATCGACGAGATCATGATGGGCCGAAAAACCGCCGAAGAGGGGTTGGAAGCAATGCAAGCTCAATGGGACGCCGCGATCCAAAGCCTGAACAGCGCCCAATAGAGAGCTTGCTGGCTCGATTTGGCAGTGATGCCGCAATTTCAAGAGTGGGGTGCAGATAATGACCAGAAAGCTACGTACATTGATCCTGATCGCTTTCGCAGGGCTGCTTATGGCCGGTTGCCAGACTGCTCAGGAACAGGCCACGCCCACGCCGATCCCGACGCCCATCGTGGCGGAGCAGACGCTCTATACCGTGCAGCGCGGTACCGTCCAAAAGCTGCTCAAGTTCAACGCGCGCGTCTCGCCGATTGTTGAGGAAGAGCTTGCCTTCAAGGCCGGCGGGTATGTCAGCAAGGTGCATGTGGAGCGTAACCAGTCGGTGCTGGCAGGCGATGTCATCGCCGAGCTCGAGATGGAGGGCGCGCTGAACTCGGAAGCCCAGGCCCAGGTCGCCCTGGAAAAAGTGCAGCTCAGCCTGGAGCAGGCCCAACAATCCCTCGAGCGCCAGTTGACCGAGTCCAAGGTCAACCTGGAGGCGAAAGAGATCCAACTGGCCAAGAAAAAGCTCCAAGACCCCGCGCTGGACGTCCAGGCCGCGGCGCACCGGGTGACGCTGGCCGATGCGGCGCGGGGGGATGCCCAGGCGGCCTACGACCGGATCGCCTGGCAGCCGGGCGTGGAAGCCACCAGGGCAGCGCGGAACCTGCAGGACGCCACGATCAACTGGCAGCTGGCCAAGATCGCGTATGCCAAGGCCCTGGAGGCAAAAGAGGCTTTCGATTATGATGTGCAGTTGTTGGAGAAGGACCTGGAGCTGGCCAAGCTCAAGCACAGCTATCTGGAGCAGGGCGTGGACCAGAACCTGGTCAAGGCCGTGGAGCAAGCCCAACTGAGCCTCGATCGGCTGCAGGGGCAGGTGGCCCAGAACCGCATCCTGTCGCCCATCGATGGCATCGTGACCACCCTGGCGGTGACGGAAGGGCGCGCGGTGGAGGCGTTCAAGACCGTGGCCATTGTGGCTGACCAGACCAACCTGGAGTTGGCCGTGCAGCTTTCCGATGCCGAGATGCAGAACCTGGAAGTGGAAATGCCGGTCACGGTGACGCTGGCGACCTATGCTGGCCGCGCGTTCCCGGCCAAGATCATCGAGATGCCTTATCCCTACGGGCAAGGCGGCTCCCAGTCCAAACTGGACAAAGCCGACCAGTTCACGCATCTGGCGCTGAATGACACCTCGATCGAGTTGCGCATGGGCGACGTCGCTGCCTGCACGGTCCTGCTGGAAGAGGAAAAAGAGGCGCTGTGGCTGCCTCCGGCGGCGGTGCGCAGCTTTGAGGGGCGCAACTTTGTCGTGGTCGATCAGGAAGGCCGCCAGCGGCGCATCGACATCAAAGTCGGCATCGTCGGCGAGGAACGGATCCAGATCCTGGAGGGCCTGGAAGGGGGCCAGTCCGTTATCGGCCAGTAGAACCGGTTGAGCGGAAGCGGGCCATGGCGGCGACGGGAGCGATCTCGCGCGGCTTGGCCGCTGCGCTACAGCGCTACGCGAGGGCCAGGGGCGGTGCTCAGAGACCCCGCTTTTGGCTCGCGGCGTGGTGGAGGGCTAGAGATTGACAACAGAGAACGGATATATCGTCGAGTGCCATAACCTGGTCAAGATCTACAAGATCGCTGACCTGGAAGTGGTCGCTTTGCAGGGCCTCGACCTGGTGGTGAACCGGGGCGAGTTGATGGCCATCGTGGGCGCGTCGGGCTCCGGCAAGAGCACGCTCCTCAACATCCTGGGCGGGCTCGATCACCCTTCGGCGGGCAAGATCTATGTCGATGGGCTGGACTTGCTCAAGATCACAGGCTCGGCTATGGACAAGTATCGACGGGAAAAGGTGGGTTTCGTCTGGCAGCAGACGGGCCGCAACCTGGTCCCCTACCTGACGGCGGAAGAGAACGTCGAACTGCCCATGGTCGTGGCGGGCCGCTCCCCGCGTGAGCGGAGACGCTGGGCCGCCGAGTTGCTGGAGGCGGTGGAGCTTTCCGACCGTCGCCATCACAAGCTCTCGCAGCTCTCCGGCGGCCAACAGCAGCGCGTCGCCATCGCGGTGGCTCTGGCCAACCGGCCAGTCTTGTTGCTGGCCGATGAGCCCACGGGCGAAGTGGACTCGGCCACCGCCGAGACGATCTTTTCCACCTTCCGGCGGTTGAATAAAGCCTTCAACTTGACCACCATCATCGTGACCCACGATCCCCGCATCGCCACCCAGGTGGACCGCGTGGTCGCCATCCGCGACGGCAAGACCAGCACCGAGACGATCCGCGAGGTGAGCCAGGTGGAGCAGGCGGTGGAGGGCGCGGATGAGAACGGTGAGGCGTGCCCCCCGGAGCAGGTGGAACACGTCTCTTATCGCGAGTTCGTGGTGCTGGATTCGGCGGGGCGTCTGCAGGTGCCGCAAGAATACCGCGAGATGCTCAACATCGGCGACCGGGTCGAGCTGGACCTGTCCGAGGAGGGCATCATCATCCGGCCCGTGGAGGGACGGGGCATGGAGAGCGAAGGCAGCACCGTCGAGCAGCAGCGCCAGTCGCTCTACGCCGATTACCAGGAGGCGCCGCCAGCCAAGCGGGGTTTTGCCAGCAGGCTGAAGCGAGCCTTGCGCCAGCGGCGATCCTGATCCCGCATAGCCATCAACCTGGAAAGGTTAATTGAACACAAATGAGCGATAACAAACAGCCAGGCTCGATCGTCAAGACCCAAGGCGTCACCCGGACCTTTCAGGTGGGCGGCAATGTGGTGCACGCGCTGCGCGGCATCGATATGGAGGTGCCGCGCGGTATCTTTGCCGCGGTGATGGGCCGTTCTGGGTCGGGCAAGACCACCCTGTTGAACATCATCGGCGGGCTGGATCATGCCACCGCTGGCAAGATCTGGGTCGACGGTCACCCCTTGGATGGGCTATCCGAGCACCGACTGACCCTGATGCGCCGCCACCTCATCGGCTTTGTCTTCCAGTCTTTTGCCCTGCTGCCCACTTTTTCCGCGGCCGAGAATGTCGAGTTGCCTTTGCGCATCGCCCGGTATTCCCGTCACGAGCGGTCCGAGCGCGTCAAGCGCGCGCTGGGGGTGGTGGGACTGACCCGCTGGGCCGGCCATCGCCCGCACGAGCTCTCGGGCGGCCAGCAGCAGCGCGTGGCCATCGCGCGCGCCCTGGTCACCCGCCCTGCGCTGATCCTGGCCGACGAGCCGACCGGCGAGTTGGATAGCGTGACCGGCCGCGGCATCATGCAGCTCTTCCAGCACATCGTCCAGGAGCAGGGAGTCACGATCCTGATGGTGACCCACGACCCTACGGTGGAAGAGTATGCGCATCGCGTATACGAGCTGCGGGACGGCGAAATCTTTCGGATTCATGACACGGAGGTGCCCTGGCTGGGCGCCCCCGAACCAGTGGCCGCGTGAGGTTGAGGCATATGCTACATTTGGAACGAGAGATACACGAGCAGCCCGCCGTGCTGGCGCGCTTCCTGGCCCGGCAGAGCGACAACGTCGCGCGGATCGCCGCGGCGGTTGCCGACGCGGACATCTCGCACATCGTCATCGCCGCGCGGGGCACTTCGGACAACGCGGCCACCTACGGGCGCTATATCCTGGAAAGCATGGCGGGGACCGTGGTTTCGCTGGCCGCGCCCTCGCTCTTTACCCTGTATCACCGCCCGCCGCGCCTGAACCGGGCGCTGGTGATCGGCGTCTCGCAATCGGGGCGGGGCCTGGATATCGTCGAGGTCCTTCGGCAGAGCAAGGCGCAGGGTGCCATGACGCTGGCCATCACCAATTTCGTCGACTCTCCCATGGCGCAGGTGGCGGATCACGTCATCGGGCTGGAGGCGGGGGAAGAGCGCGCGGTGGCGGCCACCAAGACCTATACCGCCCAGTTGCTGGCCCTGGCCTCGCTGGCAGCGGCCTTGGCCAAGGACGAGGCGCGCCTGCGCGAGCTGGTGCAGGTTCCCGAATGGGTGGCCTCGGCGCTGACGCTGCAGGACGAGATCATCCGCGCCGCCGAGCGGTATCGCTACATGGAGGTCTGCGCCATGCTGGGGCGCGGCTATAACTATGCCACCGCCTTCGAGATCGCGCTCAAGCTCAAGGAGACCTGCTATCTCTCCACGCAGCCCTATTCCACCGCCGACTTTCGCCACGGGCCCATCGCCATGATCTCGCCGAGCTTTCCCGTGTTCCTGGTGGGGCCCTCGGGGGTGGTCTATGATGACGTGTATGGGTGCGCGCAAGAGCTTGTGCAGCGCGACGCCGAGCTGATCGCCATCTCGGATCGGGAGCCCCTGCTGGCTCTGGCGCGGACGCCGCTGCGCATGCCCGTCGCCATGCCGGAGTGGCTCTCGCCCATCGCCTATGTGGTGCCCGGTCAGCTCTTTGCCCTGGCCCAGGCCGTGTCCAGGGGCTATAACCCCGACCAGCCGCGCGGACTCGAGAAGGTCACGCTGACCCTCTAGCTCGCGCACGGCCGCGCCGAACCAAGAAACGGTCCCTGCTATCGCGGGGACCGTTTTGCTTTGGAGAACCACTGCATCTTGGCGAGGGTGTCCTCGTCTTGCTTCACCGCCCGGATGCAATCCGCCAGCCGGTGGACCATCTCGTCAAAGAGGATGCGACCCTTTTCCGCCTTGGCCGGCTGCGCGTCGCCAGCGTAGGCATCGGGGTACATGCTCACCCACTCCACCGGCGTGTAGCTGCTCACCGGCGGCAGCCCGTTGGGGAGCCCGGGCTCCGGCGCCAGCGCCGCCATGTCCATGTACTCGGGGAACAGGTGCAGCCCCAAGCTGGCCTCCAATTCCCCCGCGTGCCCCTCATGGACGCTGGACTCGCGCAGGTGGCTCATGCTGGCCATGGTGTTGTCGCGGTACATATAGATCGCGTAGCCCTTGTCCTTGTCGCCATAGTCCATCATCATCAGGGGCAGCCAGGCGCGGTTGCCACCGTGACCATTCACCAGGATGATCTTGTGGAAGCCGTTCCGCGCGATCTCGTCGCAGAGGATCTCGGCCATTTGCATCAGCACCGGCGTATCCAGGGCGATGGCCCCGATATTGTTCTTCATCTCGCGGACGTGGGTGTAATACAGGGGCGGGACCACCACGGCCGTCTCGCGCTCCGCCGCGGCCAAGCAGAGGGCATGGGCCGTCAGCGTGTCCGTCCCGGTGGGCATGTGCGTCCCGTGTTTCTCCAGGCTGCCGATGGGCACCAGGCAGACGCCCGCGCTCGCTTCCCGTGCGCGCAACAATTGGGGGCCGGTCAAGCATTCCCAGCGCATACTGTCCTCCTTGAGGCGATCATGGGGCAGCCGAGCGGCGGCCGCTCGTGCTGGCCAGGGTGATCCGATCCAGTGGATTATTCGTGGCTGGTGATATCCAGCGTGCCCGAGGGGATGGGCCGCGAGGCTGCCGAGTGCAGCGCCAGAACGGGCGCCGGCGTGCTGGCTGGGGCCACCGTCGCCTCCTGTGTGGCGCGCTGAGTGACCATGGCTCGCGAGATGTCGCTGGTCAGCGCGGCCGCTGGGAGCGCCTGCACGGTCGTCATGGCTGCCGGGGTCGCTGGCCAGGGGAGGGCCAGCGACAGGAAGGTGAGTGCGCAGGCCACCGTCGCGCTCAGCCAGTGGCGGGCGCTGCGATAGGGGCGCGGCGGCGCAGGCGCGCCCATTAGCTCGGCGCGCAGCGCGGCCAGGATGGCGGCCCGCTCGCTGGGGCGCAAGGACTGCTGCGCCACTGCCGCCTGCAGCGTCTGTCGCAGGTCGGCGGCGAGCGGCGGGCTGGGCGGGCGCTCATTCGCGCCGCCCCGGGCGAGCCGGAATCCATGCGCCACGCTTCTCCACAAGTTCATAGGCTCTTCACCGAAAACGGCTCCAGCGCCAGCCCTTGCTCCGGCCTGGATAGTTCTTTCTCCAGCGCCAGCCGGGCATAGTGGAGCCGCGAATAGACCGTGCCGGACGGGCAGCCGAGCACCTCGGCGATCTGCTCGCAAGAGAGGTCCAGGTAATAGTGGAGGACGACCGCGATCCGCTGCTTGTCGTTGAGCCGGTTGACGGCCTCCCAGATGTCTCGCTGCCACTCCCGGGCCAGCGAGATCGTCTCCGGCTGGTCGGCGGGGGCGGCAGGCAGCCTATCGCCGCGGGCCATCATGTCCCAAGGCAACGGGAGCCGATTGCGGCGGCGAAGGTGGTCGCGCCCCAGGTTCACCACGATCGCGTATAGCCAGGTCTCGAAGGAGCCCTTGCTCGCATCGTAGGAGTGGATCGTCTTGATCAGGCGGATAAAGGTCTCCTGGGTGACGTCCTGCGCGTCCTGCCGGCTGCGAGTGACCAGGAGCGCCAGCTTGAAGACGCGGTCCTGGCAGGCGTTAAAGAACTCGCCCCAGGCGTCCGCATCCCCTGCCTGGCATCTAGCCACCACATCCAGATCGGTCATGCTTGATTTGTCCCCCATGGTTGGCTTTCGTTGATACGTTGCCGGCGGCGAATGGCTTCAAATCGCGGCGGGCTAGCGGGCCTGCACCAGGGCAAAGCCGACCGAGAGCGCGATGACGAGCGCGAGGGTCAAGAGCAGCAGTTGTCCTGCACGGATTCGAGGTAGCATGCGCACCTTCCCATTTCTGATCAGCCCACGCGGCTGCTGTTAGGCCATCTTGTATTGCTCGATGTGCACGTTGGCGAGAGGGATCTCGAGCCCCTTGATGATCTTTTCCACGACCTTGATCATCGGGCCGGGGCCGCAGACAAAGAACGAACGGGTGTCCCGGTCCGGCGGCAGGATGCGATCCAAGATCTCCCGGGTCAGGTAGCCGCGCTCGCCGCCCCAGCCTTCCGGCGGCCGCTCCAGCACGTAGCGGACGTCCAGCTTTAGGCGCTGCTGCAGCTCCTCGATCTGCTCGCGGAAGGTGGTGTCCTCCCAGGTGCGGCTGCCATAGATCAGCGAGAGGGGGCGCTTGTCGCCCTGGTCGGCCAGGGTGCGCAACATGCTCATCACCGGGGCGCTGCCGATGCCGCCGGCGATAAAGACAAAGCCGGGCACGTCATCCTCGTTGATGTCATAGACGCCGTAAGGGCCATCCAGATAGACGCGGTCGCCGGGCTTGAGGTCCTTGACCGTCGCGGTAAAGTCGCCCAGCTCCCGGATGGTGAACTGCACGGTGCCTTTTACCAGCGGACTGGAGGAGAAGGAGAAGGGGTGCTCCATGATGGAAAAAGGCGAGTGGTTGGCGCTGAGCCAGGCCACCTGGCCGGCCTTGAACGTAATGCCGGCATGGCCGACCGGTTCCACTTCCAGCGTCCAGGTGGCGCCTCGCTCCTGAATCACGCGGGTGACTTGCCAGGGCTTCCGGGTTAACAACCAGGGCTTGATCAACCGGACGTAGGCAAAGAGCGCCGTCCAGACGATGGCGAGGATGATCCACAGCGCCCTTTGCAGCGGGGAGGACATGTGATAGTCCACCTTAAAGATGTGATACAGCGCCAGGGCGGCGGCCACCAGCACGCAGGCATCGTGAATGATGTGCCACGGCTCGTATTTGAGCTTGAACTTTTCCCGCCAGACCGAGGTGGCGATCAGCACCAGGAGCGCGATCACGGCGATGACGCCCGCTCGCGCGCGCCAGGGCGCGCTGGCCAGGTTGAGCAGGCGCAGGGTGTAGGGGTTGTTGAGGAATAGGAGCACCGGATGGGCCATGATCAACCCAAAGGCCACCAGCGAGATCCCGTGGTGGAAGGCGTAAAGCACGTCCATGGAAAAGACCCGGGCCAGGAAAGGCAGCCGGGCGGTGGGCACGAACTGCAGGCCCATGAGCGATAGGCCCGCGAAGCCCAAAGCCACCGATAGCTCGCGCCAGAACTCGCGGCCCGCCGGGCGCGGCCCAATGAACAGGATGATGAGCGGCGCGAGGACGAGCAACAGGTAGGCCAGAACCCACAGGACAGCCTTGGTCGATCGGGTCATCTATTCTCCCTCCCCTGGCTATATCTGTTGCGATTATACTCGAGACGCGGCAGGCCGCAAGTCCGAGCCGTTGGCGGTTCTGTCGCGGCCGCAAAAGTGGTAGAATAACGGCATGAAGCTCCAGTTATCCGCCACGATCCTGAAGCCGCTGCGCGACCTGACCCGGCGCAAGTCGCGCTCGCTGCTCACCATCCTGGGCATCGCCGTGGGCGTGGCCAGCCTGGTGGCCATCGTCTCCACCTCGCGCAACCTGGCCCGCGCGCAGGCTGTCGCCTATGCCGATACCACCCAGGCCGACCTCACCTATTGGGCCTGGGATGTGCCCGCGGGGTTGGAGCGCATCCTGGCCGCGCTGCCCAACGTGGCCGTGGTGGAGCTGCGCTGCACCTACTATACCCGCGCCCAGCTCGGCGATACCTGGTACGACCTCTATTTCATCGGCATCGACGAGTTTGCGGCGATGCGGGTGAACAAGATCGCGCTGCGCGAGGGGCGTTACCCCGGGCCCGGCGAGGTGCTGCTGGAGGTCTCGGCCAAGGATTTGCAGCCGCTGGCGGTGGGGGAGCAGATCATCTACCGCGCGGGGGTGGACCACGCCGAGCGGCCGCTCACCATCAGCGGCTTTGCCCAGAGCCCCGCGCAGCCTTCCGCCGTGTTCCTCAACCTGGTCTACGCCTATGCCCCCGCCAGCCAGGTGCGGCGCATGCTGGACATCGCCGGCAGCAACCAGGTGGTGGTCAAGCTGGAGGATTTTGGCGCACGCAACGAGACCATCGCCGAGATTCGCAAGGTCTTTGCCAAACGCCAGATCCAGTACGACGAGCCGCGGGTCCGCGACCCCGACTATTTCGAGGGCAAGCGCGAGCTGGACGCCCTGGTGCAGGTGATGTACGCCTTTTCCGGGCTGGGGCTGGTGATCAGCGCCTTCCTGGTGGCCAACACCCTGGCCGCGGTGGTGGCCGAGCAGACCCGCGAGATCGGCATCATGAAATCCATCGGCGGCGCCCGCGCCCATATCCTGCGCATCTATCTGCTCGAGGCGGGGCTGTACGGGCTGTTCGGCGCCGCGCTGGGGCTGGCGTTGGGCACCGCGGTGAGCTGGCTGTTGCTGCGCTACGCCGGTTGGGCGCTGAACCTGGCCATCGAGCCGCGGCCCTCGTGGCCCGGGCTGTTGTTGGGCGGCGCCATGGGACTCCTCGCCGCGTTGCTGGGCGGGCTGGGCCCGGCGCGGCAGGCCGCGGGGCTATCGGTGCGCGAGGCGCTCGGTTCCCACGGCATCACGGCCACCTATCGGCTGGGCTGGCTGGACCGGCTCTGGGAAATGTGGCGCAGCGCGCCGGCGCTGGTGGTCATGGCGGCGCGGAACCTGGCTCGCCGCGCGGGGCGGCACGCGGTGACGCTGCTCTTTACGGCGGCAGCCACCGCTGCGCTGCTGGCAGCGCTGAGCACGGGCCAATCGGTGAACCGCAGCATCGCGCAGATCTTTGACACTTATCGCGCCGATGCCTGGATCTGGCTGGGCGAGGTGGTGAGCGTCCACTTTGCCGCCGAGCTGGAAGCGATGCCCGAGGTGCTGCGGGCCGAGCCGTGGACGCTGGCCGATGCCTGGGTGCGCTTGGGCAAGGTGCGCCTGTGGGGCCTTCCCGCGGAGACGCAGCTCTACCATCCCAAGCTGGCCGCGGGGCGCTGGTACGCGCCGGGCGAGTGGGACGCCGCGGTGATCTCTGCCGAGCTGGCCGAGGGGCGCGACATCCGGCTGGGCGAGACCATCGAGGTGGATACCGGCGAGGCGGTGCGGCCTTTCCGGGTGGTGGGGATCGCCGTGGACAACGCCATCTTTTTGGGCGGGGCGGTGGCAGGCAAGGTTTTCGTGCCCCGGGAGACGGTGGAGCGCATGGTCCAGCGGCAGGGGCGCAGCTACTTTTACGCGCTGAGCCTGGCGGCCGGCGACCTGCGCGCCGCCGATGCGGCGCTGAACCGGATCGAGCGTCAGTTCCGCGACCTACGGCCGGTGACGGAATCGGCCCGGCGCGACATGCAGAGCGCCCAGCAGCAATCGCGGCTCTTGAGCATCTCGCTCTATGTGATGACCGTGCTCATCGCCCTGGCTGGCGGCCTGGGCGTGATGAACACCCTCACGCTCAACGTCCTGGAACGGCGGCGCGAGATCGGCGTCATGCGCGCCATCGGCGCCAGCAATGCCAACCTGGCGCAGGTCTTTCTCACCGAGGGGCTGACCCTCGGCGCGGCGAGCTGGCTGCTGGGGCTGGCGCTGGCCTATCCCGCCGGGCGAATCCTGCTGGCGATCCTTTCGGCGGTGCTTTTTCAAATCGACTATGTCTTTAGCCCCTGGTTGGCGCTGGTGGGCGCGGCCTTTGCCATCCTGCTCTCCAGCGCCGCCAGCCTGCTGCCCGCCCTCGGCGCGGCCCGCCTGCCGGCCCAGGAGGCGCTGCGCTACGAGTGATCTGGCTCCACCCGAGCCAGCTTGATGTGCCCATCGGCGGGCAAGGCCAGGCTGGCCGCTGCCTCCGCCGCCTTCAATATCCCCACCGGCGCGAGGCAGGCGGTATGCAACTGGTGCTTGGCGGCCAGCTCGGCCACCAACGTCTGGCGCAGCGGCTTGAAGAGCTCCTGGAAGGCGTTGAGCTCCGCCAGCTCGGTGGCCAGCGCCCGTATCCGGGGGCACTCGCTCTCGATGCGCAATTGGACCGTCATGCCGTCGGGGCAATCCGCTTCCACCGTCGTGCGCAGATTGCAGATCCCCGGCTCGATCTCGGCGTGGATCATGTTGGGCTCCTCGTGGGCGAATGGGCGCATTGTAGCCCCAAAGCGCGCGCTTGCCAATCTGGCCGGCCGCCTGACTTGACTCGAGCGCGGAACGGGCCACAATAGGCGGCACATTTCGCGAGAGACGGGACACGACATGGCAGAACTCGAACGGCGGCGCTGGCAGCGGCGCATCTTGTGGGTCTCCTGGCTTACCTATGCCAGCCTCTACCTGGGGCGGGTGAACATCGCGGTGGCTTTGCCGGCGTTGCAGTCGGCCTTTGGCTGGACCAAGGCGCAGGCGGGGTGGATCGGCACCGCCTTTTTCTGGGTCTATGCCCTGGGGCAGCTCATCAACGGCTCGCTGGGCGACCGGCTCAACCCGCGCTTGTTCGTGGCCCTGGGGCTGCTGGCCTCGGCGCTGGCCAACCTCCTCTTTGGCTTTGCGGGCGGGCTGGCGGCGATGATCGTCGTTTGGGCGCTCAATGGCTACGTCCAGTCCACCGGCTGGGGGCCGATCATGCGCGTGCTCTCGCGCTGGTTTCCGGCGCAGCAGCGCGGCAAGGTCACGGCCATCTTTGGCCCCTGCTATGCGGCGGGGCATGTGGCCTCCTGGCTGCTGGCCGGCTGGTTGATCGACCGCGTTGGCTGGCGGGCGGCTTTTTGGGCCCCGGCCGCGCTGCTGGCGCTCTCGGCGCTGCATTGGGGCTGGCGGGTTCGCAATAGCCCCGCTCAAGTCAGCGGCAGCGCATCCAGTGCCGAGGATCAGCCCGCGCCGCGGCTCGACCTGCGGGCGCTCTTGGCCTTTGTGCTGGCCGATCCCCGGCTGCGCGCGGCGGCGCTGGCCTGCATGGCCGTGGGCGTGGTCAAAGAGAGCCTCTCGCTGTGGATTCCCACCTATCTGATGGAGAGCTATGGCTTTGACGTGGTCCAGGCGGCGGGCTATGCCATCTGGCTGCCCTTGGCGGGAGCGCTGGGCATCGCGCTGAGCGGCTACCTGGCGCAGCGCTTCTTCCGGGCGGACGAGGCGCCCATGGCCACGCTGCTCATCGGCGCGCTGGCCGTAGCGGTGGCCCTCTACCGTCCGCTGGTCGGCTGGCTGGGGACGGCGGGCATCCCCCTGTCGCTGGGGTGGGTGGGCATGCTCACCTACGGCGCTAACGCCCTGTTGCTCACCGCGCTGCCGCTGGCCTACGGGCGGGCGGGGCGGGTTTCCTCCGTGGCGGGGACATTGGATTTCGCTTCCTACCTCGGCTCGGGGCTGGGCGGGATCATCACCGGCGCGCTGGTGGACTGGCGCAGTTGGGGCGCGGCCTTTGCGTTCTGGACCGTCGCGGCCCTGCTGGGGGCGCTGGCCATCGGCGGCCTGTGGTGGCGGAACCGGCAGCCCGCGGGCTAATCACACCTGAGGAGGTGGCTATGCAAGCGCGAATTGGCATCAACATGGATGGCGACAGCGTGGACGGGCGGCTGCAGGCCGTCGAGAACCAGATCGCCCGGGCGGCCGAGCTGGGCTACGACGCCATCGAGGTCTCGGGCTATGGCGCGAGCGTCGTCATGAACGGCCAGCTCCGCCCGGCGCAGGTGGCGCGGGTACGCGAGGTCACGCGGCGCTACCCGCTGCACTATACCGTCCACGGCCCTTGCGAGTTGAACCTCTGCCTGGGCGAGGAGGGCGGCATGGAGGAGCAGTGCCTGGCCTCCTATCTAGAGTTTTGCGGCGAGATCGGCGCCTCGGTCTATGTCTATCATAGCGGCCTGGTCTTTTTGCACGAGGCCTATTACGACCTGGCGCTGCTCCCCGGCCAAGCTCGCCGGGAGGCCGCCGCTCGCAAGGAGGTCGCCGCGCTGCAGCGGCTGGCCAAGCGCGCCGCTGAGCTCGGCGTCACCATCGCCATGGAGAACCGTGACCCGCACCTCTGGGAGGTCTCCACGCTGGCCCGCAACGGCCTGGGCCTGGAGGCGCTCACCACCTACCACCCTGGCTTGCTGGTGGAAGAGGTCATCGCCCAGATCGAGCGGGTGGGGCACCCCAACGTGGGCATGACCCTGGATTTCGGCCACCTGCACATCGCCTCCAAGACCTGCGGCTACGATTTCCTGAAGGCCGTGGAGACCGCCGCGCCGTACGTCCGCCACGTTCACATGCACGACAATGTGGGCAAGCTGGATGGCTACGCGGCCAGCCAGGGCGAGCGGATGGCGCTGGGGCAGGGGGACATGCACATGCCTCCTACCTGGGGCTGCATCCCGCTGCGTGAGGCGCTGCAACGGCTCCCCAGCCTGAACGGGACGATCATCATGGAGCTGCGGCCGCGCTACCAGGACCACTGGGCCGAGGCGCTGGCGACGGCGCGCGGGTTGGTGGCGGGGCTGTAGGGCGCGCCCTCGAAAAACGCTTGACAAAGCCGCTGGGCTGTGCTATGATTATAACGCAGTGCGTCATAACTCGCTTGCGGCTTTTGCCGAGGAGGAAGTGCCATGACCGAAGACAAGATTGCCCCAGAGGAAAGCAAGGTCACGCTTTCGGGGCTCTGGCGCAAGATGTTCCTGATCAGCGTGGGCGCGGTGGCCGTGGCCCAGGACGAGGTGGAAAAGCTGGTGGGCACCCTGGTGGAGCAGGGCGAGCTGGCCGAGAAGGAAGGCAAGCGCCTGGCGGACAAGATGCTCAGCCAGCCCAAGAAGGGCATCCGCCGGGTGCAGGACAAGGGTGAGGACGCCATGGAGCAGGCCATCGCCAAGCTCAACATCCCCACTCGCAAAGACCTCAAGAGCCTGGAGGACCGCCTCGCCGAGCTGAGCGCCAAGATCGACGAGTTGGGCAAGAAGGGCTGAGCGCGGGCCGCGCCATGCGCACCGTCAAGCGTTACGCCAACCGCAAGCTCTACGACCTGGCAGACCGGCGTTACATCACCCTGGAGGGCCTCGCCGTGCTGATTCAGGGCGGCGAGGACGTCGAGGTCGTGGATAACGACACGGGCCAGGATATCAGCACCCAGATCCTGGCCCAGGTCATCTTGGAGCGGGAAAAGGCGCGGCTCAGTGATCTGCCCAAGGCCCTGTTCTTGGGCCTGATCCGCGCCGCTGGCGATGGCCGCGATATCCTCAAGCGCGCGCTGCTATGGCATGTGCCCTCGCAAGAAGAGCTGGAAGGCATTCGCGCCCAACTCGACAGCCTGGAGCGCAAGGTGGATGCGCTCTTGCAGAATCGCGCCAACCCCGACTCGCCCAAGTCGTCCTAGCTCATGGCCGGGCCGCCAAACCCTCTGGCCTCTCCCGGCCCATGTTTGTGCCTCTGTGCTCTCCGTGTCTCGGTGGCGCAGTCCTAGGCCAGGTTCATGTCATAGATGCGCCAGGTCTTGTAGCGCTCCCCGCCCATCGCCTCCGAGATGCGCAGGATCGCCTCGTTCGTCTCCAGCAGCAGCGAAGGCTCGAACATCTCGTAGCCGTGGGTCAACGCGTACTCTTGCACCTCGCGAAACAGGAGCGCGTCGATGCCCATGCCGCGGAATTGGGGGAGGATGCCAAAGAACCAGACCCGCAGGCGGGGGATGTGGCGGCGCTGCAAGAAAGCGCGGGCCAGGCGGACCGGCTCGGTATCCAGCGGCCAGCGCCAGCGAGGCCGCAGCGGCACATAGATATCCGGGATCGTCGCCAGGACGGCGGCGGGCTCCCCCTTGACGTAAGCGAAGCGCAGCAGGTCCGAGATGAGTACCATGCCGACGTTGGCGGCGATCAGGTCGGCCTCTTCTGAGGTGATGGGCAAAAAGCCCCAGTTGCGCGACCAGGCCTGGTTATAGATGTCGATCAGGATGCCGATCTCGTTGCGCAAGTCCTTGAGGTTGACCTGGCGCGTCGTGATGCCGCGGCGCTCGGCCAGCTTGGCGGCGATGCGCTCCACCCGCTCATCCTGATAGTCCTTCGTGTCTATTTTGTAGGCGTGATAGTCCATGGCCTTGTGCAGGCCATAGCGCTGCAGATAATCGTCGTAAAAGGGCGGGTTATGCGTGCATTCGAGTGTGGGGGGAGTGTCGAAGCCGTCGATCAAGACGCCCTGGCGCTCGTGGGTGGCGTTGGAGTACTCGCCTGGCCCGCGCATCACCTCCATGCCCCGCGCCTTGATCCAATCGCGGGCGGCATCCAGCAGCATCTGGGCCACGGCAAAGTCCTCGATGGTCTCGAAAAAGCCGAAAAAGCCGATCTTGCTGTGATAGTGCTCGTTGAAGCGGCGGTTGATCGCCGCCGAGACGCGACCCACCGGCTCCCCATCGCGGCGCGCCAGGAAATGCGTGACCTCAGCGTCCTTGTGATAGGGGTGCTGCGGCGTCAGCAAGCCGACGGTCCCCAGGAGCTTGCTCCCCAGATAATCCGAGTCGAGCGGCGGCGTCCAGTTGGGGTCGCCGCGATATAGCCGCCACGGCATCCGCACGAACTCGCGCAAGCGACGATCGCCCAGGGGGATCTGCTCGATGGTCAGGTTGGTCACGTGTCTTCCCTCTTCTCGGATTTGGCCGCGCGCGGCCAAGTGAAGCAAGCGTCCCCTACCAGGAGGCGTGGTGATTGCCATCTCCTGGCTCACCTTTTACTACCATGCCCTGGATTTGTCAACTCGATTCCTGGACTCCGGGTACATCAGCGCCGGCCATTATATTAACCCTGCCTCCGTTCACTGGATGCGCCACGAGATGCCAAAGCGCCGCCTATTGACTCTCAGGTCGGCGGATGCTATACTGGCAGTGGTGAATTTTCGCAGGTGGGGCAAAGGAGGCCTCATAATGAGCGCACAAGTGAACGTGGACACCGCATTTGGCGCGCTGGAGACGGCGCAACCCCTGGCCGAACCCCAGATCGAAGCCAAGGCCCAAGAGTTGCTGGCGCAACTGAGCCTCGAGGAAAAGATCAAAATGATGTACGGCGACGTTTCCTGCTGGACATCGCTGATCGGGATGATGAGCGGCGCCTACGGGACCAAGCCGTATGTCGCTGGCCAGGTTCACCGGCTGGGTATAGCGGGCATTCGCTTCTCGGACGGGCCTCGCGGCGTCATCCTCAAAGGGGCCACCACCTTTCCCGTGGCCATGGCCCGCGGCGCCACCTGGGACCCCGCCCTGGAGGAACGGGTGGGCGACGCCATCGGCAAAGAGATGCGGGCGCTGGGCGCCAACCTCTTTGGCGGCGTTTGCATCAACCTGCTGCGCCACCCTGCCGGGGGCCGCGCGCAGGAAACCTTTGGCGAGGATCCCTGGCATCTGGGCGAGATGGCCGCGGCGCTGGTGCGCGGCGTGCAGCGCCACGTCATGGCCTGCGCCAAGCACTATGCCCTCAACTCGATGGAGAACGCCCGCTTTCAGGTGGATGTGACCGTCTCTCGCCGCCCCTTGTATGAGGTCTACCTGCCGCACTTTCGCCGGGTGGTGGAGGAGGGTGTGGCCTGCGTGATGAGCGCCTACAACAGCGTCAACGGGGCGTGGTGCGGCCACAACAAGGTGCTGCTGACCGACATCCTCAAAAAGCGCTGGGGCTTTCAGGGGTTCGTGGTCACGGACTGGATCATGGGCATGCGGGACGCCAAAGCGGCGGCGCTGGCCGGGCAGGACCTGGAGATGCCGTTCCGCATGCATTTCCATCGCGACCTGCCGCGGCTCGTGGCGGAGGGCGAGGTCCCCGTGGCGCGGGTGGACGATGCCGTGCTGCGCATGTTGCGCCAGCAGGTCCGCTTTGCCCAGGGACGCGACCCCAAGCTCTACGACCGCAGCGTGGCCGGCTGCGAGGCGCACCGCCGATTGGCGCGAGAAGTGGCGCAAAAAAGCATCGTGCTGCTCAAAAACGAGGGCGGGCTCTTGCCCCTCAGCCCCAAGGGCAAGGTGGCCGTCATCGGGCGGCTGGCTGACCGGCCCAACACCGGCGACGGCGGGTCGAGCAAGACCCAGCCCGATTACGTGGTCACCCCGTTGCAGGGGCTGCGGGCGGCGCTGGGCGAGGAGCGCGTGCTCCACGCCGACGGCAGCGACCTGGGGCAGGTGATGGCCGCGGCCCAGGCCGCCGATGCGGCGGTGCTGATCGTTGGCTATACCCACGAGGACGAGGGCGAATACATCCCGCCGAACCTGCTCGCGCGCGTGGCCGATGTGGTCCCGCCCCCGACGCAAGCAGAGGCAGCCCAATTGCAGGGCGTCATGCAGAGCATGAGCGCCTCGGACAAGACGGTCGGCGCCCTCTCCGTGGGCGGCGACCGGACCAGCCTGACGCTGCGGCCCGAGGACGAGGCACTGATACAGGCCGTGGCGGCAGCCAACCCCCGCACCGTCGTGGCCATCATGTCTGGCAGCGCGGTGATCACCGAGGTCTGGCGACGCCGCGTCCCCGCCATCTTGATGCTCTGGTATCCGGGGATGGAGGGCGGCCACGCCCTGGCCGACGTGCTGCTGGGCAAAGCCAACCCCGGCGGCAAGCTCCCCTGCGTCTTTCCCAAGCGCGCCGAGGACCTGCCCTTCTTTGACCGCGACGCCACGGCCATCACCTACGACCTCTGGCACGGCCACCACAAGCTGGAGCGGGATGGCGTGGCCCCGGCCTTCCCCTTCGGCTACGGCCTGAGCTACACGGCCTTTGCCCTGAGCGACCTCCAGCTCGAGCGCGCCGAGATCGGGCCGCAGGACACGCTCCGCGCCACGGTCACCGTGCGCAACACCGGCCCGCGCGCCGGCGACGAGGTGGTGCAATTGTACGTGGCGGCGCACGGCTCGCGGGTGGAGCGCCCTCCGAAAGAGCTGAAGGCCTTTGCCCGCGTCTCGCTGGCCCCTAGCGAAAGCCGCGTGGTCACCTTCGAGGTTCCCGCGCCGCAGTTGGCCTACTTTGACGAGCAGTGGGAGTGGGTGATCGAGCCGCTGGAGTACGAGGCCATCGTTGGCGCGCACTCGCTGGACCCGCAGGCGCTGCGCGCGCGGTTCCTGGTCCGCTGAGCGCGGCCACCGCCATCCATCGCGCGAGGGCTGCCGCTGCGGCAGCCCTCGTTGTTTTCCGGGCCTTTGACTCGCCGCGTAACTGCGGGTAGTATGAGGGCATCCTATTTCAGCGGAGAGACCCCATGCCCACAACTGCCCTCTTTGGCCCCTACGGCAGCCAGGCGCTGCAGCACGGCGAGCGCCTGGCGGAATATGGCTGCAATGCCGTCTGGTTCCATGGCTTTGACGAGCGCGCCTTTGACGCCTGCGCGCGCCACGATCTGGCGCCCTGCGTCGAGTTCCCGACTTTTCGGACCAACTATGACGAGCACCCCGAGCTGGTGCCCATCGGCGCCGACGGTCAGCCACTGCGGCGCGGGCGGCTCTTTCAGGGCGTCTGCCTCTCCCAACGCGGGTTTGTGGACCGCATCGCCGCCGACCTGTTGGCCGGCGTGCAGCGCTATCAGCCCACCGGCATCTGGCTCGATTACCTGACCTACGGCGGCTGGTTCGAGGTTCCCGACCCCGACCTGCAGGAGAGCTGCTTCTGCCCCGCCTGCATCGCCGAGTTTTGCGAGGCCACCGGCGTCGATGCCGCCACGCCGCAAGCGATCCTCGCCCATCACGCCGGAGCCTGGGCGCGGCACAAGGGCGAGCGCGTCGCCGGTTACGCGACCCAGTATGCCGCCATCATCCGCGAGCACCTGCCGGATTGCCTCATCGGCGCGTACATGTGCCCCTGGGCCCCGGACGAGTTCGACGGCGCGCTGAAACGCATCTTTGCCCAGGATCACGCGCTGCTGGCGCCCTCCATCGACGTCTTCACCCCGCTGATCTATGCCGCGAAATGCGGCCGCGCGCCGGGGTGGGCCGCCGAGGTCTTGACCGCCTCCGCGGCTTGGGTTCCCGCCGGACGCAAGGTGCAATTGATTCTGGACGCGTTGGACTTTCCTGCGAGCTTGCAGGCCGCCGCGGCGTCGCCCGCGCCCAGTTGGGGCGTGCAGATGTACGGCGGCGCTGACCTATTTGTTGACCCGACCCAGGCGCGCCAGTGGGCGGACGCTATCGCCCAGATGCGCGGGAACCTGGAGGGAGGCGCTTGCGATGATCATCCGCCCCTTGTCCGCTGAGGACGACCTGCGTGAGCTGGTGGAGCTATCCAGGGCGTTCTTTGCCGAGTACCAGGGCCACCACGCCGAGTTCTTCAACGTGGAGGATCTGCGCGACGACGATATCCTAGCTTTCTTTTCCCGCTCGCTCGGTTCCGAGGACCATCGCACCTTCCTCGCCCTGGACGGCGGGCGGATCGTGGGCTATATCACGGTGGCGATCCGCTCCCAGGCCCCGTTCTACCAGGTGCGCCGCTATGGGACCATCTCGGGGCTCATGGTCCAGCCGGCCTATCGGCGGCAGGGCGTCGCCAGGGGGCTCATGGCGGAGGCCGTCGCCTTTTTTGCGGAGAGGGGCGTCCGGTATTACACCGTCTATACCGCCGTGGCCAACGAGGGCGCCCTGCGGTTCTACGAGCAGGAGGGGCTGGCCCCGCTGCAGACGGTGCTGATCGGGAGGGTTGATCCAAAAGCGCGGGATGGCGCGAGTTGACAGCAGGGCAAATCCTGCTATACTGTCAGTAATAATATGGCAGTTGGTTGCAGATTGCCTTGAGGCAGATTCGGGGGGAGCGCATGGGCAACTCGATGCTGGGCCCGCACATCAATTGGAAATCCGATCAGATTCCCTGGTTGCGCAAGGTCAAGCCCCGCGTAGCCAAGGTGTTGTTGCAGAACGTGGATCCGGTCTGGATGCGAGAGGCCAAGGAGGCCAGCCCGAACACCTTTTGGGTGGGGCGGCTGGTGGTCTTTCCGCAACCGTGGGAATCCCCGAAAGAGAACGCGGAAAGGTTCTGCAGCGAGCTTCTATTGCCCGCAGCCGAGCCATTCCGCGGCCTGATCGACGCGTTGGAGGGATACAACGAGATCGGCTTTACCCAGTTCAAGAGCCGGGCTCCCTCCCTCTTGTCCCGTTTCCTGGGCGCGGCGGCTCGCTCCAACATGGAGGCCCAGGCCCACGAAGAGATGCAGCGCTACGCCCTGTTCGAAAAGACCCGCGCGCAGATCCTGACCGCCCAGGGCTGGAAATCCGTGGTGGGCAACTTTTCCTCGGGGACGCCCGAGCTGGAGCTCTGGCCCGACTTTTACCCGGCGCTGGAGGTGGGCGATTACCTGGGGCTGCACGAGTACTCGGCCAATACCCATCCGCCCTACCTGGCCAACCTGGACACCTGGCTCTGCCGCCGCTATCAGCGGGTCTATGACGCGCTGCCGGAGAACCTGCGCAAGCCGCTGATCATCACCGAGTGCGGCATCGACGGAGGCATGCTGGGGCAGGCGCAGGAGGGCTGGAAGCGCTATACCGACGCGGCGGGCTACCTGAACGAGCTGCAATGGTACGACACCAGCCTCCAAGCCGACGCCGCCCGCTGGCCCATCGTCGGCGCGACGATCTTTTGCTATGGGCGGGTGGACCCGCGTTGGGAGACCTTTGACATCCACGGCGAGATGTCCGAGCGCCTGGCGACCTATATGGTGGCCAACCCGCCGCTGCCCTGGAAACCCACCGAGCCGGCCCAGCCCAAAGACGAGCTGGTGGAGCGGCTGAGCGCCGAGTTCGGGGCCAAGTTCGACGATATCCGCACCGAGCTGATGCGCTCGGGCGAGTTCGACAAGCGCCCGCTGGCGGGCATCAAGCTGCAGGTGATTCATCACACCGGCACCGGCACCACGCCCCAGACCTACAGCAACACCATCGCCCGCTATCACGTGGAGAACAACGGCTGGCCCGGCATCGGCTACCATTTCGTCGTCTATCCGCACAAGGTGCGCTACGTAGGCTCGCTGGATACGGAGCGCGCCAACGTCTGGGGGCGCAATGCCGAGGTCATCGGCATCTCGCTGGTGGGGGATTTCTCCAAGGAGCCGCCCGCCAGCTCGACGCTGGACCTGTGCAAGCGGCTCTGCAATGTGCTGGATAGCTACCTGGGGCGGCTCTTGCCGCGCGTGGGCCACCGCGACGCTTCCTTGCCTGGCCACGGCACCGAGTGCCCGGGCGAGAGCGCCTATGGCCCCGATGGCTGGTTGCAGCGCATCCAGCCCGACGCGCCCGGCCAGCCCGATGATGAAGACGAGTACGCCGAGGTCAGGGGGCGCGTGGCCACGTTGGAGCAGCAGCTTGTCGCCTGCAGCCTGGAGCTGATGCGCCTGCAAGAGATCGTCACTCGGCTCAAGCAGGGCCTGCCGTAGCGCAGGCCGGTTCTTGGGGGAACCTTGGCGGTCCGGGGCGCGTCTATCTGATGCGAGCGAACAGCCTCTTTGCACCGGACCATGCCATGACCCATCGCGAGAACAACCAGCCAAAGCATCGCAGCAAGTGGCCCTACCTCCTGGGTGGGCTGGCGGCGCTGTGCCTGATCGGCGCCGTCGCTGCCTATCTCTGGCTCTTTGCCGACCTGCCGGACCCCGCGTCCATGCGCCAGGTGCAGGCCAGGGAGACCACCAAGATCCTCGACCGAGAGGGGCGGGTCCTCTACGAGTGGCTGGACAACGTGGAGGGCAAGCACACCTATGTGACCCTGGACCGCATCCCCCTGGCCTTGCAGCAAGCGACCGTCGCCACCGAGGACGCCACTTTCTATCGCAACCCCGGCGTCGACCTGGGAGGCATCCTGCGCGCCGCTTACTATAACCTGCGCTACGGCGAGATCACCTCCGGGGCCAGCACCATCACCCAACAGACGGCGCGGATCATCTTGTTGCCGGAGGAGCGCTGGGAGCGCACCTGGCGGCGCAAGCTGCGCGAGGCCTTCCTGGCCTGGCGGATCAGCCGCCTCTTTAGCAAGGGTGAGGTGCTGGAGCTCTACCTCAATTACAGCTATTACGGGAACTATGCCTACGGCGTCGAGGCGGCGGCGGAGGCCTACTTTGCCAAGCGCGCCGACGAGCTGGACCTGGCCGAAGCCGCCCTGTTGACCGGCTTGCTCCAGGCCCCGGTCCACTATAACCCGCTCACCAACATGCAGGGGGCCAAGGAGCGGCAGGATGTCGTGCTGGGGCTGATGGTGGAAGCGGGGTATATCAGCCAAGAGGAGGCCGACCTGGCCTTGGGAGAGGCGCTGCGCTTTGCGGCTCGCCCCTTTGCCATCAACGCCCCGCATTTCGTGATGATGGTGCGGCAGCAGTTGGAGGAGTGGTACGGCGTGGAGGAGGTGGCGCGAGGCGGCTGGCGCGTGGTCACCACGCTGGACCTGGACATGCAGCGGCGCGCCGAAGAGATCGTCCGCTACCGCCTGCAACTGCTCTCCGACCCCGCCTACGATGGCATGGACCACAATGTGCGCAACGCCGCCGCCGTGGTGCTGGACCCAGCGACGGGCGAGGTGCTGGCCATGGTGGGCAGCCCCGACTATTTCGATGCCGACATCGACGGCGCGGTGAACGCCGCGCTGGCCCCGCGGCAGCCGGGGTCGTCGCTGAAGCCCTTCACCTATGCCGCGGCGCTGGGGGCTGGCTATACCCCGGCGACGGTGATCTTGGATGTGCGGCGGCCGTTCCTGACCGCCGAGGACCAGCCTTTCGTGCCGATCAACTATGACCGGCGCTTCTATGGGCCGATCTCGCTGCGCCGGGCGCTGGCTACCTCCTCCAACGTCGCCGCCGTCAGCGTGCTCCACGACATCGGCATCGCCTCGCTCACCGACCTGGCGCGGCGCATGGGTATCAACTGGCAGGGCGACCTGAAGCGTTTCGGCCTGGCCTTGACCCTGGGCGGCGGCGAGGTGCGCCTGCTGGACCTGACGGCGGCCTATGCCGGGCTGGCGCGCCAGGGCGTGCGGGTCGAGCCGGTCGCCATCTTGCGCATCGAGGGGCCGGATGGGAGCGGGCGCTACCAAAAGCCCGCGCCTGCGGAGGATCGCGTGCTCGATCCCCGCGTGGCCTACCTGATCACTGACATCCTGGCCGATGACCAGGCGCGCGCGCCCGCCTTTGGCGAGCATAGCGCGCTCTATGTGGGGCGGCCGGCGGCGGTCAAGACGGGCACCACCACCGATTGGCGGGACAACTGGACGGTGGGCTATACGCCGGACCTCGTCATCGGCGTGTGGGCGGGCAACGCCGATAACGAGCCGATGAAGCAGGTCTCCGGCATCACCGGCGCGGCGCCCATCTGGCATCAGCTCATGGTCGAGTTGCTCAAGGGCAAGCCGGCCACGGCCTTTGCGCGGCCTGAGGGCCTCGTGGAGGTGGAGGTCTGCCCCGAGTCGGGGCTCTTGCCGGGGCCGCATTGCCCCAACCGCCGCTACGAGCTGTTCATCGAGGGGACAGAGCCCGCGCAGCAGTGCGACGCCCACCAGCTCTACCGCATCGACGCCGCCACGGGCGCGCTGGCTGCCGCGTCCACGCCGCCCCAACGGGTGATGGAGCGCGTCTATTGGGTGGTGCCGGCGGAGGCGCAGGAATGGGCGCGCGAGCAGGGGATCCCGCAGCCGCCCGCGCGGCTCACGCCGCCCCAGGCCGTAGATAACGCGGTGGCGTTGGAGATCATCAGCCCCGACCCCAATGCGGAATACGTGATCAGCGCGGCGCTGCCGCGCTCCGCACAATCCATCGAGATTGCGGCGCGCTGGCGGCTGGCCTCGGCGCCCCGGGCCGTGACGCTGCTGCTGGATGGCGAGCCGCTGGCTGAGCTGGCGCAGCCGCCGTATAGCCGCCTCTGGAACCTCGCGCCAGGCCAGCACATGGTCCAGGCCGAGGCGGTGGACGCCGAGGGCAAGCGATGGTCCAGCGCGCCGGTGCGCTTTACGGTCACGCCTGGGCGCTAAGCAGGCCTGGGCGGGCGCGCACATTTGCATCGTAAGCCGATGGGGTATATAATAGCTCACGTCCATCGGGGCGTAGCGCAGTTTGGTAGCGCGCACGGTTCGGGTCCGTGAAGTCGGAGGTTCAAGTCCTCTCGCCCCGACAGACCCATCACTGGAGTATGCACAAGTGTCTCACCAGACACAAGCTGCATACTCCAGTTTTTGTTTTCCGGGGAGTCGTGCCAACCCGAGTATGCGCGGATACAGGGACCAGAGGGCGCGTCTTTCGGAGGCAGCTCGCAGCCTTGCTCTGTCTTTCGCCATCGTCAGGTGCGCCCAAGGCGAGCCACGCGCCCCCGCGACTCGGGGTGACCGGGCGCCGCCGAAGGGGACTTGGCTCAGTTCCTGGGTTTTATGCTCATTTGCCTTGACAAACTTGCCAATTTGACATATAATATGTAGAGGGAGGAAAGTCTTTCGCTGAGGATCGCTTGGCTGCCCTGTTCGGGGGTGCACAGGGCTGAGGCCGCTGGTTTGGGACGCCCACGGCGGGTGCGCGCTGTTGATCGTTCTCAGCACCCGCCGAGGATGCCCCGGCCGTGGCCCGAGATGGAGAGGAAGGTGATGACCAGAGCCTGTCCTCAGAGGCAGGGTGGTGGCGCGTGGACGTTGCTCTCAGCGCAGCTTGTGGCTGAACCAATGGGAGGAACCAGGAGGCAACATGAAAGCGCGTTGGGCTGCTGCTTTTCGTCTGGTCATGGTTTCCATCGTATTGCTGGTCGGCATGACCGCCGCGGCCTTGCCAGCGGCGGGCGACGCCCCGCCAGAGATCCACGTCACGGAGCGCGATAACGGCAAGTCCATCGACCTGAACGGCGAGGTGCTGGTCGTCCATTTGGAGAGCAACCCCTCCACCGGCTATGGCTGGCAGGTGCAGGGGCTCGGCGCGGGCGTGCTGCGCCAGTTGGATGAGGCAGAGTGGCTGCCGACCAGCGAGGGCAAGCTCGGCGCGCCGGGCACCCAAGTGCTGCGCTTCGCCGCCGCCAACAAGGGCGTGGCCATCCTCAAGCTCGTCTATGGCCGTCCCTGGGGGGCCGCTGGCGCGGCGAACCTTGCCGCCTCGGCCCGGACCTTTTCCCTGGAGGTGCGCGCGAACGCGCCTTCCAAGGACACGGGCTATCCCGCGCCGGCCGCGCAGGAGCCGGACCTGGCCGTGGACCAGAAGCTGCCCGCGGCGGATGGCGGGGCGTCACTGGCTGCCGTGCCCTCGGCCTACAACTGGTGTACCCTCGGGGGCTGCACCCCGGTGCGCGATCAGGGCAACTGCGGCAGTTGTTGGGCCTTTGGCACCGTCGGCCCCATCGAGATGAACATCCTGATCAAGGACGGGGCCTCCAAGGACCTGGCGGAACAGTGGCTGGTGTCGTGCAACACCGATGGCTATGGCTGCGATGGCGGCTGGTGGGCGCACAAGTACTTTGTGTCGCCAGGGGCGGTCTATGAGAGCGCCTTTCCCTATACTGCCACCGATGTTCCCTGCGGCGGGCCCTACACCTACCACGAAAAGATCGCCAGTTGGGCCTATGTCGGCACCAGCTACAGCGTCCCTAGCACGGACGCCATCAAGCAGGCGATCTATGATCGGGGCCCGGTATCCGCCGCGGTGTGCGTCAACACGGCCTTCCGGAGCTACACCAGCGGGGTCTTTAATCCCGCGACCTCGTGCACCACGATGAACCACGCCATCGTCCTGGTGGGCTGGGATGACGCCCTGGGAGCCTGGCGGCTGCGCAACTCGTGGGGAGACGACTGGGGCGAGGGCGGCTACATGTGGATAGCCTACGGCAAGAACCGGGTCGGCTACGCGGCCGCCTCCGTGGTCTACAATAGCTCGGTGCCGCCCACGCCGCCCGCTGCTCCGACCAACCTGGCGGCAACCGCCGTCTCGTACAGCCAGATTAATCTGGCCTGGACCGATAACTCGGGCAACGAGACTGGCTTCAAGATCGAGCGTTGCACCGGCGCGGACTGCAATGGTTTTGCGCAGATCGCCACGGTCGGCGCGGGCGTGACCAGCTATGCGAACACCGGGCTGGCCGCGTCCACGAGCTATAGCTACCGGGTGCGGGCCTACAACGATGGCGGCGACTCGGACTATTCCAACACGGCCACCGCGATGACGCCTGATCCCCCGGCCGGAGCCAAGCTCTACCTGGGCTCCAGCACCGCGGGCACGGCCGGAGGCGTCGCCTTCGCCGATGAGGATATCCTGATCAAGGATATGGGCACCGGCGCCTGGTCGCTGTTCATAGATGGCTCGGACATCGGGCTGGCCAACACCGACATCGATGCCTTTGAGCTGCAAGCCGGTGGCTCGCTGCTGATGAGCTTTGACACCGACTTTACCCTGAGCGGCTTGGGCGCGGTGGACGACTCGGATATCCTGCGCTTCACACCCACCTCGACGGGCGCCACGACGGCCGGGAGCTGGTCGTGGTATTTCGACGGCTCGGACGTGGGCCTCTCGACCAGCGACGAGGACGTGGACGCCTTCGCCCTGCTGCCGGACGGCCGGCTGCTGGTCAGCACGCTGGGCAGCTTTTCGGTGACGGGCGCGTCGGGCGCGGACGAGGACCTGATCGCCTTCACGCCGACGGCTCTGGGGTCCACCACCTCTGGCGCCTGGGCCATGTACTTTGATGGCTCGGATGTGGGGCTCTCTTCCACGTCGAACGAGGACGTGAACGCCGCCTGGGTGGACGCGGCTGGCAAGATCTACCTGAGCACCGTGGGCAGCTTTGGCGTCACCGGCGTCAGCGGCGATGGTTCAGACATCATCGTCTGCACGCCGGGCACGCTGGGCAGCACGACAACCTGCACGTGGACGATGTACTGGGATGGCTCGGCCAACGGCTTTACGGGCGAGGTCACCGATTCGCTCAGCATCATCCCCTAAAGCACGCGGAGAGCCAAAAGACGGAGAGGCGTAGGGGCGCGAGACATCCACCTCTAGCTCCTGGCTAGGCTGCAACGGCCGCTACCCGGTTGGGTGGCGGCCGTTGCCATGGGAGCGCTGCGGCGCAGGGCCACAGCGCTTGGCCCAACAAAAAAGCCCACAGGGCGAGCCTGTGAGCTCTTCGAAGTGAAAGAAGCGGTCGTTGGACCCGGTTACCAGATGCGCGATACCCGGGGCCTCCGGCCTGGGGCGGGGTTCATTCCGCCTTGGGCGCTTTCTTCTGCTTCTTGTCCTTCTTCTGCTTCTTTTCCTTCTTCTCGGGCTTTTGCTCTTTGTTGGCCATGCTTATCGCCTCCCCTCTGTTGAGTACTGTGAGGAAATTATAAGTCAATAGTGCAAACAAGCCAAATAGCGAATTCGCTGGATTGCCAAACCGGGCACTCTGCGCTATACTGTGTGCCAGCGGGGACCGCACCCAGAGTCTATGCTTCTGTGGCGCACGAGCAGAACCATCAGTAAAGGAGATGCAGCATGGCTACCCTCAAGGGCACCCAGACCGAGAAGAACCTGCTGGCCGCTTTTGCCGGCGAGTCGCAGGCTAGGAACCGCTACACCTACTTTGCCTCCGTCGCGAAAAAGGCGGGGTACGAGCAGATCGCCGCGATTTTCCTCGATACCGCCGAAAATGAGAAAGAACACGCCAAGATGTTCTTCCAGCAGTTGGAGGGCGGCGAGGTCGAGATCACGGCCAGTTACCCCGCCGGCGTGATCGGCGACACCGCGGCCAACCTGGCGGCTGCCGCTGCGGGCGAAAAGATGGAATGGACTGCCATCTACAAGGACTTTGAAAAACAAGCCCGCGCCGATGGCCTGCCCAAGATCGCGGCCGTCTTTAAGGAGATCGCCGAGGTGGAGGAGCAGCACGAGAAGCGCTACCTGAAGCTGCTCAAGAACGTGCAAGAGGGCAAGGTCTTTGAAAAGGATGAGGTGGTGTATTGGCGTTGCCGCAACTGCGGCTATGTGCACAAGGGCAAAAAGGCGCCCGCCGCCTGCCCCGCCTGTCTCCACCCGCAGGCCTACTACGAGGTCTTGGGCGAGAATTACTAGCCCACAGCGCGGCTAGTCGCTGGCCTTGCTACAGCATTCCCTCACAACCAAGATGGGCTGCGGGGTCACCGCAGCCCATCTTGGTTCATACAACCCTTCATAGGCTGCACACCACGTCGTCGCAGGTGTCCACGGTGCGCCTGACCGGCTCGGCGGCGGCGCGCAGGTCGTTGCCCGCCAGCGAGATGTCGCGCGAGAACTCGCCGCTGACCCCCACGAACACCGGCGTCCCCCGGGCGGCCAGGCAGCCCGTGACCATCATCTGCTGGCAGTTGTGCAGCTCCAGCACCGGCACCGTGCTCCCGGCCCCGGCGGGCACGCGCCGCACGTCGCGGATCACCGCGCCGTCGGATTCATAGACCCCCACCGCGGAGCGCGGATAGTAGCCGTAGGCATCCTTGGCGATGATCGCCCGCACGCCATCCAGCGTCAGCCCCCTGACGTGGGCGATGGTGAAATAGGAGGGCTTGCGCGCATAGAGCGTGTCCCGCGCGTCCGAGGTGGTGCGCCGCCCGCCGATGGCCTTTTCCCGCTGATCCCAGCTCGCCGTGGTCTCCACGCGCATGGTCACGTTGCGCAAGGCGAGGTTCTCGATGGGCCGCTCCGGCATCCCCTGGATCAGCGTCCCCGACCCGCCATGGATCTGGATGTCGGAAAAGCTGATGTCGCGGATGGCGCCCACCTTGGAATCTGGGTCGCGCCGCTCGATGTCCATATAGATGGGAAAGACGGCGTGCTTGGTATGGTTGAGGTCCAGGTTCTCGATGGAGATGTTGGAAAAGGTCATCCGCTCCATGGTGGCGCCGTCTTTGAGGTAAAAGCCGATCCCCACCGAGGTGTTGCGGATGGTGCAGTTGGAGAAATGGATGTCGCGGAAATCGCCCCAAGACTCGGTCCCCAGCTTGATGGCGGTGCAGGTGGTCTCCAGGGTGCAGTTGGTCACCACCACGTTCTCGCAGGGGTAGCGCTCCGGGTCGGT
The DNA here is from genome assembly GCA_012689325.1 of Chloroflexota bacterium. Lineage (GTDB taxonomy): Bacteria > Chloroflexota > Anaerolineae > JAAYEA01 > JAAYEA01 > JAAYEA01. Next base: position 32,033 of record JAAYEA010000532.1, read on the forward strand.
GGCCTTGAGCACGATGCAATCGTCGCCGGCCACGATGTGGCAATTGGAGATGCGCACGTCGCGGCACGAGTTGGGGTCGATGCCGTCCGAGTTGATGTGGCGGATGTCGTTGTGGATGGTGATCCCGTCGATGACCACACGCTCGCAGCGCTTCAGGTGCAGCGTCCAGGCGTCGCCATAGAGGATGGTGATGTCGCGGATGGTCACCTGGCGGCAGCCGGTGAAGAGCAGGATACCCACGCGGAAGGGCGGCTTTTCCGGGACGCCGAAGAAGCGGCCCAGCGGCCAGTTGCCCTCGCCGCGCAGCGTCCCCTGGCCCACGATGGCGACGTGCTCCGCGCCGTCGGCCTGGAGCAGGTAGCCCTCCTGGCTGGTGCGCTGGGTCAGCTCGTAATCGGCGGGGTTCGTGCTGGTCCAGAGCGTGGCCCCCGCGCCCAGCTCGAGCGTCACATGGCTGCGCAGCCGGATCATGCCGCAGCGATAGTCCCCCGCGGGGACATGGACCGTGCCCCCGCCTGCGGCGTGGCAGGCGTCGATGGCCGCCTGGATCGCCGGCGCGTCGTTGGTGGTTTTATCTGCTTTCGCTCCATAGTCTCGGATGTTGAACATGGGAGACCTCCTTGGAGGAAAAACGCTTGTTGTGCCCAGCCTTTCCAACCAGGTACTGATATCCGCCGATGATAATGTCTTACAAAGTGGTGTAAAAAAGATTTGACGAAAAAGGTCATCGTGTGCTGAATCCTTGTGGTGCAACCAACACGCAACAAGGAGAAGCAGACGATGACCAGGGCGATTGCATTAAAAGTGAGGTAGAATAGCGGCTATCCTGTACAGGGGGGTAGCCGAGGTGGACAAGCCGGGCGCAACGATCAGGGAGCACTTTGGGAGCCTACGCGATCCGCGTCTGG
>JAAYEA010000533.1 GCA_012689325.1 Chloroflexota bacterium
CGGGGATCGGCGCGCCGCCGCGGCCGTCGATGAGCGTGCCGTTACGCAGCAACGTGTAGGCCATGTCTCTCCTTCTGTGTGCGCTGTTCTTGGCGAAAGGCCGCGATTCGGCTGCCTATTGGAGCAGCTTGGCGAGGCCTTCCCACTCCCCAAAGCTCAGCCCGCGGTCGCCGGCGGCGGCGTTCATGATCGCCTGCTCGGGCGACTTGGCGCCGGGGATGGCCACCGGCGCGGCGGGGTGAGAGATGACATAACGGAGCGCGGCGCTGACCATCTCGGGGCCAGCCGCAAAATGGGCCTTGAGCCTTTCCACCGTGTCCAGGTCGCGGTCTAGCTGCGCCTGTTGCTTGCCGCCGTCGTGCCAGGCCCCGCGCACCGAGTCGGCAAAGGTGGCGCCCGGCGCGTACTTGCCCGCCAGCAGCCCGCGATGCAGCGGGCCGCGCACCAGCACGGCGATGCCCTGCTCCCGGCAATAGGGCAGCAGCGCTTCCTCCGGCTGACGATTCAGCAGCGAATAGTCGATCTCGACGATGCTGCAGGCGCCGTTGACGTTGAAGCGCTTGAGCGCCTCCAGGTCGTTGGTGGAGATGCCATAGGCGCGCAAGCATCCCTCCTTCTTGAGCGCCTCGAACCCCTCGAGAAAGATGGTGGGGTCCTGCAGGTTGGCGTCGTGACAGAGGATGGCGTCCACCCAGTCGGTGCGCAGGCGGCCCAAGATGGCGTGGCCGCAGAGGCGGATCATGTCCACGGTGGTCTTGGGCACGCCCTGGCCAGTGCGCTCGCCCCAGTGGCCGATCTTGCTCACCAAGTAGAGGTTGTGGCGGATCCCCGCCAGCGCCTGGCCCAGCCGCATCTCGGAGAGGCCGTTAATCACGCCATAGGATTCGGCGGTGTCGATGAGGTTGATGCCGTGCTCATAGGCCGCGCGGACCGTGGCCCAGGCCGTGGCGGGCTCCACCTTGCCCCACTGGTCGCCAATGTTCCAGGTGCCCAGGCCGATGGCGGAGACATCCCAGCCCAATCTGCCAAAGGGTCGGTATAACATCGCGTCTGCTCCTTTCCTTGCTAGATCGCTTCTGCCTTGTCCCAAATGCCGGGGTCGTAGGTGATGCCCAGCCCCGGACCCGTGGGAACCTGGATATAGCCGCCCTCCTGGATCACGAACTGGGGGGCGTACCAGGAATCGTACTTGACCTTGACCGCCGGGAACTCGAGGAAGGGCCCGGTGTTGCGCACGACGGAGGCATAGTGCAGGAGCGTCGCCAGCTCGGGGTTGTGCTTGGGGCTGTGCGGCGTGGCGTTCATGCCCACCGAGGCGGCCATGCGGGCCACGCGCAGCGCGCGGATCAGCCCGCCGTTGTACATCAGGTCGGGCTGGATCACATCCACGTAGCGGTCGCGGATCATCACCTTGAAATGCCCCATGTTGCAGTCCTGCTCGCCGCCCGCCACGGGGATATCCAGCGCGTCGGCGGTCATGCGCGTCTCCTCGTACTGCTCGAAGGGGCAGGGCTCCTCGAAAAAGCTGTAACGGTAGCGCTCCAGCAGCCGCCCGATCTCGATGGCCCTGACGTGGTCGTAGGAGCCGTTGCCGTCCACATAGAGGGTGACGTCCGGCCCCCAGGACTCGCGGGCCAGGGCAATGAGCCGCTCGGCGCGGCCGGGGAGCGAGTCGGCATTGTTGGCCATTCTCCCGCCGATCTTGTACTTGACGGCGCGGGCCTTGGTCTCGGCCAGCCGCTCGCCGACCCAGGCCACCTCTTGCTCGGGCGTGGTGTCGCGCCGCATGCTGGAGAGATAGATCGGGATGCGGTCGCGCCAGGCGCCGCCGATCAGATCGCCCACCGAGCGGCCGGCAACCTGCCCCAGCAGGTCAAAGAGCGCCGCCTCCACGTAGGCCACGCAGTTCCAAAAGGGCGTGCCCTGGTACTTGTAGTTGCTCTTGTACGGATAGACTTCGTTGACCAGCGCCTCCAGGCGGCGGGCGTCCTGGCCGATGAAGAAGGGGATGACCAGCCCTTTGAGCATGGGATAGAGATACTGCGCTCGCCGGTTGCAGGTGGCCACACCTACCGCGCCGTCGGCGCTGGTGGCGCGCACCAAAAAGACGTCGGCGAAACGCAAGACCTCCACGGACTGAACGATCACCGGCGCGGGGCAACAGGCCTCCAAGTTGAGAAACGGCGCAAAGGCGTGTTGGTCGGAATACGTGGATTCGAGCATGACAAGCTCCTCCTATCAGGCTTGTGGCAACTGGTTGCGGTCTAGATCTCGTCCGGCGCGGGCGGGCAGGGCGGGATGTCCACCACCCGGCCCGCGGCCACCGCCTGCGCCGAGGCGATGGCGATGGCCGCCGCGTTGCGTGCCCCCACCACGCCGGGGCAACTAGGCGTCCCCGCCTGCACCCGACGCAAGAACGCGTCCTGGATCATGGGGTCGCCGCCGCCGTGGCCGCCCGGGCGCTTGGGCGGGTAATAGAGGTCCTTCTTGTCGCTGTGGCGGAAGGTGACCTCGATGCGAAAGTCCTGCTCGTTGTTATAGAACCCGTACATGCGGCCCTTGTCGCCGATGAGGGTGAACTCGCGCGAGTAATCGGGCGTGAAATGGCACTCCATGTAGTTCATCTTGCAGCCGTTGTCGTAGCGCACCGTCACCGTGGTGTTGTCGTCTACGTCGCACTCGCGGGCATAGACGCACAGGTCGGGCTTGGCCTTGAGCACCTGCCCGTAATCCATCACGAACCCTTCGCTGGCCACGAAATAGGGGCAGGTGGCCCGAATCTCGCAATCGCGGCAGCGCTTGTCGTTGGGCGCGTCGCCGCCAAAGACGTCCAGCCCGCCCTCGGCATAGACCCGCGTCGGCTGCCCTCCGATGAACCAGTTCATCAGGTCCAGGGTGTGCGTCCCCTTTTCCAGCACCAGACTGACGATGTACTCTTTGAGGCGGCGCCGGTCGTGGTAATAGTACTGCCCGCCCACCGAGACGTTGTCCATGGCGTAGGCGAGCTTGACCGCGCCGATATCGCCCCGGTCGAGGATCGCCCGCATCTCTTGCACCAGGGAGCAATAGCGCAGCTCCAGCCCGACCATGAACACCACCCCGCTGCCGCGCCAGGCCTCGATCATGGCGTCGCATTCGGCGATGGTCTGGGCCATGGGTTTCTCCAGGAAGAGGTGCTTGCGGGCGCGCAGCACCTCCAGCCCGTTGGCGCCGTGGGCGGCGTCGTTGGTGGCGACGATGACCGCCTCCACGTTGGGGTCCGCCAGCAGGTCGGCGCTGCGGC
>JAAYEA010000534.1 GCA_012689325.1 Chloroflexota bacterium
ATCCGAGGTCGTGTCCTCCGCTCTCAACCCGGGAGGCGCCCTAACCGTCAAGATGGGACTTGAGGACGATGAAGCCAGGAACCTCGGGAATGTGCTGCGGTGGAGCTTCACGCTGTTTCGTAACCCGGTATCGCATCCAGATTACGCGCTCATCGAGTACGGAGCCGCAGAGGCACAGGAGCTTCTGGGTTTCGTCAATCTGATGCTCAAGATCATGGATCGCGGCCCGCTTCCGCCCATCAAGGCTGCCTTGCGCCAGCTTCAAAGAACGCTGGGCACCCCCGCCGCCGACCGCGTGGACAGCTTCCTCAAGCGCGTCCAGAGCCACAAGTGGCAGATAGACCAGCTCCAGTCAGGCCTGTACTTTCGGACGGGCGCGCTCGTAACCTCTCGTGACAAGACCATGGTGGAACCCAAGGTTAGAACTGCGTTCATATTGGCCGCAGAGGGCGACAATCCTCGGATCTTTGTGCCTGGTGCAGATTATTGGAGAGGCATTCCTGGCTTAAATGTGAACGGCTTCAGGAAGAGGCTAATGAGCATCGGATTCGAGGAGGGTACCGGAACCGAGCTGGATCTCCCTCTTAAGAAACATAACTCGGCGCAGACATTCGATGACCTTTACATGGCCATAGTTGACATCGTCCGGGCTATGGAAGCATCGCTCTACCAAGAAGGTGATGGCCGATGACCAAGGGTCTCTTGGCTGCCCAACTCGCCCTACGAAAAGGGTTGCTCAGCGCCGAGGCGCGAGCGCTGGAGGAGCGGAGCGCGGAAAACGCGACCAGGTTGCTTGGGGCGGTCTCCGCATGAGGATGTCAAGCCTGGGGAGTGTAGCTACCATTGTCACTGGGCAATCGCCAGATGGATCGACGTACAACAGGATTGGCATTGGTTTGCCGCTCCTGAACGGTCCCACCGAGTTTGGCGACGCTCATCCCAATTGCACGCTGTTTACCACGGATTCTCAGCGCCAGTGTGAGCCGGGGGACTTGATTTTCTGCGTGCGCGGTTCAACTACCGGGCGTATGAACTGGGCGGACCGTGTGTATTCCCTTGGCCGTGGAGTATGCGCAATCCGAGGTGAGACTCAGCTTGACACCAGGTTCATCAGGTATTGCCTCGATTTCAGCCTGGAAGCTTTGCTCAAGCTCGCGACCGGCGGCACTTTTCCTAACTTGACGAAGGACACCATCTCCGAGTTTGAGATACCCTTTCCCGATGTCAGACGCAAGATCGCCGCGATCCTCTCCGCCTACGACGACCTGATCGAGGTCAACCAGCGGCGCATCCGCATCCTGCAAGAGATGGCCCAATCCCTCTACCGCGAGTGGTTCGTGCGCTTCCGCTTCCCCGGCCACGAGTCCGCCCGCTGGGTCGAGTCGGAGGTGGGGAGGGTGCCGGAGGGGTGGGAGGTCAGGAAGCTTGGTCAAGTTATCGAATTGGCTTACGGGAAAGCACTGACAGCTGAAAACCGCCGTGCGGGTCCTGCGCCTGTCTATGGCTCAAGTGGAGTTGTGGGCTACCACGATGAGGCAATGGTCCAAGGACCTGGCATCATCGTCGGACGTAAGGGCAATGTCGGCAGTGTCCATTGGTCTGATACCGGTTTCTGGCCCATAGATACCGTGTTTTATGTCCAGACGAATCTCCCGCTGCCCTACGTTTACTACAATTTCCAGACACAGAACTTTCTGAACAATGATGCTGCCGTCCCCGGGCTGAATCGCAACCAAGCGTATCTACTGCCTATTGTCGTGCCAGCTGATCCGCTTCTGAGCCGATTCGGTTCGATGACAATGGACGTTTTCGCTGCGATACGGAACCTGCGAAGCAGGAACGCCAACCTGCGCGCCACACGCGACCTGCTCTTGCCGCGGTTGATCAGCGGGGAGGTGGAGGTATGAGCAGCCCCTTCTCCGAGGACCACCTCATCGAGCAGCCGACCCTGGAGCTGTTCCGCGAGCTGGGCTGGCAGACGACCAACGGCTACCACGAGTTCGACTCGGCACCCGGTGCCGCGGGGCGCAGCCCGCTGGGCCGCGAGACCGCCGCCGACGTGGTGCTGCTGCCCCGGCTGCGACAATCCCTGGAAAAGCTCAACCCCGGCCTCCCGCCCGAGGCGGTGGACCTGGCCATCGAGGAGCTGACCCGCGGGCGGGGGACGCTCTCCCTGGCCGCAGCCAACCGCGAGCTCTACCGGCTGATCAAGGACGGTGTCACCGTGCGGCTGGGGGCGGACGGCGCGGCGGGGCCAGGGTCTCGCCCAGAGACCACCATCACGGTGCGCGTGGTGGCCTGGGACGAGCCGGAGAACAACGATTGGCTCATCGTCTCCCAGTTCTGGGTCCTCGGCGAGCTGTATACATGCCGACCCGACCTGGTGGGGTTCGTCAACGGCCTGCCGCTGCTGCTGATCGAGCTAAAGGCGCCGGGCAAGGGGGCGGCGGCGGCCTACAAGGACAATATCCGCCACTACAAGGAAGCCATCCCGCAGCTCCTCTGGTACAACGCGCTGATCCTGGCCACCGACGGCGACTCGTCGCGCTGCGGCACCCTCACTGCTGACTGGGAGCGCTACTACGACTGGAAGCGCATCAACGACGAGGGGGAAAAGGGCGTCATCTCTTGGGAGACCATGGTGCGCGGCCTCTGCGCCCCGGCGCGCTGGCTCGACCTGATGGAGAATTTCATCCTCTACGACGAGAACCAGGGCGGCCTGGCCAAGATCGCGGCGATGAACCATCAGTACCTCGGGACGAACAACGCCCTGCGTGCGCTGCGCAGCCTGGGCGAGAATCAGGGACGGCTGGGCGTCTACTGGCACACCCAGGGCGCGGGCAAGAGCTATTCCATGATCTTTTTCGCGCAAAAGGCGCTGCGCAAGCTCGGCGGCAACTATACGTTCGTGATCGTAACCGATCGCGTCGAGCTGGACGGGCAGATCTATGACAATTTCGCCAACTGCGGCGCGGTGACGGAGAAGGAGGCCCACGCCGATTCGGGCCGGGAGCTGCAGCAGCTCTTGCGCGAGAGCCACCGCTACGTCTTTACCTTGGTGCAAAAGTTCCATACCGCCAAGGGCGAGGTCTACCCCGTCCTCTCGACGCGCAGCGACATCGTGGTGATGACCGACGAGGCGCACCGCAGCCAGTACGACCTCTTTGCGCTGAACATGCGCACCGCGCTGCCCAACGCCGCCTTTATCGGCTTTACCGGCACGCCGCTGATGGTCGGCGAGGAGCGCACCCGCCAGGTCTTTGGCGAGTACGTCAGCGTGTACAACTTTTCCCGGTCCATCGAGGACAAGGCCACGCTGCCACTCTATTACGAGAACCGCATCCCCGAGTTGCAGCTGGCCAACGAGCAATTGGGCGACGAGCTGGAGGAAGTGCTGGAGGCCGCCGAGCTGGACGACGCGCAGGAGCAGCGGCTGGAGCGCGAGTTCGCCCGCGAGTACCACCTGATCACTCGCGAGGACCGCCTGGAGCGGATCGCCCGCGACATCGTGCAGCATTACATGCACCGCGATTTCGACAGCGCCGCGGGGCCAGGGAAGGCCATGGTCGTCGCCATCGACAAGGCCACCGCGGTCAAGATGTACGACAAAGTGCAGCGCCACTGGCGGGAGCACCTGGCCGACCTGCAGAAGCAGGCCCAGCGCGCCCACGGCCCAGCCCGCGCCCAGATCGAGGAGCGCATCGCCTTTATGCAGGGGACCGACATGGCCGTGGTCGTCTCGCCCACGCAGAACGAGATCGCCGACCTGCGCCAAAAGGGCGTGGACATTGTCCCGCATCGGCGGCGCATGTCCACCGCCAACCCCAAGCTCGACGACCAATTCAAGGACCCGACCAACCCCTTCCGCATCGTCTTTGTCTGCGCCATGTGGATGACCGGCTTTGACGTGCCCAGTTGCGCGACGATCTATTTGGACAAGCCAATGCGCAACCATACCTTGATGCAGACCATCGCCCGCGCCAACCGTGTTTTTAAAGACAAGGTCAACGGCCTGATCGTGGACTATATCGGGGTTTTTCGCGACCTGCAACGCGCGCTGGCGATCTACGCCCCGACGCCGGAGGACTCGGCCCGGCCGATCCAGTCCAAGGCCGCGCTGGTGGCCGAGCTGCGAGAGGCGTTGGGCGAGGCCACCGCCTTTTGCCTGGGGCGCGGCGTCGTCCTGGCCAGGCTGTTGGCGGCCAACGCCTTCAGCCAGGTGGCGCTGATCGAGCAGGCCACGCAGTCCATCGTGCTGCAAGAAGGGGTGGTGTTGCCCGACTCGCTGGAGGACGGGGTCGAAAAGCTGCTGATCAACGACGAGAACAAGCGCCGCTACCTGGCGCTGGCCGACCGTGTCTGGAGCCTCTTTGGCGCGATCAAGCCCGACCCGGCGGTGAACGAGTTCCTGCCCGCCTGCACCCTGCTGCGCATCATGGCCGACAAGATCCGCCTTCTGCAACGGACCACCGAGGTCCCCGATCTGCTGGGCCAGGTGGAGCAGGTGCTCGACCAGAGCATCCTGGTCGCCGACGAGGAGCCGACCTACCATGCAGGCAAGCCGATTGACCTGAGCAAGATCGACTTCGACGCGCTGCGGACGCGCTTCGAGCAGAGCCGCCAGCGCACCGAGGCCGAAAAGCTGCGCGGCTTTGTCAACGCCAAGCTGCAGCAGATGGTGCGCCTGAACCGCACCCGCGCCGATCTGCAGGAAGCCTTTCAGCGGCTGGTGGACCAGTACAACTCGGGCGCTTCGGACGTGGAGGAGTTCTTTGCGCGGTTGGTCACCTTTGCGCAGGGCTTGCAGGAGGAGGACCGCCGCGCCATCGGCGAGAACCTGAGCGAGGAAGAGCTGGTCCTCTTTGACCTCTTGACCAAGCCGGAAATCCAAATGACCAAGGCGGAGCGCGAGCAGGTCAAGAAGGCCGCCAAAGACCTGCTGGAGACGCTCAAGCGGGAAAAGCTGGTGCTGGATTGGCGCAAGAAACAGCAGACCATGGCGGCTGTGCGCCAAACTATCGAAGAGGCACTGGATCGCGGCCTGCCCAAGGCGTATGACCAGCCGCTGTACCAGGCCAAGTGCCAGCAGCTCTACCTGCACTTCTACGAGTCCTACGCTGGCGAGGGCAAGAGCATCTACGCCATGGCGGCATAAGAAGGGAGGGTGTGGTGATCAAGGGGAAACAGCTTGAAGCCAGTGTGTACAAAGCTGAACAGCTTGTCACGATCTCTTCTTGAGTGAGGGCCGCCAGATCACCGTATCCTCTATCCTCAACCTATCCGCCGGGCGAACTTGTGGTGTTGGATTTTAATGTGCGCGTCGGCCAGGTGCATATACATCACCTTCCACTCCTCTCGATCCCAATGAGGCAACACGTTACTAGGCTGCACATGCGTGTTGCCCATTTGCCATCTGATACAGAACCAGTAAAATCAGGCTGGAACCACTTGGTGAAGCTCGGACACCTTCCGTGCCGAGCGGAAAGGCATATCTCGGAGAACGGCAATGCAAGAACCCAAAAGTGTCGGCATCTGGATTCGCGTCTCGACTGAGGATCAGGCCAAAGGCGAAAGCCCAGAACATCACGAAAAGCGGGCGCGTCTCTACGCCGAAGCCAAGGGCTGGAAGGTCGAAGACGTCTATCACCTGGAGGCCGTCAGCGGCAAGTCGGTCATGGAGCACCCCGAGACCCAGCGGATGCTTCACGATGCCCGCGAGGGCCGCATCTCCGGCCTCATCTTTTCCAAGCTCGCCCGCCTGGCTCGTAACACCCGAGAGCTCCTGGAATTCTCCGAGCTCTTCGAGAAGTACCATGCCGACCTGATCTCGCTTCAGGAGGCCATTGACACGTCCACGCCCGCCGGTCGGCTGTTCTACACCGTCATCGCCGCCATGGCCCAGTGGGAGCGGGAGGAGATCGCCGAGCGCGTCAAAGCCTCGGTCCCCGTCCGCGCCAAGCTGGGCAAGCCCCTGGGCGGCCAGGCTCCGTTCGGGTATCAGTGGGTTGACAAGAAACTGGTGCCCCATCCGCAGGAGTCGCCGATCAGACGTCGCATATACGAGCTGTTCCTGGAGCACAAACGAAGGAAGACGGTGGCTCGGCTCCTGAACGAGGCAGGATATCGCACGCGCACCGGAGCCGGATTCTCCGATAGCACCGTGACCAGGCTGCTAGAGGACCCAGTCGCAAAGGGTCTGCATCGTGCCAACTATGCCAGGAGCCTCGGCACGGGAGCCAGGTGGGTGTTAAAGCCGGAGGAGGAATGGGTCTACAACGAGGTGGAGCCCATCGTATCCGAAGAGCTTTGGGAGCGTTGCCACTACATACTGGAGAGCCAGAGAGCCAGCCGCAAGCCCCCGTCTCGCAAGACGGTGCAGCTCTTCTCCGGCCTGGCCTTCTGCGTCTGCGGAAGCAAGATGTACGTGCCCTCCAACTCGCCCAAGTACACCTGCGCCAAGTGCCGCAACAAGATCGGCGTGGAGGACCTGGAGGAGGTGTTTCAGGAGCAACTCAAGTCCTTCCTCTTCTCTCCTGCTGATGTAAGGTCCTATCTCGACCAGGCCGACCAGCAGATCAAGCAGAGGACCGAGTTGCAGCAAGCGCTAACAGCCGAGGAGCGGAAGACCAAACAGGAAATGGACAGAGTCTACAATCTCTACATTGACGATCAGATCTCCAGAGAGGGCTTTGGCGAGCGCTATCGCCCGCTGGAGGAAAGGCTGCACCAGATCGGCGACGAGATCGTGGCGGTACAGAGCGAGATCGATTTCCTTCGCATTCAGTACCTCTCCAGCGACGAAATCCTCAGCGAGGCCCAGGACCTACACGCCCGCTGGCCTCAGCTCACCTATGCCGACAAGCGCAAAATCATCGAAAATGTCGTCGAGAACATCATCATTGGCCAAGACGACATCTCGATCAATCTCAGCTACCTGCCCACCGCCGCTGAAATGGCGGCAAAAGGGCAACACAACCCCAGGGGTTCATCGCGGCCAGAAGCATAAAGTTGGCCGGAAACGTGAGGGTGCCTTGCGCCCGCGAGATGGTCACGTGGCGATCTTCCAACGGCTGGCGGAGCACCTCCAGCGTATGCGTGCCGAATTCGGGCAACTCGTCCAAAAAGAGCACGCCTCGGTGGGCCAGCGAGATCTCGCCTGGGCGCGGCCAATGCCCGCCGCCCACCAGTCCGGCGTGCGAGATAGTGTGATGCGGCGCGCGGAAGGGCCGCTGCATCACCAGTGGCCTATCCGGCGGCAGCAGGCCGGAGACGCTATAGATCTTGGTCACCTCTAGCGCCTCCTCCACGCCCAGCTTGGGCAGGATGGAGGGAGCCGAGCGCGCCAGCAGGGTCTTGCCCGCGCCCGGAGGACCCACCATCATCATGCAGTGGTTCCCCGCCGCCGCCACCTCCATCGCCCGTTTGACGTGTTCTTGGCCCTTGATCTCGGCGAAATCGGAGGCGTAGGACGGCTCCTCAAGCAGGGTAAAGTCGAACTGGGTTTCGTACGGCTTGATCTGCACGTAGCCCTGTAGGTGGGCAATGAGCGCGCCCAAGCTGGCCACCGGCATGACCTCGATGCCAGGGATCAACGCCGCTTCCGGGGCGTCGACCGCTGGCACGTACACCCGCTTGATGCCTTTCTCCCGCGCCAGGCTGACCATGGGTAGGATGCCGTTGACGTGGCGGACCGTGCCATCCAGCGAGAGCTCGCCCACGCAAAGCGACCCGGCGAGATCGGCGCGGATTTGGCGGCTGGCCATGAGGATGCCGAGTGCCATGGGGAGATCATAGGCAGGGCCCTCTTTGCGCAGGTCGGCAGGCGCCAGGTTGACCGTGATCCGCGTGTCGGGGAACTCGCAATTCGAGTTGCGGATGGCGGATTGCACCCGCTGGCGCGATTCCTGCACGGCGATGTCCGGGAGCCCCACGATGACCATGAAAAAGAGGCCATTGGCGATATCTACCTCGACTTCGACGAGCGCGCCTTCCAGGCCGATCACCGCGCAACTGGTCACTTTGGCGAGCATGGATGGTCTCCTGCGATGGTTTTGCGCGCAGTATAGGCCGAGCGCGCGCGCAAAGCAAACGCATGGCGCGCTGTGGCCGGCAACGAGCGAGGGCCATTTCCCTATTTTGGGGTGAATCGTTAAACTAGGCGCAAGAAAGGCTGCTGGCGTGGGCGGAGATCGAGTCTGCGGGGGAAGAATAGGAGCGAGGCGACCATGGCGAAGCGCAATTTCTCAATGATCGAGTATTTTATCTGGCGGGCAGAGAACTGGAAGCCGCTGCTGGCTTTCGACGGCAAACCAGATGAGGCATGGGCGGGCTGGCATCAGGCCGCCTTGGCCAAGCTTCTGGAGCTGCTGGGCGAGTTTCCCGAGCCGGTGGAGCTGGCCCCGGAGGTCATCTATTCCATCGAGGAGGACGGCCTCATCCGGGAGCGCGTCATCTTGGATACCGAGGAGCACATGTCCGTGCCCTGCGTGGTGCTCAAGCCGGCGGGCATGGCCAATAACGGGAGGGGGGGCGCCATCCTCTGCAGCCACGGCCACGGACCGTATGGTAAAGAGGCCGTCGCTGGCAACGCGTCCTCGGCCGACCGTGCCGCCAATATCGCCGCCCTCAACTATAACTATGGCGAGCAGATGGCGCGACGGGGCTACCTGACCATCTCGCCGGACCTGCGCGTCTTTGGCGAGCGCTCCGATGGCGGCGATCCCTATCCCGGCCGGGACCGCTGCAACGTGCATTTCCTGCGGGGGATGCTCCTGGGCATCTATACCCTGACGCTCAACATCTGGGACATGAAGCGCTGTATCGACTACCTGGAGACGCGGCCCGAGGTGGATGCCGGACGCATCGGCATGATGGGCCTTTCGCAGGGCGGCACCATGACCACTTTTACCTCCGCGGTGGAGCCGCGCATCAAGGCCGTGGATATCATCGGGTACATGAGCCTCTGGGGGCAACTGGCGATTGGCCGGGGCGCCACTTGCGGCTCTCAGGTGGTGCCCGATATCCTCAAGTATCTGGACATACCGGATATCGCGGGGCTCATCGCGCCGCGCCCGCTGCTCATCGAGATGGGGGTGCAAGACCTGACCTTCCCGATCGAGGAGCAACTGACTGGCTTTGCGCAGGTGGAGCGGATCTATGCGGCGGCGGGCGCAGCGGACCGCCTCTGGGCCGATGTCCATCCCGGCGGGCATGCCTTTGCCAGCAACAAGGCCTTTGGCTTTTTCGACCGGTACCTGTAGCTGCTTGGCCGAGGGGGCGAGGCAGAGAGCGGGCGCTACGCTGCCTATTTGCCTGCGCGTTTATGTTATGCTATAATCTAGCCCTTGGATCATGCGTGCGGAGCGCGCGGCTTTCTGCGCTTGCAGAATCGGTTGTGGAGGCCAAATTGGTCACATATCTCAACATTATCCAGATCATCATCTCGATTGCCTTGATCGCGCTCTTGCTGCTGCAGGCCAAGGGCGGCGGGCTGAGCAAGATGTTTGGCGGGGAAGGGTCGATCTACCGCAGCCGGCGGGGCGTGGAAAAGACGATCTTTAACCTGACCATCGGCCTGACGATCGTGTTCGTCCTCGTTTCGGTCACCAGCGTCTTGGTGGCAGGTTAGCACAAGGCCCCCCTCGCCGCGCTCGCCGAGAGGCAGCGCAGAGGGCCCTTGAGCACGATGGAATAAGGATATCCTCTTGGCTACAAGCGCCCGCTGGCAGGTCTTTCTCGCCATCTGTGCCTTGATCCTGCTATCGGTCCTGCTTGGCTACTATGTGTGGGCGCAGTCCCTGGTCTACGTCCCCGCCCAGGGTGGGACCTACACCGAGGGTCTGGCCGGCAGCCCCATCTATCTGAACCCCCTCCTGTCTGGCTTTAACGAGATCGACAGCGATCTCTGCAGCCTGATCTTCGATGGCTTGACCACCATCGACGCCCAGGGCCAGGTGGTCCCCAACCTGGCGCGGGCCTGGCGCGTCGAGGATGAGGGCCTGAGCTACGTCTATGAGCTGCGCCAGGATGTCCTCTGGCATGACGGCGCACCATTCACCGTGCAGGACGTCTTGTTTACGGTGCAGCAGATGCAGGATCCCGCCTTTGCGGGCCCGCGCGCTTTGGCCGACTTCTGGCGCGATATCCAGGTCGAGGCGCTAGACATGTACACCGTGCGCTTCCGGTTGCCGCAGCCCTTCGCCCCCTTTCCCAGCTATGCGGCCATCGGCCTCTTGCCCTCGCACCTGCTCGCGGGGGTCGCCGCTCGGGACTTGCTCAACCACCCCTTTAATGTCGCGCCCATCGGCACGGGGCCCTTCCGCGTTGCCGACGTGGATATCGAGTCCATCGTCTTGGAACGCAACCCCGACGACTTTCGCCCGCGCTCGTATCTGGACCAGCTCGTCTTCAAGTTCTATCCCACGCATCAGGCCCTGTTGGAGGCCTATGGCGATGGCGAGATCGATGGCATCAGCCGGGTCCTGGC
>JAAYEA010000072.1 GCA_012689325.1 Chloroflexota bacterium
GCCGAGCCCGGCGACGCCGTCTGCCTGATCTCGGGCGACCGCTACCCCATCTGGGACTATTATTACCACGACCCGGAGCGCGAGGGCCTGCGTCCGACGGTCTACTACCTGCCACAGGGGACCAGCGCCATCACCGCCGAGAATGTGGCGGCGCAACTGGCCCCGCTGACAGCGCAGCACCGCCGCATCTGGCTGGCCTATTTCGAGTCGGCCCTCCAAGACCCGCAGGCGCTGGCCCAGGGCTGGCTGAGGGAGCGCAACAACGAGCTATACGCCGCGCGCTTCGACCATAACAGCCTGTGGCTCTATGCCGCCGAGGGGCCGCTGCGGGTGGCGGAGCCGGCTTTCCCCCAGCATGTACCCGCGCTGGGCCTGCCGCCCCAGCCGAACCTGGTGGGCTATGACCTGCCCACCGCCGAGTTTCGCCCCGGCGACACGGTGCGGCTGGCGCTCTATTGGGAGCCCGCCGCAGCCGCCCAGGTCGCCGTGAGCCTGCGCGATGGGCAGGGCCGCGTCCTGGAAGCGCGCGACTTGGCGCTGGACACCGCCGCGGGCCTGACCCGCACCGAGGCGGCCTTCCCCATCTACCCGGGCACACCAGCGGGCGCGTATCATTTCCAGGTCGATATCCGGGCTGGCGAGCAGGGAACCTCTTCCCTGCAACTGGGCGCGCTCCGCGTGACCCACACCACGCCCCCGCCCCGCCCGCCCCAGATGGCGCAGCCCGTGGGCGCGGACCTGGGCGGGGTGGCGCGGCTGGAGGGGTACACCCTGCGTGTCCAGGGCCAGCGCGCGCCCGCTGCCGCCATTCATGCCGGCGACACGCTAGAGCTGACCCTCTACTGGCGCGCCCCGGCCAAGATCGAGGCGCGCTACACCGTCTTTACCCACCTGCTGGGCGCGGCCTACAACCCCGCCACCAGCGGCCCCGTCTGGGCGCAACACGACGCCGAGCCCCAGGACGGCGGGCTGCCCACCACGCAATGGTTCCCTGGCGAGATGGTGCCCGACCGGCACCTCTTGGCGATCGACGCCCAGGCCCCCGCCGGCGGCTACGAGCTGGAGGTGGGGCTCTACGACACGATGACCGGCGCCAGGCTGCCCGTCGCGGCGGCCAATGGACAGGCGGCAGGAGATCGTGTATTATTGGGGACATGGACCGTGCAAGAAAGGAAACGCTGATGACCGGCACAAACTCGAGCAGCGCGATGAAACGCAAGCCCAAACTCGCCCTGGTGACCCTCTATGGGTTCGAGGCGCTGGGCGTGCGCGCGCTGCACGCTTATCTGAAGGACAAGGGGGCTGATATCACGGTCCTCTTTTTCCAGGACCGCGCCATGAACGAGATGAAGCCCCTGAGCGATGACGATCTGGCGCAGATCGTGGCCAAGCTGCGCGAGGTCGGCGCCGAGATCGTGGGGCTGAGCCTCTTTTCCGCCATGTACCCCGACGCCATCCGATTGACGGCGCGGATCAAGCGCGAGCTGGGCGCCTTGGTGATCTGGGGCGGCTATCACCCCACGGTGGTGCCGGACGAGTGCCTCAGCGCGGGTTTTCACACCGACGACGACCATGCCCTGGCCGATATCCTCTGCATCGGCGAGGGCGAGGAGCCGCTCTGGGAGCTCTACCAGCGCATCGCCGCGGGCCAGCCCTACCACGACATCGCCAACTTGTGGGTGCACGCTCCCGACGGCATCTGGCGCAACGAGCTGCGCCCGCTGATCCAGGACTTGGATAGCCTCCCGTTCTTCGACTACAGCGACGAGAACAAGCACTATTTCGACGAGGGGCGCTGGCATGCTGGCGAGCCGTTCATGCAATCCGGCGGGCGCGGCAAGTATTTCCGCTCCCACTATATCATCCAGACCTCGCGCGGCTGCCCCTATGGCTGCGCCTATTGCAGCAACAGCATCTTTCGCGAGGTGACCAAGGGCAAGGGAAGTTACGTCCGGCAGCGCAGCGTGCCCAACATCATGAAGCAACTGGCCTATGCCCGCCAGATCTTTCCCCAGATGAAGGTAGTCTTTTTCTTCGACGAGGTGTTGGTGATCAACCGGGAGTGGATGCTCGAGTTCACCCGCGAGTACAAGGCGCAGGTGGGGCTCCCCTTCAAGTGCAACCTGCACCCCAATTTCATCGACGAAGAGGTGATCCGCCTGCTGGTGGATGCCGGGCTGGACGACCTGATGGTGGGCATCGAGAGCGGCTCGGACCGGGTGCGGCGGGAGGTGTTCAATCGCCACATCCCCACCGACAAGATGATCCGCATGGCCGAGATCGTGCACCAGGGCGGGCTGATGCCGTCTTATAACCTGATCGTGGACAACCCCTACGAGACCCAGGCGGACAAGGACGAGAGTTTCGAGTACTTGCTCAAGATCCCGCGCCCCTATAACCTGCGGCTCTACTCCCTCACCCACCTGCCCAACACGGCTCTCACCCGCCGCGCCCTGGCCGACGGCCACATCACGCTGGACGACATCGAGGGGTATTCGCGCAAGACGCTGGAGCAGTGGGCAGTCTCGCTGGGGAACAAGGCGCCGAACAAGGAATCGCTCTTTTGGAGCGCCGTGATCTCGCTCTTGCCCAAGCGGTTCATCCCCAAAGGGCTGATCAAACGGATGTACCACAGCCCCTACCTGCGCAAACGGCCCGGGATCGTGGTCAGGTTCGCCAAAGTCGCCAACGCCATCAAGAAGGGGACCGGCGCGCTGGGCTGGCTGCTGGAGGGGCGCATCGACTTGAGCTATATCCGCAAGCAGTGGCGCAGCAGCATCCGGGTGGCGAGGTGACGTTGATGAGAGATGCGCGTTATGGCGCCTGGCTTCTGGCTTTGACCCTGGGCCTCCTCCTGGCCATCTTGGGCGCGGCCAGCGGCTGCGCGCCCGAGCCAACGGCTACCCCGCTGCCCACCGAGACGCCGACGGCCACGGCCACGGCGACGATCACCGCCACCCCCTCGCCCACGCCGACGCGGGGCCTGGCGGTGCCCGCCGCCGCCACCACGCTGTTCGAGTTCGAGCAAGACGTCAACCGAGACTCGATAGCGGAAAAGGTGGTGGCTTTTCGCGCCGAATCGGGCGACGGCCTGGCCATCGACGACTGGCAGGTCATGCTGCCCGCCGGGCAGCGCATCGAGGACGTGCAGGTGCGGCCCATCGAGATGAGCAAGCGGCCCAAGGCGCTGGTCTTTGCCGCCGAGGATGACGAGGTCACCAAGCACCTCTATATCTATGCCTGGAATGGCGAAGGCTATGCCGCCGAGGGGCCGGTGGGCGGGCCGCTGGATGGCGAGGAGGGCTTCCGCTCCCTGTATTACTATCCGGTCATCGAGGATGGCGACTTTGACGGCGAGGATGAGATCGTGATCACCAGGCAGGCCGAGCATCCCGATTATCTGGAGGTCAAGTATTACCGCTGGGATGGAGAAAAGGCCTATCAGTACACGACGATCTACCTGGCCATCCCCATCCACAAGCCAGTGGAGACGCCGCAGGCGGGAGGTTAGCGCTCCATACCCCCGGATACCCCCGCTAATACAAAGGGGTTATTGACTTTCGGGCCGCAGTAGGGTACAATCGGCGATGTTGTAGGACAACAGCTATTCGTCTATCTTTGCCTCAAACAGCTCAAGGAGGATTACGTATGAAATCAAGACTGTTCCTGGCCGTCCTGGTGGGCCTGCTGGTCCTCTTGGCCCCCACCGCCGCCCTGGCTGACATCAACCCGGGCACCGGCAAGACCAACGTGTTCATGCAAAACCTCGGCACGGCTGACGCGCAGGTGAACGTCACCTTCTACCGTCAGGACACCGGCGATCCGGATTGGACCTACACCCTGCCCGATCCGATCCCCTCCAAGGGCGCCGCGTACCTCCTGTACACCCAGTTTGGCGTGGGCGATAACTGGGCCGGCGCGGCCGAGTTGGCCGCCACCGAGCCCCTGGCCGCCATCGTCAACATGTTCTGGGATGGCACCACCGGGACCGCCGCCGCGGCCGCCACGTATAACGGCGTGGACGCGCCCGCGACCGAGGTCTACCTGTCCGGCCTGGCCAAGTCCGCCACCCGGCAGACCCGCGTGAGCGTGCAGAACACCGAGAACACCGCCGCCACCGTCGCGCTCAATTTCTTCAACCGCGATGGCACGGCGACCGGCACGCTGAACGACACCATCCCCGCCAAAGCGGAAAAGACCTACATCCTAGACACCATCTCCCAGGCCAACTTTACCGCCACCGGCGGCAACGGCTCGCTCTATATCACCTCCAACACCAAGATCGCGGCGATGGCCTCGATCCACGCGCCTGAGTGGGCCGCGGCCTATAGCGGCGCCAGCACTGGCGACACCACCATCTGGGTTCCGGGCGTCTTCCGCCGCGCCGTGGGTAGCACCTGGCAGCTCTACAGCGCCATCACCGTCCAGAACCTGGGCACCTCGGCGGCCAATATCACCGTTAACCTGATCGGCGTCCCCGGCAAGGCCAGCACCTCCTGGACCGACACCATCCCGGCCAAGGCCTCCTATGGCATCAACACACGTTCCGTCGGCCAGATGGACCCGACCAAGTGGGCCACGGCGATGAACGCGCTCGGCACCAACTGGCAGGGCTCGGCCAAGATCACCTGCACCAACGGCCAGCAACTGACCGGCGCGGGGTTCTACTTCCTCCCCGCCTCGGTGCCGGACAACCTGGGCTACAACGCCGCTCGCGCCAGCGATGCCACCAACAATGCGATCTCGATGCCCGCGGTCTATCGCAAGCTGGTCGGCACCAACCAGATCTTCTCGACCACCCTGGTCCAGAACCTGGACAACACCGACGGCACCCTGAACGTCAAGTTCTTTAGCGCCGCTGGCACGCCCGCTGGCAACCCGGCCGGCTACAACGTGAACCTGCCCGCTGGCAGCTCCATCCGCCTGAACCTGCTTTCCGGCCTGGAGCTCCCGCAGCAGGCGCTGACCGACCTGGGCAACAACTTTACCGGCGCCATGTACATCGAGTCGGCCACCGGCCACAGCATCATCGCCATCACCAACATTGTGTACAGCAGCCTGTCTCGGGCCTCCGGCTATAGCGGATTCCCCGTCCAGTAAGCTGACTGCGACCAGCCACAAAAACAGCCCCCGCGAACACCGCGGGGGCTGTTTCTATTGTATCTCAAGATGACGAGGCCCGACCGCTAGGGCCTGGCCTCCGCCGCCAGCACGCGCTCCGCCGCGCGCAGCACGTCCTCCGTCGCGACTTCGGCCATACACGGGTGCTCGGGCAGCTCGGCTGGACCATAGTCCAGGCGGTTGCAGGGCACGCAATGGCGCGGCGAGAGGAGCACCGGATGCCGCGCCTCCTCGCCCGGCGCCCAGGGGCCAAAGAGCGCCGGATCCGCCGGGCCGAACATGTGCAGCGTGGGCGCCCCCACCGCCACGGCCAGGTGCAGCGGCCCGCTATCCGAGCCGATGACCAACTGGCAGCGGGCCAGCAGCGCGGCCAATTGCCCCAGCGTCGTCTCCCCCGCCGCCACCGTCGCCCGGCTCCGCATGGCCCCCGCCACCGCCTGGGCCAGCCCCAGCTCGTCCCGCGAGCCGGTCAGGAGCACACGGGCTTGCCACCGCTCCGCCAGGGCATCGGCCACCTGGGCATAGCGCGCAGCGGGCCAAAGCTTGACCGCCGCCCCCGCGCCGGGGTGGATGGCGATCAGCCGCTCGCCCCCCGCGAGGCCTTGCTGCGCCAGATAACCCGCCGCCCAACCGGCCTCGTCCGCGGTGACCGGAAAGGCGAGATGGGTGTCAATCCTCGGGGCCTCCAGCCCCGCCATCTCGGCGCAGGTCGAAACCAGCCGCAGGCTCTGCTCCACCTCGTGCCGCCCCGCCGTATAGGGCGCGGCAGAGGTCAGAAAAGGGGCACACTCGGGGATGTCATCGCCCCACCGCCGCGGGATGCCTGCCGTATGGGCCAATAGCGCCCCCCACCAATGGTCGAAGCGCAGCACCACCGCCAGATCGAAATCGCGCAGCGACCGGGCCTCGTGGGCGAGCAGCCGATAAGCCGCCCAAGGCTTGCCCTTGGGCTGGCGAGAGAAACCAGGGAAAACGCAGGTGCGCACCTCGTCCACGGGATAGCAGCGCCGGGCGATCTCGGCGCCCCAGGGGCCGACCAGCGCGGCGAGGTGCGCCGTGGGGAACATGGCGCGGAGCAGCCGCACGGCTGGCGCGGCGAACAGGAGGTCGCCCAGGTGATCGGGGCGGATGATCAGGATGCGCGGCGAGGAAGGCAGGGGCGCCGCCCTGGCAGGGCTCAAAGGGCGGCCGAGCGCCGCCCAGGCGCGGAGCAGTATGCGCCGCGCGCTCTCACGAGCGGTCATAGACCTTTTCTAGCAGCGGCGCGATCCGCCGCCAATCGTAAAGGGAGGTGGCATATTCCCGCGCCCGCTGACCCAGCTCGCGGCAACGCGTCTCATCCCGCAGCAGCGAGACGACGGCATCGGCAAAGTCGGAGGGGGAGTCGGCCAGCAGCGCCTCCCGGCCATGGGTCAGGTTGATCCCCTCGCAACCCAGCGTGGTGGAAACCAGGGCCTTGCCCATGGCCATCGCCTCCAGCACCTTGAGCCGGGTGCCGCCGCCGATGCGCAAGGGCACGATATAGACGTCGGCGCCCGAGGTATACGGGCGGACGTCGGGCACATAGCCGGTGAGGGCGACGTGCGGATCGGCCACCAGAGGCGCGAGGCGGGGATGGGGGTCTTTGCCCACCACGTACAGGTGAACCGGCATCCCCGCGCGTTGCTGGATCAGCGGGAAGACCTGGCTATGGAACCAGAGCATGGCGTCCACGTTGGGCCGGAAATCCATCTTGCCCGTAAAGACCACCGCCGGGGCGCGAGGCAGCGGCACAAAGACCTCGGGCGGCTGCCAATAGACCGCGTCGACGCCGTTGGGCACCACGGCGATCTCCCGATCGCCCAGGAGCGCGGCCAGCGCCTCCGCGTCGGCCTCGGACACGGCCACCACGCGGTCGGCGCGCAGGCACGCTTCGCGCTCGTAGCGCCGCAGCTTGCGCCACTGGATCAGAGAATAGGCGGCGGCCAGCCAGCGGGCCGGCTGGCGGATGTCCGTCTCAAACGCCCGGCGTTGCAGGACATACTCGGCGTTGTGGTCGTCCAGGACCACCAGCGGGCGCGGGTTACGCGCCAGCACGTCCTGGATATAGGGGGCCATCTCGATCCCCTCCACCTGCACGACGTCGAAATCGGTGGCGGCGAGCACGGCGATCAGGTGATTATGGAAGGCGGGCGACTCTAGCCGCAGGCCCATGTCGGGGAGCTTGGAAGTGAGGGTCGAGAGGGCGCGCTGCGCCAGGGTGCGCCGAGGCGCGGGAACGGTCTGCACGCTCCGGCAGAGTTGGCGCAGGTGGTCGATATCCTCCGCGCTGGGGTCCTCCGCCAGGGAAAGGAGATGCACCTCATACCGCGCGGATAGCTCTTTGATCAGGTTATAGTTGCGGATCGCCGTGCCCTGGTGCGGCGGATAGGGCAGTTGCGGCGTCAGGAAGAGCAGCTTTTTGAGCGGCATGCGCCCTCCCTCTACGAGCAGTGTCCGTTGAGCCGGTGATAGAGCTCCAGCGTCTGCGCGGCGGCCTTGGCCCAGGAAAAGTTCTTGGCCCGCCGCAGCCCCTTGTGCCGCAGCTCTTGTTGCAGCTCGGGCGTGGTAAGCACGCGAGCCATCGCCACCGCCAAATCCTCGGGATCCTTCGGGTCCACCAAAAGCCCCGCATCGCCCACTACCTCGGGAAGTGACGAGGCGTTGGAGACGATAACCGGCGTGCCGCAGGCCATCGCTTCCAGCGGGGTCAAGCCAAAGCCCTCATAGAGCGCCGGGTGCACCAGCACCTGCGCGGCGTTATACAGGTTGAGCAGTTCCTCGTTGGTCACGCGCCCCAAAAAGATCACGTCCTCGCTCAACTTGAGTCGCTCCACCGTCTGGAAAACGTCCTCGAAGAGCCAGCCGCGGTCGCCCGCCACCACCAACTTGGCTTTGATGTGGTAGGTGTCCAGCATCTGGCGAAAAGCCTGCAACAGCATGGGCAGGTTCTTCTTGGGCTCGATGGTGCTCATAAAGAGGACGTACTTGCCCACCAAATGGTAGCGGTCTTGGACCCACGCCGCGGCTTCCCCCCGATCCAGCGGGCGATAGATGGGATCGGCCGCCTCGTGGATGACGGTGACATACTTGTCATGCACGCCCAAGAGCCGCATAATGTCGCGCTTGGTGGACTCGGAGACAGCGATGATGTGATCGGTGCGGCGCGTGGCCTCGTCGATCTGGCTGTAATAGCGGGCGCTCTCCCGGGTAAGCAGGTTGGGATAGAGCAAGAAGGCCAGGTCGTGGATGGTGATCACCGACTTGCACTTGCGCCGGAACGGGGGGATAAAGTCCGGGCTGTGCAAGAGCTGCACATCAGCGAGGGCGACCTCCAGAGGCAAGGTGAGCTGTTCCAGGCGATGGTGGCTGGGGGTCCACAGCGAACGCCGCCGGAACCTGGGGTGGTCCACCAGGCTCGACTGGTCTTTACGGCTCTGCAAGATCGTGAATTCGTCGGTGGTCGCGACTTGGGACAATGCGCGGATTAGCTGTTTGGTGTATTGACCGATGCCAGCTCCGCTATAGTACGAGATTCTCGCGTCAATGCCAATACGCACGGCTAGACGTCTTCTCCTCCCACATACAGGACATGGTTGCCCCAGCTCTGTCCTGGCCCCCCGAGCAAAAAAACAACCCCCATCCTGGCGTCCACACACGCGATGGGGGCAACGGTGTCCCATAGCTATGATAGCACCATTCGCGATTTGCGTCAAGAACCCAAGGGGCGCCTCTCGCCTCGCGGGTTTGGCTGCCAGCCCAGCTCCATGGTATGATCCCCCACAAACCAGCATCCAGGGAGGAGCCGTGCGCGAATACCCCGAAAACCCCGTCCCCGCGGTCGGGATCGTCATCCTCAATGGCGACCGCGTGCTGCTGATCCAGCGGGCCAACGAGCCAGGCCGCGGGCAATGGTCCGTGCCCGGCGGCGCGATCGAGCTGGGCGAGACGATCCAGGAAGCGGCCCAGCGCGAGGCGCGCGAAGAGTGCGGCCTGGAGGTGGAGGCAGGGGAGCCGCTCAGCCTCTACGACTTGATCCAGCGCGACGAGGATGGGCGCATCCGCTTCCACTATCTGCTCATCCATCTGGCCGCCCGTTACCAGGGCGGGGAGCCGCGCCCTGCCTCGGATGCGCTGGCTGCCGGCTGGTTCACCGAGGCAGAGCTGGGTACCCTGGAGATGCCCGAGCGCGTGCGGCAGGTGATCCGCGAGGCCTGGCGCCGGCCCCGTCCAGGCTCGCCCGGCTAGGGCGCCGACTCTTGCGCTGCGGCAGCCTCCAGCCAGCCAGACACGTTGGCGGCCTGGGGGGAGCCCAGCGCCTGAAAGATGTGGAGGCTCTGCTCCCACAGCCGCCGGGCCAGCGGCAGGTCATTCTCCGCCTTGGCCACCAGGCCCAACTGCGCCCAGGTCGCGGCCAGGCCCCACCGGTCGCCCAACTCGGACTTGGACTGCAGGCTGCGCTGGTAATAGAGCTTGGCGTTGGCGAGCTGGCCCTGGGCATGGGCCACCACGCCCAACTGGTGCAGCGTGTGGGCGATATTGGCTTGATCACCCATCTGCTCATAGATGGTCAGGCTGCGGTCATAATGCGCCTTGGCCGCGGCGTACTCGCCGCGCTGGCAAGCGAGATTGCCGAGGTTGTGCGCGTTGAGCGCGATCCAGTAGCGGCTCCCCAGCTCAGTGGCGATGTCCAGGCTCTGGCGGTGGTAGCCCTCGGCGGCCTCCGTATCGCCGCGCGCCACGCGCACCAGGCCCAACTGGTGGTAGCTGGCGGCGATGCCCAGCCGGTCGCCCAGGTACTCGCGGATCTCCAGGCTGGCGCGGTAGCGTTCCTCAGCGAGATCGAGCTGCCCCTGGCGGTCGGCCAGATCGCCCAGGCTGTGCCAGTTCGCGGCCTTGGTCACCAGGTCGCCCACCTGCTCGGCGATCTCCATGCTGCGACGGTAGTGCTGCTCGGCCTCCGCATAGGCGCCCTGCTCGGCGGCCAGGATGCCCATCTGGTGCACGGTGGCGGCCATGCCTCGCTGATCCTGCAAGTCTTCTTCGATCACCAGGCTGCGCTGGTAATACTCGCGCGCCTCGTCATGGTTCCCCTTGGCGTGGAAGACCATGCCCAACTGGTGCAGCGTGTGGGCGATGCCCAGCTTTTCCCCCAGCGCCCCCTGGATGCCCAGGCTGCGCAGATTGTGCTCCTGCGCCGTGTCATAGTCCCCCTGCCCATAGGCGATCATGCCCAACTGGTGCAGGATTCGGGCGATGCCGTGTTTGTCGTTCAGCTCCTCGGCCAGCGCCAGGCTGCGCTCATACTGCTCATGGGCCTCGGCGTATTGCCCCACCAAAAGGTGCAGATTGCCCAGTTGCTGCAGGCTGCACTCGATGCCCAAACGATCCCCCAGGGACTCGCGCAGCTTGAGGCTATAGGTGAAATAGCGCCGCGCCGGAACGTATTTGCCCCACTCGGCATAGATCATCCCCAACTGGTGCAGCGTGGAGGCCACGCCGGCGCGGTCGCCCATCTCTTGGGCAAGGCGCAGGCTCTGGTCATAGCTCTTGCGCGCCCGATCGTAGTCGCCCTGATTCTGGCAGACCACCCCCAGTTGGTGCAACGCCGCCGAGATGCCCGATTTGTCGCCGATCGTCTGGGCCAGGGACAGGCTGCGGTCGTAATAGCTCCGCGCCGAGGCATAGTTCCCCTGCGCCAGGTCGATGCTGCCCAATTGGTGCAGCGTCGCCGCCGCGCTGGCCTGGTCGCCCAGCGCCTCCTCAATCGCGAGGCTCTTGTAATAGTGGTCGCGCGCGTGGCCATAGCTCCCCTGCACATGATAGATCATGCCCAGCGCGTGCAGGCTGGCCGCAACGCCGATCTTGTCATCCAGGGCCTCTTCGAGGGCGAGGCCCTGCCGGTAATGCTCTTCCGCCTGGGGGTATTTGCCCTTCTGGTAGAGGATATTGCCCAGCGCATGCAGCGCCCTGGCTTTGACCAGGGGCTCACCCTGCGCCGTGGCCAGGGTCAAGGCGCGCTCGAAATGATCATAGGCGAGATCCAGGTTGCCAGCCGCCGCCTGGAGCGCCCCCAGCTGGCAGAGGGTGCGCGCCATCCCGATGCGATCGTCCAGATCCTGCTTGAGCGCCAGCGAGCGCTCGTACAGCTCCTGGGCCCGCGTCGCGTCGTTCCGCGCCTGAGCCACCATGCCCAGATGATGCAGCAGATAGGCGGCGCCGAGATCGTTGCCCGCGGCCTGCTCGATCTCCAGGCTGCGCTGATAGGCCTCCTCGGCTTGGGCCAAGTTGCCGCACTTTTGGTACAGCCGCCCCATGGCGTGCAGGGTGGCGCCCATGCCCACCTGGCCGGGGACCATCTCGCGCTTGCTCAGGCTGTGCTGGTAATGCTCCAGCGCCAGCTCATGCTCGCCCTGGCGATAGGCCACGTTGCCCAAGGCATAGAACGCCCGCGCCATGGCCAGCGGATCGCCGCGCACCACCGCCAGGGATAGGCTCTGGCGATAGTGCTCCTTGGCCTCCGCGTCGTTGTTGCGGAGAAAGCAGTTGGTGCCCAGGCATTGATAGATTTCGAGCTGGGCCTCGTGATCCTCGATGGCCTTGCTGGATTGCAGCGCCCCCTCCAGGTAAGCCGCCGCCTCGCGCAGATAGCCCTGGGCGTGCAAAAACGGCTCCAGATCGCAGGTCATCGCGATCATATCCTCGTGCCTGCCTTGCCGCAGCGCCCAGTCCAGCGCGCCCAAGATGTTGTTCTTTTCGGCGGCGATGGCCGCGTGGTCAGCGCGCCGCGCTCGCAGGAAGGAGCGGTAATAGGCCACCAGGCGAGGGCCCGAAACTTGGGCGTTTCCCTGCTTTTCCGCGGCCAGCTCGGCCAGCGCGTCGCTCAGATAGTAGCGCTGATCGCCATCGAGCGCCGGCTGGAGCAAGCCAAGCTGGCAAAAGCTGTCCAGGTCGGCCCGCACCACGCCCTGCCACTCTTGCTCGGCCTGCTCCAAAGAGGGCTCCTGCGCCACCGCGCCCAGCCGCCGAAAGACCCGCTTGAGCCAGAGATCGGTGCGCTGGCGCCACTTGCCCGACACCGCGGCTGCCGCCGCCAGGGAAAAGGTCGCGCCGCGGAAAGAGGCCAGAGCCGCCCAAAGGGCCCGCTGTTCGTCGTTGAGCGAGGCATAGATGGGGGCCATGGCCAGGCGCAGCGCCCGCCAGGCCCTGTCCGCCGCGTCGCCCGGGGCCATCCGCGCATCCAGTTCCCGCAGATCGGCGTAGAGCTGGGATGGGCGCAGGCCGGTGACCTGCAGATAGCCGGCGGCGAGGACCAGCGCCAGGGGGTGGTGGCTCAGCAAGGCGCAGATGGCCGCGATCTGCTCATCGTACCCTGCCACCCGTCCGGCATGGGCGCGAAAACAGCCCATGGCCTCCTCCTCGCTCAGCCCGCCGAGGTGGATGTTGCAGACCGAGTTCAGATGCACGGGGCCCTCGGAGGTGACCAAGACATGGCTGCTCACGCGCTGGCAATAGCGAGCCGCCACCGTCTCGTCGCGCAACTGATCCAGCACCACCAACAGGTCCTGACGAGCCAGCAGCCCACGCAGCGTTTGAATCTTGGACTCGTGATCCTCCGCCTTGAGAACTTGGTCGTCATCCAGGTAGCGCGCCACCTCATCGCAGAGGCTCGGCAAGTCCAGCGCCCGGGCATCCAGCCACAGCACCCCTCCCGGAAAGAGGGTCGCGGTCTCTGGAGAGGCCAGCGCCTGCACGCAGAAAGAGGTCCTTCCCGCGCCGGGCTCGCCATAGACGACGCAGGGCATCCCGGTCTGGAGCGCTTTCCGGGCCTTGGCCAGCTCGATACCTCGCCCCATAAAGCCGGGCGGGGGGGCAAAGGGGACCTGCACCGTGACCGCCCGGCGGCGGGATAGATGGCTAAAGGCGTCGAACCAGCCCAGATGGTCCAGCGTGACGGGCTCCGCCACTTGCAGCGCATCTATCTCGGTCGGGGCGGCCTGCTCCTCAACCTCGGTTAGCTCCTCGGGCGGATCGCCTTGTGGTAGCCCCTGTGCCATAAGCCCTCCTCCCCCTGATGGCCACATCAGTTGGGTGATAGAATAAGCATAGTATAGAATTGAAAAAAAGTCAAGAGCGTTGTCAAATCCGGTTGCGGCGGGCCGCCCCGCGCCAGGGAGCGTATCCCCACGTTGGCGGCGACGTCTCCAGTAGGCGAGCGACGATTTGCGCCCAAAATCATATAACTGCTACTTGAAAAAAACAGGGAAATCGCGTATAATGTAGCCAGGTCTTGGCCCAAGCGATCCCACCATCCGGACCGACAGGAATGCGATATGGCCCCAATAACGAGCATCTTGGGAATCCTGAACCAGCCGCCGGGCGCGCTGGCCTATCATGTGATCCTGCTCTTCGCCCTGGAGGCCATGTGCGGCATGGCCTGGGAGGAGTGGCGACGCATGCGCCGCCAGGAGTACCGCCAGATGACCTGGGGATTCCTGGGCGCGGCCGCGATCCACGTGCTCTGGGCCGCGTTGGAGGGGTTGCGCTGGCGAGGCGCCATCCCGGCCGAGACGCTAAGCTGGCTCTGGCCGCCGTTGAGCGACGCGCTATACGCCCTGTCGTGGGCCGCCCTCATCTGGTCTTTCCTCCCCCTGCTTCAGGCATTCGGGAGCAAGCTCCCGCTGATCGGCTGGGCCGCGGCCGGCGCGATCGGCGTCTTTTTCGCCATCGCCGCCCTGATTTGGCGCAGCGCCCTGCTGGCCTCCCCCGCCGCCCAATACGGGTCGCACTGGCTGGCCTATGCCTGGGCTGGGCTGCGCATCGCCCTGGCGTGGCTGGCGCTCTATGCCGCCATCCGGCGCGGCGCGGAGCTCAGGCTCTGGCTGGGCATCGCCTTTGCCGCCTTACTGGCCGGTCAGGTCGCCCAACTGGCGCACGCGCTCTCCATCGGGCATGAGCAGGCGGCAGGCTGGCTGCGCGTCGCCGAACTGGTAGCCTATCCCCTGCTGGCCCTCACGGTGCACCAGAGCATCATTGCGGACCTTTTCTCCTATGGACAAGAGTTCAAGACGGTCAGCGAGGAATCGTTGCGCCAGACCCGCGAGTTGCTCTTGCTCGTGGAGACGAGCAAGGCCACCAACTCGCTGGAGCTGGGCAAGGTGATGGAGGGCATCGTCGAGAATGTGGTGCTTGCCCTGAACGCTGACCAATGCGGCATCGCCTATGCCACCAGCGACCCCGGCGTCCTGCAGGTCATGGCGACGTATGATCCGCTGCATGGCGGCCTCACCTCAGGCGCCAATACGCCGGGGCTGGCGCTCGAAGTCGATGCTTTTCCGATCGTCAAGCACGCCCTGGAGCGGCGGCAGCAGATCCTCAGCAACCGGGTCGAGTCCAACCCTGCCGCGCAAGAGCTCTTCCAGACATTGGGCAGCTCGGATACCGGCCCGATGATCCTCCAGCCGCTGGCCAGCGCCACGCAAGTGCTGGGGCTGCTGCTGGTGGGCAACTCGCGCAGCAAGCGCCCCTTCTCCCAGGCGGACGGCCACCTCTGCCAATCTCTGGCCGGACAGGTGGCCGCGTCCCTGGAGAATGCCCAACTCCACCAGGACCTGGCGAACCAGGTGAGGGAGCAGAAACCGCCCGCGCAGGCTCCACAGGCGGGTAGCGGCCACAGCCAGGAGGCCCTGGAGAGCGTCCCCTATGGTCTTCTGTTCAGCGATGCGAGCAACCGGGTCACCTCGGCGAACGCCGCAGCCGCTCGGATCCTGGGGCAGTCGCGCGACCAGTTGCTGCGGAAAGACATCCTGAGCTTTTTCCCGAGCTTGCCCGCCGTGCTCCGCTCGGGCAAGCAGACCCTGGCGCAGGCCCTGCAACAGGACGAGCGGGAGGCCCTCACAACCATCTCGCGGATCGATGGGCAGACCATCAGCGCCAGCCTGGTCCCGCTCATCGAACAGGGACAACCCGCCGGTATCGTGGCGATCGTGCAGGACATTACCCACGAAGCGGAGGCGGAACGGGCCAAGAGCGACTTTATCGCCACCGCCTCGCGGGAGCTGCGCGAGCCGCTCACCTCCATGCGCGGCTATGCCGACCTGCTATTGCAAGAGGTGATCGGCCCGCTGAACCCCGCCCAGGTCCGGTTTGTGGAAAAAACCAGGCACAACACGGTCCGCATGTCCGAACTGGTCGATGACCTCATCGACATCTCGGAGATCGGCCCCGGCCTCGCCGCCCTTCACCCGCAGCCCACCGATGTGGCCGAGATCATCACCGCCGCCACCGCCGGCGTGCAAGAGCTGGTCGAGGAGAAAAAGCTAACGCTCAACTTTGCCATGCAGGAGGGCTTGCCCCCGGCCCTGGCGGACCGGGACGCCCTGATCAAGATCGTCGGCAACCTGCTGGACAACGCGTGCAAATACACGCCAGAGGGGGGCGAAATCCACGTCCGCGCCGAGGCGCGAGACGATGACCAGGGCGGCCTCGCCGCCAATCGCTACCTCTTGCTCTCGGTCCAGGATTCCGGCGTAGGCATCCCCTTGGAGGAGCAGCGCAAGATCCTTGAGCGCTTTTACAAAGCGGAGAACCCCTTGATGATCGAGGCGGGCGGCTCCGGGTTGGGCCTGGCCATCGCCAAGGCGCTGGTGGAAGCGCACCAAGGTAGGATTTGGGTGCAAAGCGAGCCCGACCTGGGCAGCACTTTTTATGTCGCTTTGCCCATTGTCGAGGCGCAGCAGCCAGCATCCAACGAGCAGAGGGAGGCAGCGTGACACCCTCAGGACAGGGCTCCAAGATGGGCTGGGCAGCCTTCGTCCCCGTCGCCATCATTGTAGCGACGGTGGGCCTGGGGCTGTGGTTCGCCGGCAGCGGCGCGCCCGCGGCAGCCACCCCCACCGCCGCGGCGACCGTGGTCGCGGTCCACTCGCCCATGCCCACCGATACAGCGGCAGCCACGGCGCCCACCCAGACGCCCGAGCCCGCGACGGCCACCGCCGCCTGGACTCCGTCGCTGACGGCGACCGAGACCGCGCTCCCAGCCACGGCGACCGCCACCTTTTCCGCAGTCCCGCCCAGCGCGACGCCGACGACCAAGCCAACTGATACCCTGGCGCCACCCACCGCCACCCTGGCAGCCACTCGCACGGCGACCGCCGCGGCCACTGGCGCCATCACCAGCGCAACGCCGACCGCCCAGGCAACCGCCACGGTCCCGCCGACCCAGACCACGGCGCCGACCGAGGCCAAGGCGACGCCCACGGCCTGCGTGGTGCGGCCTCCGACCGGCTGGGTGATCCATGCCGTGCGCGGCGGCGACACGCTTTATGGCCTGGCGCTGCGGACCGGCACCACCGTGGACCGGATTCGGCGCGTCAACTGCCTGAGCAGCGACGTGATCCGCATTGGACAAAAGCTGTACCTGCCGGCCTTGCCCGTCGACTGGACAGCGACGCCCTGGCCCA
>JAAYEA010000535.1 GCA_012689325.1 Chloroflexota bacterium
ATATCAGGGAGCGCGAGCGCAGCTTTGCGCTGCTGGACGCCGCGCTGGAGTTGGGTTGCACCACGCTGGACACGGCGTGGGTCTATGCCGGGGGTAATAGCGAGCGGGGGATCGGCGCGTGGATGCAGGAACGAGGCAACCGCGAGCAGGTCCTCATCGTGACCAAGGGGTGCCACCACAACGCCGACCGCAAGCGGGTGACCCCCTTTGACCTGACGGCGGACCTCCACGACTCGCTGGCGCGGCTGAGGACCGACTATGTGGACGTCTACCTGTTGCACCGCGACGATCCCGACGTGGCGGTGGGGCCGATCGTGGAGGTGCTGAACGAGCACCTGCGCGCGGGCAAGGTGCGCGCCTTTGGCGGCTCCAACTGGACCCATCAGCGTATCGCCGAGGCCAACGCCTATGCCGCCGACCACGGGCTGACGCCCTTCACCGCCAGCAGCCCCAATTTCGGGCTGGCCGAGCAGGTGCTGGACCCCTGGGGCCCTGGCTGCGTGACGGTGAGCGGGCCGCAGCATGAGGCGGCGCGGGCGTGGTACGCCGCCAGCCAGATGCCGCTGTTGGCCTATTCGAGCCTGGCGCGGGGGCTCTTTTCCGGGCGCGTCACGCCGGAGAACTATGCCGAGATGGCGCCGACGCTGGATCGCGCCGCGCAGACGGCCTATTGCCACGAGGTGAACTTGCGCCGGCTGGCGCGGGCGACGGAATTGGCGCGGCAGCGGGGCGTGAACGTGCCGCAGATCGTGCTGGCCTTCATGTTGGGCTCTGGGCTGAACGTCTATCCCATCGTCGGCGCGGCCAGCCGGGACGAGCTGGCGGACAACCTGCGCGCCTTCGAGGTCAAGCTGACGGATCAAGAACGCGCCTGGCTGGACCTGCGGGATATCTAGGCGGAGCGAAGGAAAGGAATCGTATGCCGGATTTCAAGCCCCATACGACCCGTTACCTGGACCGCGTCCTGGAGATGCTGGGCCGGGCGACGTATCAGCCTATCGCCGAGCTGGCGATTCGCGCCTGGTGGAGCCGCGAGCCGCTGCCCTATGGGCAGCGCCAGGGCGGCCAGGAACGCCGCCTGTCCATCGGCGACAAATGGGGCGACCTCTTTGACTGCGCCTGGTTCCACCTCACCGGGCGCGTTCCCGAGTCAGCGGCGGGGCAAAAGGTGGTCCTGTTGCTGGACGTGAACGGCGAGATGTGCGTCTACGACGAGCAAGGCGTGCCGGTGCGCGGGCTGACCAACGTCTCCTCCGGCTTTGACTTTTCGCTGGGGCGGCCCGGCAAGCGGGTGCTGCCCTTCGCCGAGCTGTGCCAGGGCGGCGAGGCCGTGGACGTCTGGGCCGACGCCGGTTGCAACGACCTATTTGGCAACCTGCCAGAGAACGGCACGATCAAGGAGGCGAGCATCGCCGTCTGCCGGGATGACGTGCGCGCGCTCTTCTACGACTGGGAGGTGCTGCTGGATTTCCTGAAGGTGCTGCCGCAGAACAGCGCCCGCTACCAGCAGACTCTGGCCGCGCTCAACGACGCCAGCCACGCCCTGCGCGACCTGACTCCGGGAGAGGTGGAGCAGGCGAGGGCCTGCCTGCGTCCGATGCTGGCCAAGCGGGGCGGCGACCCGTCCCTGTCCATCAGCGCTATCGGCCATGCCCACATGGACCTGGGCTGGCTTTGGCCGGTCCGCGAGACGGTGCGCAAGGCGGCGCGCACCTTTGCCACCGCGCTGGCCAACATGGAGACGTATCCCGACTATGTCTTTGGCCAGAGCCAGCCGCAGCAGTTCCTCTGGATGAAGGAGCAGTATCCCGAGCTGTACGCCAAGATGAAGGCGCGGATACGCGAGGGGCGGCTGGAGCCACAGGGGGCCATGTGGGTGGAGGCGGATACCAACGTCTCGGGCGGCGAGGCGCTGGTGCGGCAGCTCCTCTTGGGCAAGCGTTTCTTCCGGGACGAGTTCGGCGCGGACGTGGACACGCTCTGGCTGCCCGATGTCTTTGGCTATTCCGGCGCGGTTCCCCAGTTGCTCAAGCGCGCTGGCGTGAACTATTTCATGACGCAAAAGATGTCCTGGAGCCTCATCAACAAGTTCCCGCACCAGTCCTTCCGCTGGCAGGGGATCGACGGCAGCGCCGTGCTGGCGCACATGCTGCCGGAGGAGACCTACAACAGCTCGGCCGCGCCGCGCGCCGTGCACAAGGTGGAAACCAACTATAAGGACGTCGGCATCTCGGAGCACGCACTGCTGCTGTTCGGCATCGGCGACGGCGGCGGCGGCCCCGGCGAGGAGCACCTGGAGCGGCTGGCGCGCCTCAAGAACCTCTCCGGGCTGAGCCCGGTGACGCAGGAGCCCTCCACGGCCTTTTTCGCCAAGTGGCGTTCGGCCGAGCCCCGGCTGCCCACCTGGGTCGGCGAGCTCTACCTGGAGCGGCATCAGGGGACGCTGACCACCGAGGCGCGGAACAAGTGGTATAACCGGCGGATGGAGCAGGCGCTGCGCGAGTGGGAGCTTGCCGCCGCGCTGGACGATTCGCCTTACCCGGCGGAGCGGCTGTTGGACATCTGGCGGGAGGCGCTGCTCTACCAGTTCCATGATATCCTCCCCGGCTCGTCCATCGAGCGGGTGTACGACGAGAGCCTGGCGCGCTACGCCGCGCTGCTCGCGGAGGTCGGCGAGGGCATCGCTGCGGCGGAGCGGCGGCTGGCGGGCCGCGTGGACACCCGCGGGCTGGCCGCGCCGGTGGTGGTGCGCAACGCGCTCTCCTGGGAGCGCACCGAGTGGGTGCAGGCTGGCGGACGCTGGCTGCGGGTGACCGCGCCGCCATTGGGCTATGCAACGGTAGATGCCGCCGTTCCCGCCGAGCTCCCCGTCGTTTCGGCGAGCCCGGAGGGGCTGGAGAACGACGTGCTGCGCGTGCGTTTCAACGCCGATGGCTCCATCGCCTCGGTCTGGGACAAGCGCTGCGGGCGTGAGGCGCTGGCGGCGGGTGAAGCGGGCAACCGGCTGGCGGTCTATGCCGACCAGGGCGACGCCTGGGACTTTCCGATGGATTATGCCGAGCGCGCGCCGCGGTACCTGGCGCTGGCTTCGGCGGTAGCGCGCGTGGATGGCCCCCGCGCCGTGGTGACGCAGACCTACCGGCTGGGCCACTCCGAGTTGGTGCAAGAGATCGCCCTGACCGCGGGCAGCCCCCGGCTGGATTTCGTCACGCGGCTGCACTGGCGTGAGACCCAGAGCATGCTGCGCACCAGCTTCCCGGTGGCAGTGCTGGCGGACGCGGCGACCTACGAGATCCAGTTCGGCCACCTCCGACGGCCCACCCATCGCAATACCACCTGGGACCTGGCCCGGGACGAGGTGGCGGCGCACAAGTGGGCCGATCTCTCGCAGGGCGACTATGGCGTGGCGCTGTTGAACGACAGCAAGTACGGCCACAAGGTGAAGGGGCACACCCTCGATCTCGACCTGCTCCGCAGCGTGCCCTATCCTGGGCCGCGCCTGGTGGCCGACGAGTCGGTGCAGCCCGGCGAGCCGCATCACGCCTACACCGACCAGGCCGACCACGTATTCACCTATGCCCTCTATCCCCATGCGGGCGATCACGTGGCCGGAGGCGTGATCCACGCGGGGTACGAGCTGAACATCCCGCTGCGCGCGGTCGTTGCCGCGCCTCACGCCGGCCAAGCCCCGCCATCGGCCTCGTTCCTGAGCCTGGACGCGCGCAATGTGATCGTCGAGGCGGTGAAAAAGGCCGAGGACGGCGATGACCTCATCGTGCGGCTGTACGAAGCGGCCGGCCGGGGCGAGCGAACGGCGCTGCGCTTTGGCGTCGGCGTGGCCGCCGTCTGGGAGGCCAACCTGATGGAGGAGGCGAGCGCCCCGCTCGAGCTGGCTGAGGGCCGCGTCGAGCTGAGCTTTGGCCCGTTCGAGATCAAGACCCTAAAGGTGACCCTGGTCGAATAGATCCGTATCCAAGGAGGAGGCAACCATGTCCATGTGTGATGTCCGTCCCGCCACCGGCGACTCGAGCTGGTGGGTCCATGACCGCTTTGGCATGTTCATCC
The DNA here is from genome assembly GCA_012689325.1 of Chloroflexota bacterium. Taxonomy (GTDB): domain Bacteria; phylum Chloroflexota; class Anaerolineae; order JAAYEA01; family JAAYEA01; genus JAAYEA01. The sequence goes on from JAAYEA010000535.1 coordinate 4,066, forward strand.
ACTGGGGCGCCTATGCGCTGGCCGCCCGCCATGAATGGGTCAAGAACCGCGAGCGCATCACGGACGAGGACTATCAAAAGTACTTTGATCACTTTGACCCGGACCTATACGATCCCAAGGCCTGGGCCAAGGCGGCGCGCGAGGCAGGGATGAAGTATTTCGTCATCACCACCAAGCACCACGAGGGTTTTTGCCTGTGGGATAGCGCCTACACTGACTATAAGGCGACCAAGACGCCCTACGGCAAGGACTTGCTCAAGCCGATGGTGGAGGCCTTCCGCGCCGAGGGGCTCAAGGTGGGCTTTTACTACTCGCTCATCGACTGGCACCATCCCCAGTTCCCCATCGACCGCGTCCATCCCATGCGCGACAACCTGGAGCTGCGAGAGCGCGAAAAGGGCCGCGACATGAAGGTCTATGCCGAGTATATGCGCAACCAGGTGCGCGAGCTGCTGACCCAGTTCGGGCAGATCGACTGCCTCTTTTTCGACTTTTCCTATCCCGGCGAGGACGGCAAGGGTCGCGATGATTGGGAGTCGGAAAAGCTGCTCAAGCTGGTGCGCGAGCTGCAGCCCAAGGTGCTGGTGGATGACCGGCTGGATTTGGGCGACACCGACTGGGGCTGGGATTTCAAGACGCCGGAGCAGTTCATGGTCCGCGGCTGGGTGACGGCCAATGGGCGCAAGGTACTCTGGGAGACCTGTCAGACCTTCTCCGGATCGTGGGGCTATCACCGCGACGAGACCACCTGGAAGAGCGAGGATCAGCTCGTCAAGATGCTCATCGACTCGGTGAGCAAGGGCGGCAACGTGCTGCTCAACGTGGGGCCCACGGCGCGCGGCGAGTTCGACGCGCGGGCGCTGGAGCGGCTCGCCGGCATGGGCAAGTGGATGCGGCAGCACGGCCGGTCCATCTATGGCTGCACCCAGGCACCCGAGTCCTTCGCCGTTCCGCAGGACTGCCGCCTGACCTACAACCCGGAGACCAACCGGCTCTACGTCCACGTCTATTCCTGGCCGATCCGCGAGCTGCACCTGGATGGCTATGCGGGCAAGGTCAAGTACGCGCAATTTCTCAACGATGCCTCGGAGGTGGCCTTCCGCACGGCGGAGCTGCGCCATCACATCGAGGGGACCGCTGCCGACACGCTGACCTTGCTTCTGCCGGTGCAAAAGCCGGACGCAGTGGTGCCGGTGATCGAGTTGTTCTTGCAGTAGGGCCGCGGCGCCCGAACGGAGGCTGCCGATGCCGCTTCACAGAAGGGCCTATCAGGGGGACCGGGACCAGGGCCGTATGATCGCCCTGGCCCGGGCATCGGCTGCCGACAACCTGCACGTCGCTGACCTGCCCTATCGCCTCTCCTCGTGGGCGCTGGACGACCCGGCCAACGCCTGCCTGTGGGAGACAGAGACCGGCGAGCTGATGGCCTGGGCGGTCCTGCAGGCCCCGTTCTGGGCGCTGGATGAGGTGATGCACCCGGCGGCGCCGGCGGGGACGCATGCGGCCATCCTAGCCTGGGCGGACGAGCGGGCGCGCGACGCACTGGGAACCCGCTTTGGCCGGCCTGCCTGGTTCGTCAACGTCTTTGACTGGCAGCAAGAGCGGCGGGACGTCTTGGAAGCGCATGGCTGGGCCTCGCAGGCTGGCGTGGGCGAGGACTCGTGGAGCAAGGTGCTGCTGCGGCTGGAACGCGACGTCGCTGCCCCCGCCGCGCCGCCCAGCGGCTTTGAGGTGCGACCCTTGCGGGGGCCGGATGAGGTGGATGCCTACGTGGCGCTCCAGCGGGCCGTGTTCGGCACCGAGAACATGACCGTGGGCTGGCGGCAGTGGATACTGCGCCAGCCCGGCTATCGCCCCGAGCTGGACCTGGTGGCCGTGGACGAGGGCGGGGCGCTGGCGGGGTTCTGCATCTGCTGGTTCGCGCCCCAGGGCGTGGGTGGACGGCCCAGCGGGCAGATCGAGCCGCTGGGCGTGCGGGAAGACGCCCGGCGCCACGGGCTGGCCCGCGCGCTGGCCGGAGAGGGCCTGTGGCGCCTGCGGCAACTGGGCGCGGAGACCATCGTGGTCGAGACCGACGACTATCGCGATGACGCCTATCGCTTCTATGCAGCGCTTGGATTCCGTGCCATGCATAACGTCCTGGTCTACCGCAAAGACTATACATAATCAGGGGGCGAGATGCGCTATAGCTGGCTGCTCTTGGACGCCGATGGGACGCTCTTTGACTATGACCGGGCCGAGGCGGGCGCGCTCGAGGCGACCTTCGGCGAGCTGGGGCTGCCCTGGCGAGACGGGGCGTTGCGCGCCTATCGCCGGATCAACGCCCGGATCTGGCGCGAGTTCGAGCAGGGGCAGATCACTCAGGAGGTGCTGCGCACGCGGCGCTTCGAGCAGCTTTTCGAGGCGCTGGGCATCACCTGCGACCCAGAGCTGTTCAGCCGGACCCATCTGCACACTCTGGCGCACGGGACGGAGCTATTGGAGGGCGCAGAGGAGGTGGTGCGGGCCCTGCATGGCCGGGTGGGGATGCTGATCATCACCAACGGGCTCGCCGACGTGCAGCGCCCCCGCGTGGACGGCTGCGCCATCCGCGACTATATCGCCGATATCGTCATCTCGGAAGAGGTGGCCGCGGCCAAGCCGGAGCCGGCGATCTTTGACGTCGCCTTCGCGCGGATGGGCTGGCCGGATAAGGCCCGGGTGCTGATGGTGGGCGATAGCCTCACCTCGGACATCGCCGGGGCCGCTGCCTATGGAATCGACGCTTGCTGGTACAACCCCGCGGGGAAGGAGCGCCCCGCGGGGCTGGAGATACGCTACGAAATCCGGCGGCTGGATGAGCTGCTGGGGATCGTTGGCTTGGCGGAGTGAGCGCCAATGGACCTGACCAGACCCTACAGGCTTTCCGAAACCTGTAGGGTCTTTCTTTCTCAGACGCTCAGCACCACCACGGTATCCATCTCGTCCGGCGCGGCGGCGGGGCCGTGGATGATCGTTCCATCGTCGGTCTCGCGGACCGGCAGTGGGGCGCGAGAGGCGTCGCCCAGCAGATAGGCGCCCTTGACGCCCTTGACCCCCGGGACCAGCAGCTCGCCGCCTTGCGGCCAATCCAGGATGTGCAGATAGACAGCGCCAGGCTTGGCGGTGGAGCGGCACCAAGCCAGCCCCTGCACCGGGCCGGGGCGCGTGCCATAGACCGCCTCGCCGTTGACCTCGAGCCATCTGCCCATGCCCAGCAGCCGCTCCACGCTGGGCTGCGGGATGATCCCCTCGGCGGTGGGGCCGACGTTGAGGAGATAGTTGCCGCCCTTGCTAACGATGTCCACCAATTTGCGCACCAGGTCCGCGATCGACTTCCAGTTGTGATCGTACGACTTGAAGCCCCAAGTGTCGTTGATGGTGGCGGGCGTCTCCCAGTCCATGGTCACCGCCTGGCCGGGGATCCGGTTATCGCCGGCGGAGGCATAGTCACCCAGGGTATTGCCGACGCGGCCGCTCACCAGGCAGTCGGGCTGGAGCTTGTGCACCAACTCGGCCAGGGACTCGCTCTGGTCTGCGGTGATGCCCTTGGGGGTGTCGAACCAGATCAGGCAGATGGGGCCATAGTTGGTGAGCAGCTCGGTCACCTGCGGCTTGACATAGCGCTCGATATACCCCGCAAAGTCCTTCTTGGCCTCGTCGTAATCCCAATCGTTGCCGTCGCCATCGGGATGGTGCCAGTCCTGGGTTTGCGAGTAGTAAAAGCCGAGTTTGAGGCCCTGCTTGCGGCATTCGGCGGCCAGCTCCTTGAGCACGTCGCGACGGAAGGGGGTCCCATCCGCCATGTTGTAGCCAGTGACCTTGGACTGGAAGAGGCAAAAGCCGTCGTGGTGCTTGGAGGTGATGACCAGGTACTTTTGCCCGGCGGCCTTGGCCAGGGCGACCCATTGGGCGGCGTCGAACTGGACCGGGTTGAACTGGGCCGCGAGTTGTTCGTACTCGCGGACGGGGATGCGGGCGCGGTACATGATCCACTCACCGAGCCCGGCGACTGGCTCGCCCTTCCACGTCCCCGCGGGGATGGCGTAGAGCCCCCAGTGGATGAACAGGCCGAACTTGGCGTCCCGCCACCAGTCCAGGCGGGGGTCCTGGCGGGCGTCGGGCCGCTGGCCGCGCTCAGGCCGAATGGCATCATCTTGCAGGGTCATGGCAGGTTCCTTTCGTGGGTATGGAGGATCGTCACAAGGCTCATTCTAGGGCAAAAGCAGGCAGCGTCAAAGCGAGGGCGCAGCGGCCACGAGCCGCTGCGCCCTCGCAGGTTAGCGGGACTGCCCCATCCGGCGCTACGGGCTAGGACGGGCTCTTCATCAGGAGCGGCAGGTGGATCGGCGCCGGGGCCGGCCCCACAAAGATCAGGGCGCTGGCGATGCCGACCTTGCCGTCGCTATCGGTGGCGCGCAGGGTGATCACGTGGCCGCCGGGCTGCAGGTTGGTGACGGCCAGTTGCGGGCCGGCGCCCAAGTGCCCCTGCACATCCGAGCTCCAAACCAGCGCGTCGGCGGGGAGGACGCCGTCCTCGACGTCATAGGCCTCGCCGACCAGCATCACCTGCTGGCCTTCCAGGAAGGAGGATCCGGCCTCGGGCGAGATGATGAACGCCTCCGGCGCCTTGGTGGTGACGGTGAAGGTGGCGTCCGAACGGTCCTCGTCGGTGTTGACGCCATCGGAGGCGATGACGCGGAACAGCGACTGGTTGCTCCCCGGCCAGAGGCCCATGTCCACCTCATGTTCGGTCGCAGACAGGTTGACCGCCACCGTCTCCCAGGTGGCCCCGGCGTCGGTGCTGTAGAGCAGGGTATAGGCGAGTTGGTCGCCGTCGGCGTCCTGCCCCTCCCAACGCACCGTGACCTTGGCTTGCGAAAGGACCTCGCCGCCGTTGGGATAGATGAGGTGCACGTCGGGCACGTACTGGCTCACCGCCTTCTCGGCCACGACCTGGCCCCGGTAAGTGATCGCCACGCGGCTGGTCCCGGCGACCCAGGGGATGACCTCCTGGATCAGGGCCTGGCCGGTGCCCTCGGTGCCGGCCTCGTACTCGTCGGGGTCGGCCTCCTTGGGCGTGAAGGGGTGGCTGGCCAGCGCTTCGCCTGATCCGCCCAGGAGCTGGATGGCCCAATCCTCGCTGGGCGTGGGCGGCTCCGGCGCGGCGATGTCCCTCAGCCGGTAGAGGACATCCAGTTGGGCCGTGCCCTCGCGCAGGTGGGCGGAGCCAAAGAGGGCCAGGTATTCGGTGGACAGGCTCACTTGTGCCTCCTTGCGCGTGCTCCACACGCCCTCGGTGATCAGGCGGTTGCGGATGTTGGCATAGTTCCAGTCCGAGATCCACTCGTTATCGCAGTAGGTCATCAGGTCAGTCCAGGTGGGCGGGCGCACCACGCGCAGCTCCACGTCCCAGCCATAGTAGCGGCTGGTGTCGCCGGCGGGCCCGCCGATGTACCCGTTGGGGTAGGGATAGGCCGCGCCGCCGCCCGCGCCGCAGAACTCGACGTGGGGCCGGCCGTAGGTGTGGCCCAGCTCGTGCGCGCCGTACCAGTCGCCGTACGAGCCATCAAAGTCCCAGCCCCAGGTGCCTGTGCCGGTGGGGCCGGAGGCGATATAGGCGGGGATGCCCGCGGCGCAGCCGCGCATAAAGCCACCGGCGTCGCTGACCATGCCGTAATAGCGCCAACCGCTGGGGTTCCCGTCCAGCAAGCGAGCCGCGGCCAGCAGGTTGTTCACCACGCCGCATCCGGCGGTGGAGGGCAGATCGCTTCGCGTCCAGTCCAGCGTCCGCCACTGCCATTGCACGCTGGGCACGGGGTAGACGCGCCGCAGCCAGGAGACCAGGTTAAAGATGTCGGTAGCGGTGGCCTGCCGGGTGGTGCCGCCCTGGTTGTAGCGGACGTTATAGATGCGCACCTTCATCTGGGGCGAATTGACAAAGTTGACCGTCGTGCAGCCCCAGTTGTTGGTATAGTTGGGCTCGGGCACCAGGCGGTCGGGGTTCAGGCTCAGGCAGACCTGACACGATCCGGCGCCGAGCGCCGCGGGCGGCAGCTCGACGAAAAAGCTGTCGTTGACCTGGCCGCGACTTGGCGAGGCCTTGACGGTGATGCGCGACCCGGGGTTATCCGCGGGCAAGGGGCCGGCCACCAGCGCGCCGCCCCGATAGACGTAGAACCAGCCCAGCACGTTGGCGTGGGAGCCGCTGCTGGCGCGGACGTGGGCGCGGACGTAGGCCCGCTTGTTGGCGATCAGCACCACGCTGTTGCTCAGGTCCTGGATCGCCTGGGTCACTTCCAGGTCGGAGTTGGAGATGGTCAGGTCCGGGCCAGGCGTGGGGGTTCGCGTCGGCGTGCGCGTGGGCGTGCGGGTGGAGGTGACGGTGGATGTGGGTGTGCGCGTGGCCGTCGGGGTCATCGGGAAGGTGATGGGCAAGTGGCAGGCGTTGATAAAGAGCTCCTGGCAGGGCGCGATCATCGCCGCCGGGTGCGCGCCATAGCCCCACAGGAGGAAGCGCTCCTGCTCCTGCGCGATCGTGTAGTAGATCTGATTATCGGGATCCTGGCCGATCAGCAGCACGTCGGCAGGGCGGCGCGCCCAGTTCAGCAGCACGCAGGGGCTCTCTTTGTAGAGCACCAGAATGCTGTCGCGCGGGACCGAGATCGGGAAGGGCGTCTTGTAGATGGACTGGTTACGGTCCAGCACCAGGCTGCGCGTTTCCGAGCCGTGCCCGCCATTGGGGTAGCCGATGTCCAGGGCGAGCTTGCCAAAGAAGGCATAGCCGC
>JAAYEA010000536.1 GCA_012689325.1 Chloroflexota bacterium
GCAGCCCGGCGGCCTTGGCCTTGCTCACGTAGGCGGCCATGAGGTCGTGGTGGAGCGCGGGGTCGTACAGGGCCGAGTAGGCGTCGGCCATGGGGTGGAAGAGCTGCTCGGCGTTAAAGCCCATGTCCACCCACTTGTCGACGACGTCGAGGGTGCGGCCGCCCTCGAAATTGCATTGCAGCGCGGCGATGCGCAACGGTTTCTCGTACCAGGGTTTGGTCATTTGATCTCCTTTGATTTGGTTGGTGTGAATACGGTGAAACAGGGCGTGACCTGACAGGTTCCAGATGGGCGACGCTTAGAGAGCTGCCTCGCTGCTGAGGCGAGATGCCGCGCCGCGGCGGGCGCGCCAGGAACCTGTCAGGTCAGTTCAGGAGGCCTCGACGCGAAGCTGTGGATATACGCGGCTCGCCTGCGGCCTCTGTCAAAACTCGACCAGTCTCTTCTGCTCGGCCTGACCCTGCTCCACCGGCGCTTTCCTGAAGCTGAGTGCGCCACGGGAGAGATCGGGATAGCGCGGTGCTTGCGTCTCAGCTAGCAGCCCCGCAATGGTAAGTATCTGAATCTTGCGGAACGCGCCGTGCATCGGGGACTCGTAGAAACCACCACTGAGTGCCTCTAGCTCCATCGGCTCAGTTGGCTCGGCCAGTGTGACAAACAGCCCAATCTGCGCCCCTTCGCGCTCGACACTGTTCTTGAGGTCAGCGATCATCGTGCGACCTACGTGTTCTCCACCCTTCACGGAGACTACGATTTTCTTCCCCGTGCTTTTCTGGTCATCCTGGAAGTAGATCAGGCCGTCTATTCCGGCATCTGGACCCTTCTTCTTGTTCTGATAGGGTTGCGCCCCGACCAACGAGCAGGCCCACCACTGGAACTCGTATTTATCGCGTGCTGCCAAATCGCGTGCGCCTGCCAAATCCTTCGGCACTCCGTGTACGTCGAACTGAATCTCTGGAAATGCGGCTCTGAGGCGGCGCTCGATAAGCCCTATGGCTAGATGCGTTATGTCTATACCGATCCAGTTACGCCCAAGCTTCTCCGCAGCATGCACAGCCGTGCCGCAGCCACAAAAAGGATCAAGGACCAGATCACCGGGGTCACTACTGGCTTGGATTATGCGTTCCAGTAAAGCCAGGGGCTTCTGCGTCGGATAACCTTGGCGCTCTTTTGCTTGCGAACCCACTGCCTCTATGTCAGCCCAAAGGTTGTCAATCTGTCTCCCTGGGTTATCCTTGGGACGCACTTTGCGGCGCGGAATCCCGGATCTCGTCCAGAACAGATCGCCCTGTGCATCAAGCTCCGTCAGTTTGTCCCTTGTCATTCGCCAGCCCTCGGGACCGGGCGTAAACCCCTGGTATTCGTACACCAGATTTGGTCGTGCTCCCATGGATGCTGATCGCAGGAGTGGACCGCTGTAGTACGGCCCCTTCTCGTCCAAGTGCGTGTTTCGGCTCTGCATTTCTTTTTCGTCTATGGGAACACGGATACTATCGGCATGAAACTTGTAATTCTCGCTTCTTCCATAGAAGAGGATGCTGTCGGTCGAGGCGCCGAACCGCCTAGACAAAAACTGCGACCCTTTGGGTCTGCTGTACCTGTGCCAGACTATCTCGTTGACGAAGTTTGCCGGCCCAAAGATGGTATCCATCACTACCTTGAGGTAATGACTTGCTGTGGGGTCGCAGTGTAAATATAGGCTGCCAGTGGGCTTGAGCACGCGACGAAGCTCCAGCAGGCGGTTCGCCATCATTACCAGATAGGCCATCATATCGCTCTGGTCCAAAAAACCGCGAAAGGAACGGATCATCTCTGTGACGGCGGTGTTAGCCTGGTGCAGCAATTCCTCGTATTCTCGCTCAGCCTGCTCGCCCCAGTGCCAGCTATCTTCGAAGGCGATGATCTGCGCTTCTGAGTCACGGCCCTTTGGTGTCTTGAAGATCAGGTTATAGTCACGCTTGCTGTTGAAGGGCGGATCAAGGTAGACTAGATCAATGCTGGCGTCCTGAAATGCGTCACTCCGCAGTACGTCGAGGTTATCGCCATAGTAGAGAGTCCCCATCTCACGCTCCTTCCCGGAAGGTTGAACCCTGCGCACATAAAAGCGCGGGGCAGAAGGTTGTCAAAAGCGTGCCGATAGCCTGCCAAGATTCTGCGAGATGCACCTACATGGTCCTGCAATCCGTGTCCAGATCTCCCTGCCCCTTGGTGAGGGGTAAGGGGTCAGTGAAATCCACGCGGGCCTGCGTCTCGTTATAGTCGGCGCGGTGATAGTGTTCGCGGTTGTGGTGGAAGCGCTCGACGAGCTCGACGATGGCCTGGGGCGCGGCAGGCATGGACGGTCCTCCTGGGCGGACGGTGACAGTCGTATTCCCTGCGCCCATCATAGCGCAGCGAGGTGGGATGTCAAAACGGCGTCGCGTATTCCTCTCGCGCCGACATGACCCGTCAGGTCGCTGCACCTCCTACACGTACCGCGCGATGACCTCCTCGTTGAGCTCGATGCCGAGGCCGGGCTTGTCCGGGATGGGGACGCAGCCGTCGGCGCCGATCAGGATCGGCTCGGTGAGGATCAGGTGCGACGTCTCGGGGGTCAGCACCGGCAGGTCGAGCTTGTACTCGACATAAGGGCCGTTGGCGAAGGCGCCC
>JAAYEA010000537.1 GCA_012689325.1 Chloroflexota bacterium
GCGTGGATATCCCCGCGCAGATGTCGCGCGCCGCGATCCACCAGTACAAGATGTTTGGCCTGATGCCCATCGGCGATACGCCGCGCGGCGGCGGCTGGTGGTATCACACGGACATGGACACGCGGCGACGGTGGTATGGCGCCACGGGCGGCGGCGACACGCCCGAGGGCCGCGACAAGATCCTGCGCGGCAAGGACGAAAAGTACGAGCAGATGAAGCAGGCGGCCTATGGGGACAAGGTGCGCCCGATTGACCTCTTTGGCAACAAGAGGAGCAGCGAGCAGCACATCCCCATCATTGATGGGCTGGTGAACGACCACGAGGGCCAGTTCCAGGTGAACGTGCCGAACAACGGCGCGCTGGCCGGCCTGCCCGATGACGTGGTGGTTGAGGTCCCCGCTATCGTCAACATCAAGGGCATCCAGCCGCTCTGCGTAGGCGAGCTCCCCGCCAAGGTCATGCTCACCAAGATCATCCCCGACTGGCTGGACATGGAGGTCGCGCTGGAGGCGCTCCTCTCCGGCGACAAGTCCATGCTGCTCTACGGCGTGCTGCAGAGCCACCAGACCCGCTCCTACGACCAGGCCGTCGAGGTCATGGAGGCGCTCATGCACATGGAGCCCAGCGAGCCGATGGCTTACCTCGAGGATATCAACGAACACTACCAGTGGCCGGACATCTGGTAAGCGAAGAGCCCCCGAGGCCAGGTGCCTCGGGGGCTCTTTTTGCCCACTCAGGCGATGGGCATATACAGGTTGAGCACCATGTCGGCGTCGGCGGAGCCGCTGATGTGCTCCTCCAGCCACTGGTGACGGGCGTGACGGTGCTTGCTGCGCTCCTGCCAGGCCACCAGTCGCTGCCATGCCTTGGGAATCCCCTGTCCCTCCGGGCCGCACTCGGCGCAGCGAGTCACCGCATACGTCCCGCCGGCGAACTCGATCACCTGAACGCCCTCCTCCGGCTGATCCCCCGGCAGGAGGGTCACCCAGAACTCGTAGCCATAGTTCGGGCTTCCCGGCGACGGGTTCGGGTTGTTAAAGCCAAAGATGCGGCGGGCCCGCGGGGCCTCGAGCCACCCCTTCGGCTCGGCCCAGGCCTGCATCTTGGCCCAGGCGTCGTGTTCCGGCGTGCGACTGAACGCATGAAAGCGCGCCGCCTTGATCGGCTCCAGCTTGACGATACGTACCTCGAGATCGCTCATCTTGCTCCTTTCGCTGCACAGCTTCCCGCTCGTTCGAGCGGACAGGGAGCATTCTAGCACACCCCACCTGACATCTCCTGTCAGGATTTGTGGTAGAATGTGGAGCAGACGTTCCAACTGCGCCCAGAAAGGCTCTTCCATGCGCGCTGACCGGTTGCTCTCGTTGCTGATGCTCCTGCAGGCGCGCGGCCGCATGACCGCGCGAGCCCTCGCCGCCGAGCTAGAGGTCTCGGAGCGCACCATCTATCGCGATATCGACGCACTAAGCCTGTCGGGCGTGCCGATCTATAGCGACCGAGGCCCGGAGGGCGGCTATGCCCTGGTGGAAAGCTACCGCACCAGCCTGACCGGGCTCAAGGAAGACGAGGTGCGCGCGCTCTTTATGCTGAGCATCCCCGCGCCGCTCGCCGAGCTCGGGGTCGGCCAGGAGCTCAAGGCAGCGCTCCGCAAGCTGGTCGCCGCCCTGCCAGCCGCCTATCGCGACGACGAGGCGAGGGTGCGCCAGCGCATCCACCTGGACGCCACCTGGTGGGGCCAGGGGACCGCCGTCCCCCACCTTGGCGCGCTGCACCAGGCCGTCTGGGAGGACCGGATCGCCGTCATCACCTACCGCCATCCTTTCATCGCGCCGGTGGGCATGGAGCAGCGGGTGGCGCCGTATGGGCTGGTGGCCAAGGGCGGCGTCTGGTATGTCGTCTGCGCCGCCGACGAGCGGGTGCGCGCCCACCGCGTCTCGACGCTGCTGGACGTGCGGCTCACTGACCAACGCTTCGAGCGCGCCGCCGAGTTCGATCTGGCCAGGTTCTGGGAGGAGTGGTGTGCCGGGGAAGAGCAGCATCTCACCTTTGCGGCCCGCGTGCGCGTCTCGCCGGCGCTGGCGAGGGAGCTGCCCTGGCATCTCGGCGAGGCCGCCCGGGAGGCGCTGGAACGCGCCGAGCGCGACGCGCATGGGTGGACCGTGCTGGAGCTGGCCTTCGAGTCGTTCGAGCAGGCGCGCGGCAGGATTCTGTCGTTCGGCGGGGCGGTCGAGGTGCTCGAGCCGGAGCACCTGCGCCTCAGCGTGCTGGACTTTGCGCAACAGACCATCGCCCGCTACCAGGCGGGCTCTCCCAAGGAGGCTCTACCATGAAGATCGGCCTGGCCGTCGCGCCGGAAAACGCCCTCCCCTCCGCCTTTGTAGTCTTTCGCGACAAGCTGGAGATCAGCCTGGCCAAGGCCGCGCGGCTGGGCTACGATGGGGTAGAGCTGGCCCTGCTGGACCCCCAGCAAGTGGATCGCCGTCGCATTCGCGCCGCGCTGGCCGAACACGGCCTGGGCCTGCCCGTCATCTCGACCGGGCAAGTCTTTAGCGAGGGGAAAGTTTGGTTCACCCACCCGGAGGAGCGGATCCGCCGCGCCGCCGTCGAGCGCATCAAGGGGCTCATCGACCTGGCCGCCGAATTCGGCGCCATGGTCAACATCGGGCGCGTGCGAGGCTACATCCACGAGGGAGAGACGCACGAGGTGGCCGAGGGCCGCTTTCTGGCTGGCCTGGCCGAGTGCGCCGATCACGCCGCCGCCGCGGGCGTGACCATGATCCTCGAGCCGGTGAACCGCTACGAGATCAACTATATCAACAGCGTCCCCCAGGCAGTCGCCGCGCTGGGCAAGCTGGGCAGGCCCAACGTCAAGGTCATGCCCGACACCTTCCACATGAACATCGAGGACGTCTCCATCACCGGCAGCCTCGCGGCGGCAAGTGCGCTGGTGGGCTATGTGCACCTGGCCGACAGCAACCGTTGGGCGCCCGGCCAAGGGCACCTGGATTTTCCCGCCATCATCGCCGCGCTGCGCAGCATCGGGTACGACGGCTATGTCACCGCCGAGATTCTGCCCTACCCCGACCCGGACACCGCCGCGCAGCAGGCCATCGCCTACCTGCGCCAGGTGATCCAATAGCCGGGCTCAGGGGAGATAGGGCGGCTGGCCCGCACTCGCGGCGCCATCGAAAAAGTCGATGAGCGGATAGCCGCATCTGAGGGCAATAACGAGCAGGAAAACAAGCGCCACGTAGCCAAGCAGCCTCTTTAGTTGGCCCTGGGACGCCGCGGCCCCCACCTGCCGCGGCGTCTTTTCCGTCTTGAGCGTCACCGTCATGGGCAGCTCGTAGGCCCGTACGCTCTTGGTGCCCAGTCGAATCTGTTGCAGGATAAACCCCAACAGCCCGGCGAGCGCAAAGCCGAACAGCAGTCCTGCCAGAAAGATCGTGCCCCCCGGAAGGCCGGGCTGCGTCCCCGAGTTCATCTGCCCCCACCTTTGGCCGCCACGGCCCCGCCGGCAAGATGCCGCCGCCATGCGGCACAGCCCGCCCTCTAGCCAACCTCAGAATACCCGCCAGGCAACGAGCGCGTTCGCGCCCACAGCCCGATTTGCACGACAGAACATTTGTGCTATACTTGCGCCGGCAAGAGACAACTCGAGCAACGGCTCTCGACGAGAGGAGATGACCGATGAGCAACCCTGTCCTGGAGCTCGGCACCTGCTTTGACTGGGCCAGCCCGCTGGTCGCCAGTGCGCGCGACCTGGCCAACGGCAGCAACCACACGTTCCTGGTCCCGGAGGATTGCGGCTGGGCGGCCCGCGACATCCGGCGGCTCCTGCGCCGCCACGGCGTCCGCGTCTGGGGCCTGATGATCGTCGACCGCACCATCCTGCTCACCGTCAGGCGGGCCCAGGCCCGCTGGGCAGAGTACCTCCTCCTTCGCCACGGCCTTCCGCTGCTGTCCGGGTACGCAGCACGGCCAGGACAGCAGCCGCGCCTGCGTCGCGCCCCCTCGGGCCAGCCATCGCTGCTCTCCCGCTTTGAGCGCTGGATCTACCGCCTGCAGAACCAACTCGACCTCTAGCGCGATTCCCACTCGCTTGCGCGGGTTACTGGGATAACATACCACACGTTCCGGGTTTTGTCAATATGCGTCCTGAGGGCGCAAGCCCCGTCGTCGCCAGCCTTGACGCCGCGGGCGATGGAGCCTATACTGGGCGAAAACCTGGAGGTGCCGCATGAAGGTTCATGCCCGTTTCGCCGATCTCTTGGCCATCTACCGCGCGGAGCTGCTGGAGCGCGTGGTTCCCTTTTGGATGGAGCACAGCATCGATCGCCGCAACGGCGGCTTTCTCTCTTGCGTCTCGGATGCGGGCGAGGTACTCTCCGAGGACAAGTACATGTGGTCGCAGCTCCGCGCCATCTATACCTTTTCCAAGCTCTACAACCGCATCGAGCGCAGGCAGGAGTGGCTGGACGTGGCCTGGAACACCTATGTCTTCGTCAAGCGGTGCGGGCGCGACGAGCAGGGACGCTGGGTCTATGCCGTGGACAAGGATGGCCGCGTGCTGCAGGGAGCGACGAGCATCTACGCCGACGGCTTTGCCATCTATGGCCTCACCGAGCTGGCCCGCGCCACCGGCGACCGCGAGGTGCTCGACTTGGCGCTGGAGACCTACCGCGGCGCGCAGCGGCAGCTGGCTCAGCCCGGCTCCTATGGGACCGCCCCCTACACGCTCCCGCAGGGGATCAAAGCACATGGCGTGTCCATGATCTTTTCCAGCGTCTTTGGCGAACTGGGCGAGCTGACCGGCGATCCCGAGATCGTCGCGGCCAGCCTCCATCACGCTCGCGAGGTCATGGATGTCTATCGCCGCCCGGAGCGCCGGCTGCTCTTCGAGTTCGCTTCGCTGGATGGCCAGTTGGTGGACTCACCCCAAGGCCGCAGCATCGTCCCCGGCCACGCCATCGAGTCGATGTGGTTCATGATGCATGTCTTCCGCCGGTTGGGCGACCAGGCGCGCATCCGCCAGGCCGCGGAGACGATCCGTTGGCACCTGGAGCGAGGCTGGGACCGCGAGCATGGCGGCATCCTGCTCGGGCTGGACGCCGAGGGCGGCGAGCCCTGGTGGCAGTTCGCCGATACCAAGCTCTGGTGGCCGCACACCGAGGCGCTCTACGCGCTACTGCTCGCCTACGAGCAGACCCGCGAGGATTGGTGCCTGGAGTGGTACGAGCAAGTCCACGACTATGCCTTCACGCACTTCCCGGTGCCGACCCACGGCGAGTGGACGCAAAAGCTCGACCGCTACGGCAAGCCGCTGACCCAGACCGTGGCCCTGCCGGTGAAGGATCCCTTCCACCTGCCCCGCGCGCTGATCCACTGCATTGATGTGCTGGAGCGGCTGGCGTAGGAATCGAACCACAGATGGGGAGTTGCAGCAAGGGTTCCCCATCTGTCCTCATCCGTGTTCATCTGTGGTTGAGACGATCAGCGCATTTGCGTTATGAATCGATCCGGGTGTATAATCACCCACAGCGGCGACCGAACGGCGCCGACTCGTAAAAAAGAGCAAACCTGCTGGACGCTTGGATATGCGCGCTGCCGCGCCACCGAGACGTCGGAGGGCTGGGTTGCGAGATACCGAGATGTCGCGTGCGTCTCTCAGGCCCTCTGGTTTGCCCAGGGGGCCTTTTTTGTCCGCGGATACACCGCTCATTCGCGTGGTGGGGCTGACCCACACCTATCACCCCGAGGGCGCGCCGCCGCTGGAGGCGCTGCGCGGCCTGGACATGCAGGTTTGCGCCGGCGAGCGCGTGGCGCTCGTGGGCGCCAACGGCTCGGGCAAGTCCACCCTGGCCCGCCACCTCAACGCCTTGCTGCTCCCCACCTCCGGCGACGTCTGGATCGACGGGCTGAACACCCGCGACGCGGCCCACCGCCGCCATATCCGCGCGCTGGTGGGCATGGTCTTCCAGATCCCCATCGACCAGATCGTGGCCACCGTGGTCGAGGAGGACGTGGCCTTTGGCCCGGAGAACCTCGGGGTGCCCCGGGCCGAGCTGCGCGAGCGCGTCCGCGAGAGCCTGGAGCGCGTGGGGATGTGGGAGCTGCGCCAGCGCCCTCCCCACCTGCTTTCTCCCGGCCAGCAACAGCGCGTCGCCATCGCCGCCGCCCTGGCCATGCGCCCCCGCTGCCTGGTGCTGGACGAGGCCACCGCCATGCTCGACCCTCAGGGGCGCCGCGAGCTGTGGGACCGGCTGGACCGCCTGCACGCCGACGGCCTCACCCTGCTCTACATCACCCACGACATGGACGACGCCGCCCGCGCCGAGCGGATCATCGCTCTGCATCAGGGTCGCGTCGCGCTGGATGCCCCGCCGGCCCGTTTCTTTGGCAACGCCGAGCAGGTGGAGCGCCTGGGGCTCGGCCTTTCCACCGCCGCCGAGTTAGCGCGGCGGCTGAGCCGGCGCTTCCCCACGCTGCCTGCGCCCCTCACCCAGGACGCGGCAGGCTTGGCCCAGGCTCTGCTGGAGTGGCGGCCGTGAGCGAGCTATTGATCGATGTCCGCGGCCTGCGCCACACCTACATGCCGGGCACGCCCTTTGCCAGCATCGCCCTGGACGGGGTGGATTTCCGGCTCGAGTCCGGCGAGACGGTGGGCGTCGTTGGGAGTACCGGCGCCGGCAAGTCCACCCTCTTGCAGCACCTCAACGGGCTCTATCGCCCCCAAGAGGGCGAGGTGCACGTCCTGGGCCGCGACCTTCGCGATCCCGGCCAGGACCTGCGTGAGGTGCGGCGATCGGTGGGGCTGGTCTTTCAGCGGCCGGAGCAGCAGATCTTTAGCCAATACGTCGGCGACGACGTGGCCTACGGGCCGCGCCTCCTCGGGCTGGCCGGGGAAGCCCTGCGCGAGCGGGTGCGCTGGGCCATGGACCTGGTCGGCTTGGGCTTTCTCGATTACAAGGACCGCCTCACCTGGACCCTCAGCGGCGGCGAGCAGCGCAAGGCCGCGCTGGCCGGGGTGCTGGCGCTGCAGCCGCGGGTCCTCATCCTCGATGAGCCGACGGCGGGGTTGGACCCACAGGCGCGGCTCGGCCTGCTGGACGATCTGCGACGGCTGCGCGCAGAGGGCCTCGCGTTGGTGGTAGCCTCCCACAACATGGAGGATATCGCCCTCCTCGCCGACCGGCTCTACGTGCTGCAAGGGGGCCGCGTGGCGCTGGAGGGCCCTGCCCGGCAGGTCTTGAGCCAGGGCGAGCGGCTCCGCGCGCTGGGGCTGGACGCGCCGCCGGTGGTGAACCTGCTGCAGGCGCTGCGCGACTTGGGCGTGAGTGTCGGCGGCGACTCCCTGACCCTCGACGAAGCCGAGGAGGCCCTCGCCGCCTGGCTGGACGGGCGGAGGAGCCCATGAGCGAGTTCGACTTCCTGGGCCAGGTGACCATCGGGCAGTACCTGCCCGGCGACTCGCCGCTGCACCGGATGGACCCGCGCGCCAAGCTGCTCATGGCCCTGGCCTGGATCGCCGCCGTGGTCGCTTGCCGGAGCTTGTTGGGCATGGCGCTGGCCGCTCTGGCCGTGGCGGCCGGCCTGTGGGTGGCGCGGATTCC
>JAAYEA010000538.1 GCA_012689325.1 Chloroflexota bacterium
CCGGAGAGCCCATGCCAAAGCCGAGCCCCTCCAGCTCCAGGTAATGCTCCATGGCGGCGCTGGGCGGGTTGTCGTCGCGGCGCATCCAGTCGCTGGCGACGAAGAGCCCGCCCGGGCGCAGCACCCGGTGGACTTCGACGCAAAAGCCTTCTTTATCGGCGATGTGCAGGATCGAGTCTTTGCTAAAGACCACGTCGAAGGAGCCGTTGGGGAAGGGGAGGGGGCCCGGCTCCACGGCGCGGAAAATGGCGTGATCCGAAAGGCCGCGCTCCGCGGCGCGGCGGCTGGCCTGCTCCACCAGCGCGGCGTCCACATCGACGCCCACCACGCGCCCGGCGCCGCATTGCTGGACCAGCAGCAGATCGATCCCGCCGACGCCGCAGCCAACGTCCAGCACCTCCCGCCCGGAGAGATCGACGCCCTCGAGCAAGAAGGCGATCTCTTCCGGGCCGCCCGGCGAAAGGTATCCTTCGCCCCAAACGGCCTCCAGCAGGCCGGCGATGCCCTCATACGCGACGCTGTGTTCCTCGCTCACGGATAACCTCATCTTTTCGGCGCAACTCGTGTTCAGCCCTGCACCCGAAAGAAGTCCTGGAGCTTCTGTCTGAACGCGCGGCGGCTTCTCTCCGCCTGGACCGGATAGAGCGGCGATTGGGCCTCGATCCACTTGACGATGATCCACCCGTAGAGCCAGAGCAACGGGCGCGCATAGCGGACCAGTCCCAGCAAGGTTGTCTGCCACTCTTGTGCCGAGTGGCGCTGATACCTCAGGACGGCCTGCGTCTGCTCGGTGTTGTACCAATCCAGGTAGTAGGCGTCCAGTTCCTGCGCAAAGAGGGACGCGTTTGGGAGGCGCAACCCGAGCGGGCGAAAGACGATCTCCACCAAGTCCCTCGTCCTCATCTGGCAACCCTGCGCCCGGCCTCCGGCGATGAACCCCTTGCTGCCGGCTAGCTCGCCCGCGCCGAGGAGGTCCTCGGCGGCGGAGGCCAGCGCATGGGCCACATCCAGGTCGACGACGATCTCGCAGCGGGCCTCCAGCGGCATGGCAAAGATGAGCTTGACCATGGCAAAGAGGCTGGCGGGGTTGAGCACTGTGGGGAGGACTGCGGCCAGACGCAGGACGGCGTAGCGCAGCCCGGAGGCCGCGACCAGCGCCTCGGCCTCGATCTTGGTTCGCGAATAGGTGTCCGTGGGCGCGAGGGGATCGTCGGGCCGGACCGGTGGAACGCTCCGCTGGGTCGGGCCCATGACGCAGGCCGAGGAGACCGAGACGAGCGCGGGCTGGGCGGGAGACGCCTGCAGTGCGGCCACGAGGTTGGCCGTGCCCCCGACATTGACGGCCCGGCAGAGGTCGGGGCGGGCGTCGCTGACCGGCGGGAGGATCGCGGCCAGGTGGATCACCACGTCCTGCCCGGCCACGGCCTGCGACACATCTTGGGCATTACGAAGGTCGCCGAACAGGACCCTGACCTGACGCCGGGCGTAGCGCCGCGCCAGCCGCTGGGTGCGCTTGTTGGGCACCTCGAACACTGAGACGGCGTGCCCGCGACGGAGGCATTCCTCCACCACCAGCGCCCCGATATTGCCGAACCCACCTGTAATCAGGACATTCAAAAGGCTCTCCCTCTGGGGATTGTCATGCTTTGACACGCTCATGCTTCGACAAGCTGAGCATGGCGACAGGCTCAAATCCCTATCCCTATCATACGACCAAATCCTTTCCGCGTCAATTTGTGCCGGGGCGGCATTGGACTAGAATGCGCCTAGCGCCATGGCAAGCCGGGGCGGGCGCGACCTAACAACACCATCCTTGGCCGCAGGCGGCCGGAAAGAGGATCAGTAGCCTATGTCTCGCGATCAGGTTCGTGCCGTTCATTGCGATCACCGCGCCAGCGATGAGGAGGTCTATGCCGCGCTGGCTCGGGCCACC
>JAAYEA010000539.1 GCA_012689325.1 Chloroflexota bacterium
AAGAGATGGGCGCGCAGGCGGGGGATGCCGACCAACTCTGGGCCATCGACCCCATCGATGGCACGCGAGCCTTTGTGCAGGGCCTGCCGGTCTGGGGCATCTCCATCGGGCTGCTGGCGCGGCGCCGTCCCGCGCAAGCCGTCTTTTATATGCCCTTCGTGCGCGAGATGTACCATGCCGCCGAGACCGGCCCCGCCTATTGGAACGATCATCACCTGCCCGCCCTTCAACCGCGCGCGTGGACCAGCAACGACCTGCTCTGCGTCCCCGCCGATGCCCACCGGCGCTTCGAGATCGCCTTCTCCGGCGTGACGCGAGCCATGGGGAGCACGGCGGCCAACATGATCTATGTGGCGCGCGGTTCGGCCGTGGGGGCGTTGATCGGGCGGGTGCACGTGTGGGACATCGCCGCGGCGCTGGCCATCCTGGAACGCGTGGGGGGAGCGCTCTATTACCTCTCCGGCCGGCCCGTGGAGGTCGAGGAGTTGCTGGATGGGCGCGCCGCCCCGGAGCCGATGCTGGCGGCCCATCCCGACTTGGCGCCGAAGCTATTGAGGGAGATCAGGGTCAGGTCAGCGCCGCTTTGAGCAGCCCCCGCGCCAGGCCCCAGCCCAGCGCCAGCGCCCGCAAGAAAAGCATCGGCAGGGCGGTCAGCGCCACCTGGGCGTCGCGACGCGCGGCAAAGGCCAGGAAAGGCAGCGCGGTCAGCGCGAACGCCGCCAGCGCTCCCAGCCCCAGCCAGAGGAAAGCGGGGCGCAGCGGCGCCAGCGCCAGGCCCAGGCCAGTCAGCGCCGCGAGGCCCAGTTGCGCCTTGAGCGATTGCGGGGTGTGCGAGTCGCCCTTCGCCTTGTCCGGGTGCCGGTGCAGCACCAGCGCCTTCCAATAGCCGATATGGTACTTGCGGCGCAGGTAACGACCCAGGGTGGCCGGATGCTGGTGATAAACCAGCGCCGCGGGGTTAAAGACCATCTTGTGCCCCGCCGCGGCCAGCCGGAAGCTCAGCTCCTGGTCCTCATCGATGCGAAAGCTCGGGTCGAACCCGCCATGCCGCTCCAGCACAGCCCGCCGGTAGCCCGCCGAATAGGTGTCGATGAAATCGATGGCGCTTTGCCGGCGCATGATCTCGTAACGCGTCTCGTACTCGAGCTGCGCAAAGCGCGCCACTAAGCTCGTCTGCCGCGTGCCATAGATCCCCTTGGCCCCGTCCACCGCGGCATCGGCGAAGGGCTTGAGCATGGCCTCGATCCAATCCCGCGCGGGCACGCAATCGGCGTCGGTAAAAAGGATGATCTCGCCCCTGGCTTGCGCCAGGCCGACATTGCGCGCGTTGGCCTGGCCCCGGTTCGCCTCCAGGCGGATCAGCGCCACCTCGGGATAGCGCTGCGCCACCTCCACCGAGCCATCGGTGGACGCATCATCCACATAGATGATCTCGTAGCGGTCGCGGGGCATGGTCTGATCCAGCAGGGCCTCCAGGCAAGCGTCAAGGGTCCTCTGCACATTGTAGCCCGGCACGATCACCGAGATCATGGCTCCCCTCCCTGAGCGCGCTGCAGCGCATAGTTCTCACGCCACAAGCAGATAGCGCCGGCGAGCCCCGGCAACACATAGACCACCAGGTGCAGCACGATGGCAAAGCCCAGCGCGGGCTCGCGTGCCACGCCGAAAAAGGCCAGGCTTTGCACCGTCAGGTAGTGAAAGACCCCCAGGCGCCCCGGCGAAGCCGGGACCACGGCGCCGATGGAGAACACCACCAGCAAAAAGAGCGGCGCATACCACGGCAGATGGATGCCCACCGCCCGCAAGGCGAACAGGTTGGTCAGCGCCGCAATGACCCAGGCCAGCAGCGACCAGCCCAGCAGCCCCGCATCCACATCCAGCCGGCCCAGGCCCTCCAGGCCGCGCGACACGGCGATCAGCCGCTCCGAGATGCGCCAGCGGTTCAGCCAGGGCGCTCGGCGCGCCAGCGCCTCCCCCCAGGCGATGGTCCGCTCGCGCTGGTAGGCGGCCAGAAGCAAGGCCGCCAGCACCACCGCCAGCAAGCCGCTGAGCAAGAGGCTGGAGGTCTGCAGCCAGCCGGGCAGTGGCATGAACAGCCCCAACAGGCCCAGCGACGCCAGGAGCACCACGCTCTCAAAGGCCCGCTCCAGCACCAGCGTGCCCAAGGCGCCTGCGGTGTTGGTCCGCTCGATGCGGCCCACCAGATAAGCGCGGGCCAGCTCGCCCGCGTGGGAGAGGAGCCAGACGTTGGCCATGCTGCCGATGAGATAAATGGAGGCCAGCTTGCCCAGCCGCATCTGCCGGTGGCGCGGATAGAAGAGCAGCCGCCAGCGCTCGGCCTTGGCCCAGACGGAGGCCGCATAGGAGAGGATGGCCAGCGCGACATGGAGCGGTGAGGTCCGCGCCAGGGTCCGGGCCACCTCGCCCCAGGCGACGCCGCGCACGACCAGCGCCAGCGAGAGCAAGCTCAGCGCCGTGCCCGCGATCAGCCCTATGGTGCGCCTGGCTTGGCGCTTGTCCCTTACCTGGCTCGCCGACAAGGGCGCATCCTCTCTTGGGGAATCAGCCAGCCTATCATATAATCCTTTCCACACGCGGCAAATGGTGAACACACGAAAAGAGACAAGGCCGCATCGCGGACGAGATGGTACGCAGATGAACACAGATCAACACGGATTTTCCGATATAGGTTCCCCGATCCGTGCGACCCGAGAAACCCGTGTCCCACTTGCATAGCCGCCGGGACCGCAGAGGGTCGTCTCCGCGCCTCCGTGACGCAGGGCTTCCGCTTGCCGTCCTGGCGGCGGCGCTGGGCGCGTACCTGGCGACGCTGGCCCCGGGGCTGACCTGGGCGCACAGCGGCGCGGACGGCGGCGACCTGATTGCGGCGGCCCGGACGCTCGGCGTCGCGCACCCGCCCGGCTACCCCCTCTATCTGCTGCTGGGCAAGCTCTTCACCTGGCTCCCCGTCGGCAACGTCGCTTACCGGCTCAACCTCCTGTCCGCTGTGTGCGCTGCGGGGGCGGCGAGCCTGCTCGCCTGGTGGGTGCGCGCCGCGCTGCGCGACGGGCAGCCAAGGTTCGGGGCCGCCGCGGCCTGGGTAGCGGCGGGGCTGCTGGCCTTCTCGCGGCTGTACTGGTCGCAGGCGGTGATCGTCGAGGTCTATGCCTTGAACGCCCTGCTGGCCATGGCCTGCCTGTGGCTCTGGTGGCGCTGGACCCGCCGGCCCGAGCGCGCCGCGCCGCTGATCGAGGGCGCCTTGCTGCTGGGGCTGGGGCTGGGCAACCACCTCACCCTGATTCTGCTGGCGCTCCCCTGCGCGGTGGACGTCCTGGCGCGGCGCGAGCGCCGTCCCGGCTGGCGGCAGATCGGCGCGGCGCTGTTGGCTTTCTTGCTGGGCGCGGCCATCTACCTCTACCTGCCGCTCCGAGCGCGGGGGCACCCGCCGATCAACTGGGGCGATCCCTCCACCTGGCGAGGCTTCTGGTGGATGGTCTCGGGCGCGCTCTATCGGCACTATGTGTTCGCGCTTCCGCTGTCCCATTTGCCCATTCGCCTGGCGACGCTGGCTGGCGATCTGGCGCGCCAGTTCGGGCCGTGGGGCGTGGCGCTGGGGCTGCTGGGCGTTTGGGGCTTGGCCCGCCGCGACCGGCGCGCCCTGCTGGTCTTGGGCAGCATCGTCGCCCTCTATGCCGCCTACGCCGTGGGCTACAATACCGCCGATTCCTTCGTCTATCTCCTCCCTGCCTATGCCATCTGGGCCTTTTGGGCGGGGCTGGGCGTGGCCCAGGCGGGGGAGTGGCTGGAGATCGAGGCGGGCAAGATGCAAAGGCGGCCGCGCTACGCCCTGGCGGCGCTGGTGTGCGCCCTGCCTCTGGTCTCGCTGGGGTGGAACTGGCGCAGCGTGGACCTCCGCCGCGATCGAGAGGCCACCGATTATCTCGCGGCGGCCCTGGAGGAGGCGCCTCCGGGAGCCATCGTCATCAGCGCCTCCGATGCGCATACCTTTGCCCTCTGGTACGCGCAATATGGGGAGGGGCGACGGCAGGACCTGCTGGTGCTGGATCGCGACCTGCTGCCTTACGCCTGGTACCGGGAGAACACGCTGCCGCGCTATCCCGACGTCGTCGCTCCCGCCGAATTCGCGGACCTCCAGGCGTGGCTGGCGGGCCTCGTCGCCGCCAACCTGCCCACGCGGGCGGTGCTGCTGGCCGACCCCGATGAGCGGCTGCTGGCGCAATACGCTGTGAAGCCAGCGGGCCCGTTCTATCGCCTGATCGGGGAAAAAGCGCCGTAGCGCGGCGCAACCAGAGCGGCGAGGGTTTGCGGCTCGCCGCGCCTACTGCTCGTCCCCGCCATCCTCGGCGCGCATGGAGCGCATCCACAGGAAGACGGCCGCGCCCGCCACGCCCAGGGCTGCCAGCGCGCCCAGCGCATAGGTCATGGTACGATCGCGTTCGGGCTCGGGCTCCGGCGCCGGGGTGGCCGCAGGCGACTGGGCCGCCGCAACCGCGGTATCGGTGGCAACGGGCGCTGGCTGCGTGGGGGCGGCGGTACCGGTTGGCCCGCTGGTCGCCGTCGCCGACGCCGTGGGCGGCAATGGGGTAGCGGACGATGGCGCGGTGGGCGAGATCGCGGGCGGCTCGGTGGCCGTGGCCGAATTGGTGGGCGGGACGACCGTAGCCGTCGGCGCGAGCGTCAACGTCTGGCTGGAGGCCACGCGCGTATTCGTCGGAACGCGCGTGCTGGTGGGCGGCGCTGGCGTATTCGTGGGCGCCGCCGCCGTGTTCGTCGGTGGGACCGGCGTGTTGGTCGGCGGCACCGCCGTATTTGTCGGCGGGACCGGCGTGTCGGTTGGCGGCACCGGTGTATTCGTCGGTGGCACCGCCGTATCCGTCGGTGGCACCGCCGTATCCGTCGGCGGCACTGGCGTGTCCCCCACCAGTTGGGTCGGCGTCGGGGTAAAGGTGTAGGTGGGGATCGTCTGGCGCGCGGGGCTGGAGGCCGGCGCCGCCCAGGCGGTGAGGTTCAGCAACAACAACGAGGCGCCAAACAGCAACATGGCGCTCAAGATGAGCAGGCGATGGCCCCTGTCCCGCGAGGCAGGACCGTTGGGGGACGACGGCATGGATGACCCTCCTACTGGCCTTGATACGCGCTACGGCTCGAACACGACTTGGAGCTTGCGATCCTCCCGCAGGTCGGTCCGAAAGCGAATCAGGTTGCCCTCCACCCCGCTGGGGGCTGGCTGGGCGCTCACCAGCCGCGCGCCAGGGGGCAGTTGCACCTCGATCAGCAAAGGCACCGCATCGGTGCCGGGCTGCTTCTGCACCAGTAGATTATACACCCGGCTCTTGTCTTGCCGCAAGACCTGGGCAGGGAGCCGATAGGTGAAAGACAAGGCCGCCTCCTCCCTGGGCGCGAGGACAAGGGAGGTATCCCAAATGGCGTGAGGGACCTCCTCAACCAACGCGCCCACGGCCGCGACGCTCTGGCTGGAAACCAGTTGGCTCCCCGCCGGAGCATAGACCCGCACATAGTCCCAATAGCAGCGCTGGGTCATAAGCTCATAGGTGGGGTCGTAGCTCATGTCCTTGACGCACCCCTCCGGCAGGTCGCGCGTCGCCGTGTTCTTGTAGGCCAGGTCCACCCGTCCCTGCGCGGTCCCGTCGTCCGCGATCTCGACGCGGTAGGCGATCCGCTGGGCGATCTTGCCGTTCACCTTGGTATAGCCGACGTTGGTGTCCACCACCATCAGATAGTCGTGGTCGGGATGCCGCACCGCGCCATCCCAGCCCAGCGCCGTGACCATGCCCTGCGCCGTGGGATCGTAGAAAAAGATGAGGGCGTGCTTTTCATCCAGGATTCGCTTGATGGTGGCGGCCAGCTTGGGCGCATCCAGCGCGCCAGGGTCGGACATCACCCGCTCCATGATAGCATCCACCAGGTCGGGCATAAAGTCCTTGCGCTCGTCGAACCACTCCCGCTTGCGGATCTCCCACGGGGTCGCCTCCCACTCTTCCCAGGTCTGGCCTGGCCTGAGCTTGGGTGCCCAGTAGCTCTGGATCTCGGCCAGCACGTTGGAGCCGTCGATCTCGTCCGCATAGTCCTCCAGGCGCAGCGGCCCGACCGCCTCCACCAGCATCTGCAACGCCACCAGATCAGCGGCCACGACGCCGTCCACGGCGGTCTCTTGGTCCAGGTAATAGAGGTCGGCGCAGGCCCTGGCCGAGGCGGGGAAATCGGGGAACCAGTTAGCATCCTTGGTCAGCCAGAGGTCGATCCCCATGTGTTCGCGCATGGCGGCGGGCGGATCGGGATGGTCAGCGGTGAGATCGTCCACGGCATAGCTGTCCGCAAAGGAGAGCCCCGCGATGCGGCCCTGCTCCAGGGTCAGCAGGCCGATGCCGCTGATATAGCCGCCGGTGGGACGCAACTCGTCGCTGTTCTGCGCCAAGACCAGGTAACGGCGCGGGCCGGAAGCGCCCAACAGCTCCGGCGCGACCACCGCTCCGGTCATGCCGGCGCGCAGCCAGGGAAGCAGGGCGTCCAATTGAACCAGCGGCCCGGCGAGGCGCGGATGCAGTCCCTCGGCGCTGAAGCGCTCGCGGGCAGCGATGGCGCGCTCGGCGGCCTGTTGGGCGCGGGCCCAGTCGGCCTGCTGCGCCGCCAGTTGCTCAGACACGCGCTCCAAGAGACTGGCCTCGGAGGGCGCGGATTTCCCCAGAAAATCGTCGAGGATGGGCTGCGCGGCCAGACAGGCGCGCTCCCCGGCATAGGAGAGCTCGATGCCCATCTGCAACAGGTGAGGAGCCGCGCCGAGGTTGGGGCCAAGGGCGGGCAGCCAGTCAAGATACGCCAGCGCCTTGAGCACGCCTCCCGTATAGCGTTGCAAGCCGGTCAGCTCGCCGTACAAGCCCGCGAGCTCGCGCTGCACGGGCGCCAGACCCTCGCGGAACACGAGGCCGATGGGATCGCCGCGGGCCATCTCTTCCAGGCGCTGCAGGCGGTCGAGCGCCGCCAGGCCATAGCGAGCGGCCTGGACCCCCCGAAACAGCACATAGCCCAGAACCAGCAGGAGGGGCAAGATGAGCAGGAGGCGGTAGGGCCTCCTGCTCACGGGTTGTTTTGCCATGGGTCGTGCGCCCTTTCGTAGGCCCGCCAGATCGGGCTCGCTCGCACGAGCCCTGACGGTCCGGTTCTACCGAAAGCTCTTCATCCCCAGCGGAAGGTAGGTCTTGGACCCATAGAGGCCCATCACGTAATCCCGAAACGCCCGGCCAAAGACCGTCAGCTCGTTCGGGCGGTTATAGACGAACAGCGAACCGTTGAAGCCCTGGCCGGTATCGTTGTTATACGGCTCTTCGTTCAGGCTGTACCAGAGCCACGTCTGCACCAGGCGATTGCCATCTCCCGGAAAGCCGATCTCGGGATCCACGGTGCGGAGCATATAGTCAAAGCTGCCGGTCATAAAGTCGATGACCATCTTGTCGCCGCGGTTCGTGTCGCCATCGCCCAGGATGCTGGAGGGCATGAGCACGCCATACTCGGAGATCATCAGCGGCGTGTCCTGATAGCCGTTGTCCTTCATCCACTGGCGAAAATCGCGGACGTGTTTCTTGAACAGGTCGAGGCTGGCGTTCTCTTTCAGGGTGATGTGCAGCGCTTCGCCCGCGGTGTCGGTGATGCCCGCGGGAATGCCCGCGCCCCAGTCCACGCCCTGTTGCCCCTCGTAGAGGATCTGGTTGTGGATGCTCCACCCATCGACGGGCATGGTCTCGCCATAGGTCTGTTGATAGATGCGCAGTACCTCGCTCAGCCATTTGAGGCGCAAGGGCGAGGGCTGCACCACGCCGCCGACCACCACCACCGACATGGGATCATACGACTTGAGCCGGTACCAGACCTCGTGATAGATCTCGGCATACTGCTGCGGGGTGCGGTTGCCCTGGTACCAGCACTCGGGCTCGTTCCCCACCAGCCAGGTGGAGCCAGGGTTGTTTTGCGCCGCCTGCTGGATGACAGTCCAATTGGGCGGATAGTGGGTGCTGCCCACTCGCAAAAGCTGCGTGAAGGACATGCCCTGGGCCAGGTCCGGGTTGCTCTGAATGCCCCAGTCGGCGTACCAGCTAAAGGGAAAAACCTCGCCCACCTTGAGCTGATCCAGGTCGTAATCGGACAAACGGTATGGATACCGCCCGCTGAAGCCGATGCCGAAGCGGCTCACGATGTCGGCGGCGTTGCCCGCCTTTGGCTCGGCGGATGTGCTGCTCACCAGGGACATGCTGAGGACCACAGCTACCGCCAGAACCCCCACCACCTTGCTGATCTGTCGCATAGGTACACCCCCTATCGTAATATCGGCACTGCATACCGCATGGGGCAAACCGCGCCTGCCTCTAGTGGCCAGATGAGCCGGGATGGTCGCCAATGGAAAGCATAGCGCGGCGATTGGCAGGCACAAAGATGCTAAAGTATCTAATCTCAGAAGTATAGCCCGGCGGATCGTCCTCGCGGACGTAATAGTTCCCCGCGGTCAGCCCGCTCACGCAGAAGGGCGCGCTGCCATCGGTGGTATGGCGGCGCAGGACCTGAAACTGCTCGTCGTACACGGTGAGCTGCGCCCCAGGGAGCAACTCCTCGGTGCCCGGCTTGTAGCTCAGGTCCGCGTTGCGATCGTGAAAGACGCGCACGCAGAGCTCACCCACCGTCGGCGTCGGCGATGGCGTGAGCGTCGGCGTCAAGGTAAGGGTCGGCGTCCAGGTCGCGGTGTGGGTGGCCGTCCTGGTGTGCGTGGGCGTATGCGTCCCGGTGGGCGAGACATACCCTGTCGGCGTCACGGTCGGCGTGGAGGTGACGGTCGGTGTCTGCGTGTCGGTCGGGGTGGGCGTTGCCGTCGGGATGTGCAAATCGTAGCGCACGGTGGCCAGGTACATCCGCGACCACGTGCCGTTCTTGTACTTGAGCCGGGCATAGATGCTCTTGCTCCCCTCCGCCGCGCTGCCCCCATACCGCGCGTCCGTCACATCCCACGCGATGGTCACCCGGTCCCCCGCCGGCGGCGTCACCAGCCGCGCCTGCGTCAGCACCAGCGGCGGGTTGCTCAGGCTCGGCACCGGCTCACTGGGCGTGGCCTTGGTCTGCCGCAGGTGAAACGCCCCCGGATTGCCCGACAAGGCGATCTGCTCCACCTGCGCCATCTCGCTGGCCCAGATCGTCACCTCCAC
>JAAYEA010000540.1 GCA_012689325.1 Chloroflexota bacterium
CCTTCGTTGGCTCTGGCTCAAAGTGGAAGGTGCGCGTGGGCGCGGTGTGCCAAGCGGGGTGGGCGCTGTGGGCGGTAAAGCCATCGTCCATGCGCTGCCACTCCAGCCAGCCCAGCGTCCCGCGCAGCCCAAAGAAGAGCTGGGTGGTGGACTTGTCGGTGACGTAGCCGCAGTGGAGGCTGCCGATCATGCCGTCATCGTAGCGGAGCGCCACCGCGGCCATGTCTTCCACCTCGATGGGGGCGCCGCTGAGGGTATCCAGGATCGCCGAGACCTCGGTCACCTCGGCGCCGCTGGCCCAGCGCATAAAGTCGAGCCAGTGACAGCCCAGCCAGTGGAGGATGCCGCCGCCGCTCTGGGCCTCGTCGAAGAGGAAGTGCTGAGGGTTGCGGGCCTGCACGCTGGTGGTGATCCAGCGCGCCTCCACCGAGACAAGGCGACCCAATAGCCCCTGCTCCACGATCTGGCGGATGGCCTGACCGATGGGGGAGCAGCGCCTGAGGTAGCCGGTGGCGAACTGGACCCCGGCCTGGCGCACGGCCTCCAGCGCGGGGAGAAACCCGGCGGCGGTGCGCGCGCAGGGCTTTTCGGCGTAGACGTGGATCCCGCCCTGGGCCGCCTGGATGATCGCGTCGGGGGTGGCGGCGTTCGGCAGGGTGATCAGCACTGCCTCTGGGCGCGCCTCGCGCAAGAGCGCCGGCAGGCTGCGGTAGATGGGCAAGCCCCGAAGCTCGGGCTGGAGCAGCTCGCGGGCCGCGACGGGGTCCGCGTCGCAGCAGGCCACCAGCTCGACCTCGGGCATGCCGAGCAGCGTGTCACGGTATCCGGCGGCGTGGGGGTGATCCACGCCGATCTGAGCGATGCGCACAGACATGGGCAGCCCCCTTCCTTCGACTATTGGCCCTGGCGCGGCTCGGTGTGAATCAGGACCCGTTCCAGGCCGGGTACCCGAGCGCGCAGGTCCGACTCCAACCGTGTGCTAAAGCTGTGAGCCTGAGAGAGCGGCGTATCGCCAGGGAGGCGGCAGTGGAACGAGACCGCCCAGCCCGCCGCGCCACGGTGGACCTGGAGCTGGTGGCAGGTGTCCCCGCCGGTGGTCGCATTGACCACTTGCCGCACCGTCGCGGCAATGCGCCCCTGTTCAACGTCCAGGTCCACCGCCTCCATCAACTGACCGCGCGGCTCGATGTGCGTGGTCAGTTCGGCCAGGTCGGGGATCTCGGCGAGCGCGCGCGTCTCGAAGGACGAGGCGAGGCCGTGGGCCTGCTGGAGCGAGAGCGCCCCATCCGTCTCCAGGTCGATTTCGACATAGTACTTGTCATTCATGGTGTGAGCCCAAAGATCGTGGATGCTCAGTGCGAGCCCATCGGCCAGCCGCCGCAAGTGCACCTCGATGGCCTCGCGGCGGGAGCGCGCCGCGTCTTCCGCTGGCTCGACGTGAATGGTCACGTCCTGGATGTCGGGGTGGCTATCGCGGAGCCGGCGCTGCACCTCGTGGGCGATGGCATGGGCTTGGGCGGTGCTCATGCCGGGGTCCACCCGGATGTGCAGGTCGGCATAGATGGAGCCATCATGCCCGCGGCTGCGCGCCTGGTGGCCAGAGACCACGCCGGGGACGGAGAGGGCGGTATTGAGCACCTCCGCGGGGGGCAAGGTGACGTGGTCCATGAGCGTGGGGGAGCTCTCGCGGATGATGTCGATGCCGATCTTGACGATGACCACCGCGATCACCAGGGCCAAAATGGGGTCGGCCAGGGGGAAGCCAAGGTGGACGGCGATCAGCCCGGCGGCCACCGCGAGCGAGACAAAGATGTCGGCGCGGGTGTGCAGCGCGTCGGCGACCAGCACGTCGCTGCCCAGGCGGCGGCCCTCGCGCAGCTCGTACCA
>JAAYEA010000073.1 GCA_012689325.1 Chloroflexota bacterium
CGGCTGTGGGTGACCTTGTTCATCACCGCGCCCATCAGGCGGGCGTTCACCTGGCGCAGCGCCTGCACCGCGCGACGGCAGAGCTCGGTGCGGGTCCCCCCCATCAGGACCACCATCACCACGCCATCCACCCTGGAGGACATGATGGTGGCATCGGCCACCGCCAGCACCGGCGGCGTGTCCAGGATCACCAGGTCGGCGTCCGCCCGAAGCAGGGCGATGATCTCGTCCATGCGCGGATGCTCCAGCAGCTCGGCGGGGTTGGGCGGGCGCGGGCCGCTGGTGAGCAGCCGCAGGTTGGGGATGTGGGTGGGCACCACCACATCATGCACGCCCAAGCTCTCGTCGAGCAGCATGCTGGTCAGGCCGATGCTATTGGCCATGCCAAAGACCTGGTGCAGGGTCGAACGCCGCAGGTCGGTGTCCACCAGGATCACCTGCTTGCCGGCCTGGGCCAGCACCGCGCCCAGGTTGGCCAGGGTCGTGGTCTTGCCTTCTCCCGCCTCGGTGCTGGTGACCATAAAGACCGAGTTCGCCTTGCCCACGCCGGCGAACTGCAAGTTGGTGCGCAGCACGCGATAGGCCTCGGCCACCGGCGACTTGGGCGCCAAGGAGGTGACCAGCACATCGCCGGGATCCTGCACATCCTGGATCGTCGAGATGGCCCCCAGGGTGGTCAACCCCATGACCCGCTCTACGTCCTCGGGCGTCTTGACCGTATCGTCCAGGTATTCCAGCAGGAAAGCCGCGGCGATGGCGAGCCCCGCGCCGATGGCTGCCGCCAGCAGGATCGTCTGGCGCACGTTGGGGCTGATCGGCACGGAGGGCAGGCGAGCCGGCTCGATGATGGAGATATAGTTGATGGACCCGCTCTGCAGGCTCTGCATCAGCGCGGCATAGTTGGCTTGATAGCTGTTGCGCTTTTGGTCCAGCGCGGCGATGTTGCTCTGGTACTGCTGGATGGCGCGGGCGCTGCTGGCGGCGTCGAGCTTGGCCTGCTCGGCGTCCATCTCGGCGGTGGTCTGCTCGATCTTGGCCTTCAGGTCGTCGATCTGGCCCAGGATGAACGCACGGTCGCGCTCCACCGTGTCCGAGGCCGTGGGGCTCTGCTGGATCAACTGGTTGGCGATCTCGTCGGCGATCTTGACGGTCATCTGGGGATCGGTATCGCGCACGCTGATCTGCAAGAGCTGGGTATTGGGCACGCGGGAGGCGGTGATGTTGCCCGGGTTGGGGATGTAGCCGAGCTTGAGCGCCTGGGCCACGCCCTCCAGGATGGGGCGGCGGGTGACGATGTCGGCGTAGGTCTGGGCCAACTGCTCGCTGGTGTAGAACTCTTGATAGTTGGGGTTGGCCTTCTCGATGGCCTGGCCCACGCGCACGGTGGTGGTGGCTTGATAGACGCGCGGGATGGTGCGCGTGCTGAGATAGCTGGAGAGCGAGGCCACGATGACGCAGGCCGCGATCAGCCAGAACCATTTGAGGATGACGTTGACGTATTGCTTTAGTTCCATCAGCACGACACCTTTCCCGGGCCCCGCATCAGGATACGGGTCTCGCCCAGAGAGTCAAACGCACAGTGTCCCATCGGCGCGCTCAGGCTACAGCCGGCCGGCGGCGCCAGCGTTGCAGCCGCGACCAGAGGTCGGAGAGGGCCAGCGCGGCGAAGGGCATCGCCACCGCGTCCACGGGGAGGCGGTAACGCGGCATGGCCCAGGTGAGGATGTGGAGCAAGGCGTAGAAGGCCATAAAACACAAGATCATCGCCACCGGCGTGGCCGAGAAGCGCAGCCAGTCCGCGCCGGAGCGCAGCGGCCCCGCCCCGCGCAGAGCCAGGACGATGCCATAGATAAAGAAGGGCAGAAAGAGCGTGAACGAGCTGAGGCGCCCGACGTTATGCAGGAGCGAGGTATCCGTGGGCCAGAACTCGAAAAAGTCGAGCACGCGGCTGAGCGAGAGCAACAGGTAACGGCCCGGGTCATCCAACACGAGCTGGATGCCGCGGCGCATCAGCAGGCGGTCCCACTGCGCCTCGTTGAGGTCCTGCCCCACCAGGTCCTCGGGCAGGGGCGCGGCGCCGTGCTCGATAAAGCTGATGCCGTGCATGGGGTGCTGCGCCGAGTACA
>JAAYEA010000541.1 GCA_012689325.1 Chloroflexota bacterium
CAAAAGCAAAAATACGAAAGTTCCTCCGCTTCACAACCGCATAACTCGAACTCATAGGCCGTTTGCGCGCTCCTTGCCGTCCGGCAGCCATCTGGACCATGCGGGCTCGGGGCATCCCCCGGGCCCCTGAGCACAAAGGAGTCTGCCATGTCCGCCTCCTCGATCCGCAACGTGACGCTCGAGATGAGCCTGAAGCCGTTCAAAGTGATGAACGATGACGCCATCCGCGCCGTCTGTCGCGAGTTGTTCCGCCAGTGGGACGCGCTCACCCGCCACGCCGACATGGTCTCGGTGATGCTCTGGATCGCCGACGGCTCCGAGATCCTCGACTATCGCGGCGACCTGGACGCGGAGATGGAGTGGGGGCGCTACGCGGGCATGGCCAACCCCTTCCGGGCCAAGCCCACCTGGGATCCGGATAACCTCGCCCTGCATAGCGGCATCATCCTGTATATGGACAACCCGCCAGCTATCACGTACCGGTGGCTGCGCAAGATCGTGGCCCTGCTCAAATCCGTGGGCGGGGCCATGACCGGCAAGCCGATCCGCGTCGGCGCCACCTTCGACCCCGGCGACGAGTTCGCCATCTCGACCTTCAAGTACCTGCGCCACCCCGAGGTCTCCTTGGGCGCGACCCGCGGCAAGGCCACCTTTGTCACCTGCTATGGCGTCCTGAAACAAGACCAGGACGTCTATGCGGGCTTTCCCCACGGCATCCCGGAAGGCACGCCCTTTGGCGCCTTCTTTGGGCGGCAGTGCCAGCACTTTTTGAGCGACCTGGGCTTTGACTATATCTGGTTCTCCAACGGCTTTGGCTTTGGCCTGGAGACCTGGGCCACCACCGGCGTGCTCTATGACGGCGCGGCCTTTAACCCCGCGCCCGCCGCCGAGACCCGCGACAAGATCATGAACTTCTGGCGGACCTTCCGCGCCGAGTGCCCCCATTACCGCATCGAGACCCGGGGAACCAACCTGATCACCGGGGTGGACCTGGCCGCGGACGCCACCCCGCTGGCGGACATCTATCGCGGCGAGTTCAACATGCTGCCGCCGCCCAACTCGCCCTGGGCCGCCATCGATGGCGACTTTGGGCTGGAGCTGGTGGGCTACCTCTCGCGCATCGCCGAGCTGCCCAACGACCAGGAGTACCCCTTCCGCTTTTACCTCCACGACCCCTGGTGGCAGAACAGCCCCTGGACCGACCGCTACGAGAGCCAGCCCCACGATATCTATTTGCCGCTGGCCCTCTCCCGGCTGAACGCGCGCGGCGACGTGGAGACGCCCATCGACATCCAGTTCCTCACCGTCGATAACACCTGGGGCGAGATCCCGGTCAAGTACCCCAACGAGGTGATCCCGCACATCCTCAAAGCGCGGGACGACGGGCCGGACCAGGTGGGGCCGGTGGTGTGGGTCTATCCCTTCGACGAATACCACCAGATGGTCTTTGGCCCCCAGCCGCGGCTGGACGTGGTCTTTTTCGAGGACTGGCTGATGCGCGGCGCGGTGAACGCCGGCCTGCCGCTGAGCACGGTGGTCTCTAGCAAGAACTTGCTCTCCTCGGTGGCGGCGCGGCCGGGGCTCTACGACGGCGCGGTGCTGCTGGCGCCGGTCCCCGAGGTGAACCCCGACCTGGAGAAGGCATTGCTGGCCCACGTGGCGCGGGGCGGCAAGGTATTGCTCTACGGCCCGGCGACCCACGCCAGCGCGGCGCTGCGCCAGGCCCTCAACCTGCGCGTCACGGCGCCCATCTCGGGCGAGCTGGCGCTGGACGTGAGCGTGCCGGGCGATGCGTTGAGCCACGGCCGCTTCCAGGGCGTGGTCAACCACCGCCCGCTGATGTGCGGCGGCGGCATGGCCGAGGTGCTGGCCGATCCGAGCGATCCGCATACCCGGGTGGCGGCCACGGCGGCCTCCGGCAGCGAGTCCCGCGTCGCAGCGCTCTGGCGCAGCGAGCCAGCCTGGGGCGGCGGGGCGCTGGGATGGGTGCGCGGCACCAACTCGAACGACTATCGTCCCGGCGAACGGCTGCTGGTCCCCGATAACGCCGCCGTCTATTTCCGCGGTGAGCTGCTGCTGCGCTGGATGCTGGGCGCGCTGGGTTGGTCCGTCCGGGTGGACAAGCGCACGGCCACCACCCGCGACCCCGTGACCTGCGTGGCCCGCCGCCGCAACGCCTACTATTTCTCCGGCTATGTCCCCAACGCCAGCGCAGCGCTCAGCCTGCGCTTGCCGCAGGGGGCGCCCCTCTTGGTCGGCCACGAGGCCGTGGCGGCCGATGGCTATGCCACCTATCACCTGCCCCGCGCCTGGCACCACGAGTGCCGGGTCTTTGTGCAGCAGCAGGCCGAGTCGCAGATCACCTGCGCCGAGATCTGCCCCCTGGAGCGCCGCGAGCTCAAGCGACACCTCCTGGTGGCCGGGCTGTTGGACGCCACCGCGCGCTTTTATACCGAGCCGGGCTATGAGCCGCGCGTCCTGCTGCGTACGCCGGATGCCGAGGGCCGCATCCCCTTCAACACCAGCGTCCCCTTCCAGCGCGGAGAGGATGCCACTGGGCCATATATCACGATCGAGGGCTTTACCGGGGACATGATGTTCACCTGGTAGGGCACCGCAGCGAAAGGAGCCAAATGATCGAGCGAAGCGAGTTTGCCCAACCTGGGCTGGAATACCGCGGCGTCACGCTGTGGATGCTGGACGACAAGCTGGAGAAGGACGAGTGCGCCCGGCAGATTCGCAGCTTTGCCGAGGCCGGCTGGGGGGCGCTGATCACCCGCACCTTCAACGGGCTGCGCACCGAATACCTCAGCGAAGAGTGGATGGAGATCATGCGCGAGGCCATCGACGTCGGCGGCGAGACCGGGCTCAAGGTCTGGCTGCAGGCTGGCTATATGCCCTCGGCCATCCCCGAGCTCAAGGAAGAGCACACCCACCGCGTGCTGGTGCGATTGGGCCAGGACGCGTCCCCCGCAGAAGGCGACCACCTGGTGCGCCGGGAGGGCGATTACGCCTACTACTGGCGCAAGTTCGAGCACGTGCTGGACCTGCTCAAGCCCGCCGCCGTCCAGGATTACCTGCGCCAAGCCTACGAGGAGACCTGGCTGGGGCGCTTTGGCGACGCGTTCGGCGGCACGGTGGAGACCATCTGGGTGGACGAGCCGCACTTTCGCCCGCCGCTTTTGCCCTGGAACGAGGAGCTGCCCGGCGTCTTTGCCAGGCAGTGGGGCTATGCCCTGACGGACCACGTGGCCGAGCTTTACGCGCCGGTGGGCGATTACGAGATGGTGCGGCACCACTATTGGCGCACCGTCACCGACATGTTCATGGACGCCTATTTCGCCGAG
>JAAYEA010000542.1 GCA_012689325.1 Chloroflexota bacterium
CGGTATTGGTGATGGGCTGGCTGGGCAGGGCGGTGTCATCCACCTGCAAGGCAAAGCTGATGACCACCTGATCGCCCGCGCCCACCGCGCCGGTCCACGTCACCGCCCCGAAGCCCTGGTTGGCCTCGGCGTCGTAGGTCGCCTGGCCGCGCGTCGCCGCCAGCGAGCCAGGAACCCAGTGCACGGTCTCCAGGTGCGGCAGCGTGTCGGTGAGC
The DNA here is from genome assembly GCA_012689325.1 of Chloroflexota bacterium. Lineage (GTDB taxonomy): Bacteria > Chloroflexota > Anaerolineae > JAAYEA01 > JAAYEA01 > JAAYEA01. Next base: position 216 of record JAAYEA010000542.1, read on the forward strand.
GTCACCAGGGCGCTGGCTGCGCCGCTATTGATCGCCACCAGGGTGTAGGACAGGTTGCGGCCAGGCACCGTGCTCAACTTGTCCACCGCCTTGGACGACCTCGTGATATCCGGCAGCAGCAGCGTGGTGGTCGCCTCGTCCGCGATCGTCACGTCGCTCTGCACATCGTAAAAGGTGGCCCGGTTGGTGACGGAAGACGGCACGTGGGTATCGGCCAGCCGCGCCGCAAAGGCAATGGACACCGCCTGATGCGGCCCTACCTCGCCCTCCCAGGTGAGCAGCCCATAGCCCCCGTTGGCCTCGGGGCGCCAGATCGCCTCGCCCCAGCTTGCCTCGATCGTATCGGTGAGCAGTTGCAGCGCCGGCGTGGCCGGCAGCACATCGGTGATCAGCAACGTGGCCGTATAGCCGCCGGTGTTGCGCCCCACCAGGGTATAGGTCAGGGTCTCGCCCGGCCGCGCCTGGGCCTTGTCCACCACCTTGCGCGAGGTGCCGATATTGGACCCCACCAGGTGAGTGCTGGCCGCGCGGCCATGCCCCTCGCGGGCCAGGACGTCGTAAAAGCGGGCCGTGTTGGTCACCACCAGGCCGGTCGTGGGCGCCTGTGCCACGGTCATCTGGTAGGTGACGGTGATGGTCTGTCCGGCGGCCACCTCGCCCTGCCAGGCGATCAGGCCATACCCCTCGTTGGCCGCCGCGTTCCAGAGCGGCACGCCCTGGGTGGCGGTGATGGTCTCGGCAGCGAGCTGCACGGCTGCGGTACGCGGCAAGGTGTCGGTGATCAGCGCGGTGGTGGTAAAGGTCCCCTGGTTCGTGACCAGCAGCGCATAGTAAAGCACGTCGCCCAGATGCGCCTCTGCTTTGTCAACCTCCTTGCGCGAGGCAGATAGGTCGGTCACGCCGATCTCTGTCCGCGCCTCGGCGGCGAACTGCTGCCCCACCGGATCGCCGAAAAGCACATGGTTGGTGATCACGTCGCCGACCGCCGCCGCCTCGGTGACCGCCATCCGATACGTGATGGTCACCGCCTGCCCCGCCTCCAGCGCATCGGCCCACTGGACCAGGCCATAGCCGTCATTCTCGGCGGGGCTCCAGATGGCCTCCCCCAGACTGGCGGCGAGCGAGCCGCTGACGAGCTCGACGATGGATGTGCGCGGCAAGAGATCGCGCACGTGGACCAAGCCGGGCCGGTTGCCGTCGTTGACGGCCACCAGGGTATAGGCCAGGGTTTCCCCGGGCAGCGCCCAGACCTTGTCCACGGCCTTGGACGAGCCGCGGATATCGGGGCCGATGATCAGGGCGCTGGACTCCCCGCGCCAGACCTCGCCGCTGAGCAGGTCAGTGATGGTCAGGTGGTTGGTGAGGGTGGCCCCGGGGTCCACCTGCGGGCCGATATTCAGCGCATAGGTGATGGTGATCGCCTGGTTCGGCTCCAGTTTCCCCTCCCAGAGCAACCGTCCATAGCCGTCATTCGCGGTCGGGTCCCAGGAAACCTGGCCCCAGGTCGCGGCCAGCGTCTCGCTAACGAGCGTGGTCGCTGCGGCGCGGGGCAGGTCGTCCACCAGCCGCGCCATGGCCGGCGCTCGGCCGGTGTTCCGCCCCACCAGGGTATAGCTCAGGGCATCGCCAGGCGAGACCTCTGCGGCGCTCCCGCTCTTGAGCGAGGTGGACAAGTCCGGCGAGCCCACCACCACGGTCACCGCCTCCGTCCAGACCCGGGGCAAGGCCGTCTCCATGAAGCGAGCCTGGTTGGTGATCGTCACGCCCTCGCTCACGGCGTCATCCAAGGCCATGGAATACGTGATCGTCACCGCGTCGGCGGCGTCCAGGGAGCCCTCCCAGGTCAGCAGGCCGTAGCCATCGTTGGCGGCGGCGTCGTACACCACCTCGCCCAGGGAAGAAGTGAGCGTGCCGGTGACCAGCGTTAGCTGGGCCAGATGCGGCAGGGCATCTTCCACCCGCACCTCAGCCACCGAGCTGCCGCTATTGCGCGCGACGAGGGTATAGGCCAGCTCGCCGCCAGGGGCGACGAAGGGCTTATCCACCTGCTTGAACGACTCGCGCAGGTCCGGCCCCACCACGCGGCTCACGGCCGAATCGGACCAGCTATAGGAGGTATCGGCATCCTCAAAGAGCACCTGGTTGGTGATCACCGTCCCCGACGGGATCTCTTCCGATACCCGCATCTGATAGTCGATCGCCACCAGATCGCCCGGCACCAGCCGTCCCGCCCAAGAGATGGCCCCATAGCCGCCATTGGCGGCCGGATTCCAGGCTGGGACGCCCTGGCTGGCCGTCAGCGTCCCCGAGATCAGCGCTAGCCCCGCGATTCGAGGCAAGGTGTCCAGCACCTGCACCTGGGCCGGCGAGGTGCCCTCATTCATCGCCACGATGGTATAGCCCAGCGAATTGCCCGGGCGCACCTCGCCCTTGTCCACCGCCTTGTGCGAGCCGGTGAGGTCCGGAGCGATGACGAGCGTCGCGACATGGTCCTGATAGATCGCGCCCAACAGAAGGTCCGTGACCACCAGCGTGTTGGTGATGAGCGTCCCCATGGGCGCGCCCCGGTTGACCTGCATCTGCATGGTGATGGTGATGGTATCCGAGGGGGCGATGGTCCCTCGCCAGTTCACCGCGCCATAGCCCCCGTTGGCCAGAGGATCCCAGGTGGCCGCGCCCTGGGTCGCCCAGAGCGAGGCCCCCAGAAAGCCCACCGCCGCCGTGCGCGGCAAACGGTCCTGCAAATGCACCGAGGCCGTGGATAGCCCCTGGTTGGCGACGACGAGCTGATAGGTCAGCCGCTCGCCCTCGCGGGCCGCCTCCTTGTCCACCGTCTTGAACGCGCCGCTGACGTCCGGCGCGATGATCCGCGTGCGCGCCTCATCGTGCCACTGCAGCCCCGCCGTGCCGTCGCCAAAGATCGCCTCGTTGACGATCTCGGCGCCCAGCGGCGCGCCGGCGGTGACGGTCATCTGAAACCGGATCACCACCTGCGCGCCCGGCGCCAGGTCCCCGTTCCAGCTCACCCGCCCATAGCCCGAATTGGCCGTGGGGTTCCAGGTGGGCAGCCCCACCGAGGCGACCAACGAGCCGGGGACAAAGGCCACGGACCCGGTCTGCGGCAGGTCATCGCGCACCGCCACCGAGGCGGCC
>JAAYEA010000543.1 GCA_012689325.1 Chloroflexota bacterium
CCTGGGTGGCGGCGCGCACCACCGGATTCGAGTCCGGCTCCAGCAGCAGCTCGGGCCCCTCGGGGCTTTCCGGCGAGACCACGGTCAGCCACCTGTTCTCGCCCAGGGGGATGTCGGCCTTTTTCACAAAGCCCAGCACCTCAGTGTAGAAGCGTAACGCCTTGCTCTGGTCGTCGACCAGCACGCTGGTGATCGTGATCCTCATATCGCCTCCTCAGCTCAGATCCAATCGCAGGATAGCTTTCCGCGACCCCGGGCCGAACCAATCGGGGACCACCGCGGCCAGCCGGTAGCCGAGCTTGTAATAGAACGTGAGCACGCCGATCTCATCGCCGCTGGTATAGAGCCAGAGGGTGGGGCAACCGGTCGTCCGCACCTCGGCCACCGCCCGGGCCATCAGCGCCCGCGCCACGCCCTGCCGGCGATAGGCGGGGAGGACGGCCATGTCGATGATCTGGGGCGGCTCGAGCTCGGTGACCCGGCCCGTGGGGTCGAACCAGACGCCGATCAGGCCGACGATCTGCCCGGCGACCCTGGCCACGTAATAGCGCGTGCCGCGCGTCCGCTCGACGGCCAGCAGGTGCTTGACCCCCTCCATGGACTCGATGCCCATGGACATCTGCAACAGCTCCAGTAGGTCGCCGTCGTCGCCAGGATAGAGCTCGATGACGGGCGCAATGGTCTCCATCTTACCTCCCGGCGGCTTGATCGACCCGCCGATAGAACCAGATCGCGCCGCTGCGCGGGGGGAGGGCCACGGTGAAGCCTGGATCGGCCAACGCGGCCCCCGTGACCTCCCTGGTTTCGCCGGTCTCGGCGTTCTCCAAGGCGTAGGTCGCTTCCGGGGCGAGGCCCCGCGGGCGGAGGGTCAGGGTCTCCGGCGCCTCGGGCAGGCGGATCGCCTGCACCAGCCCGACCCCCTGCTCGGGCGAGTCGAACTGCCAGGCGGCCCACGTCGCCGCGCTGCGGTCCGAGACGGCGAGCGGGTAATAGTCGCCCCCCAGCAGCAGCGGGGCCGCCCGGCGCCAGACGGCGATCATCCGGACGGCCAGGGCGAAATCGTAATCCTCCCGCCGCATGTCCAGCGAGGGCATCAGCATCGGCGCCATGCCGCAGTGGAAGGAGAAACTATCCACGCGGTGGTCGTAGCGCGACGTCCCCTCCAGGTCCCAGGAGACCGTGCTCTCCTTGAAATAGGGGATCCACTCGTACATGGTGTGGTGAAAGGCCAGCTTGATGGGGTGGTCGCCGTAGCCATAGTCGGTATAGTGAAGCGGCACCGACCGGCGCAGCGTCTCCAGGTCGTTGCGGCGCCCGCCGCTGGCGCAGGAATCGAGCCACAGCCCCGGGTTGCGCGCGATCAAGTCGTCATAATATTGCAGATAGCCCTGCACGTGCAGGTTCTCCCGCAGCCCCTGTTGGTCCTCCTCCTCGTCCCGCCGCCAGTGCTGCAACGGGGTGAAATTGTGGTCCTGCCGATAGACGGCGACGCCGTTCTCCTGGATCAGCCGGCAGACGTGGTCGGTCAGCCACTGGCGGCATTCGGGGAGGCTCAGCATGAGCTGGCCGTTGTTATCCCCCGGCGGGCGCGAGACCCATTCCGGATGCTCGCG
>JAAYEA010000074.1 GCA_012689325.1 Chloroflexota bacterium
CAACCCATACTCCCTGAGCAGCCCCTGCAGCGGCGGCTCCACCCTGGCGCGGAGGGCGGGGTTGGCGTAGGCCAGGAAGGAGACGTCAGCGTCCACCGCCAGGGGGTAGCGCAGCGGCCCCCCGTCCAGGTCGGTGACGATGACGCCGGCCTCCCGCGCGATCAGCTCGGTGCAGAGGTCGTAGGGGTGCGCGGCTAGCCCGGGCGGCGGGCCGGGGAGGTGCGCCGCCCGCCGCAGGTGGCCGCGGATGTCGCCCACGAAGCGGTCGTGCCCCGCCATCACCTCGTAGAGCTGGCCGCCGGAGCAGATGTATTGGTCGTTAAAGATGCGGACCCGCTCGGGGTGGTCCATGTTGCCCAGCGCCGCCGCCAGCCGGTCCTGGATGTCCGAGGTGATGGCGCGGCGGCCGGGGAAGAACTCGGCCAGGCTGGCAAAGCCGTGCTCCAGCGTCTCGGCGCGGCTGGGGCGGGGGGCCCAGGGCGCGCGCCGCCCGCTGAGCAGGTCCACCCGCTCGCCGGCGGCGCCCCGCCCGGTGATGGCCCAGACGGTGTCCGCCAGGTATTGCTTGGTGGTGGGCAGCTCGGTCTGCACCGCCACCACGATGTCGGCCAGGGTCGTCTCGGGGCCGCGGTTGGGCGCGACGCCGGCCAGCGACCAGGCGCTGCGCTTGTCGTACATGATCCCCCGGGTCCCGTCGATGGGGTCCACGATCACCCGCAGCCGCGCGTCGCGTTCCGCTGCCCCATGGGGCAGCACCACCGCGCCCTCCTCAGCCCCCTCGCCGATCCCCTCGGCGACCAGCACCAGCGGGTAGCGCTCCGCCCAGCGCCGGGCAAAGCCCAGGATGACCTCCTCCACCTCGGCGTCGATGGCATAGATGGTGTCGCCGCCGCGCTCGGTGGCCACCTGGGCGAGCGCCTCCGCCTGGCTGGCGCGCAGCGTGGCCATCAGCGCCCCGCGGATCGCCTCTTGCATCTCGCGCAGTTCGTCGCGCATCCACTCCGCCGACCACTCGCTCACGCTTGCTCCTCCAGCTCGGGGCCGTTCTCGCTGATGGTCTCGCGATACCAGCGCGCGCTGTCCTTGAGGATGCGCCGCTGGTCCTGGTAATCGACATAGGCGACGCCAAAGCGGCGGGTATAGCCGAAGGCCCACTCGAAATTGTCCAGCAGCGACCAGACGAAGTAGCCGCGGAGCTTGGCCCCGTCGCGGATGGCGCGATGGCAGGCGTTCAGGTGGCCGCGCAGGTAGGCGATGCGCCGGTCGTCGTGGACCTTGTTGTCGGGGGTCAGGATATCCTCGTAGGCGGCGCCGTTCTCGGTGATATAGAGCTCCGGGCCATAGTCCCGCTCCAGCCGCGTCAGCAGCGTATAGAGGCCGTCGGGATAAACTTCCCAGTCCATGGCGGTATACTCGGAGCTGGGCTCGCGCACGCGGCCGATGCCGTTGGGCGCGGCGGGGTCGTGGCGCACGATCTGCCGCGAGTAATAGTTGACGCCCAGAAAGTCGATGGGGACCGAGATGACGGGGAGGTCGTCGGCGACGATGCCCGTGCCCAGGTCGCCGAACATCTCGAGCAGGTCCTCCGGATAGCGCCCCTTAAAGACCGGGTCCAGGAACCAGCGGTTCTGGTAGGCGTCGGCCTTGCGCGCCGCGGCCACGTCCTGGTCGCTATCGCTGGCGGGGTAGGCGGGCGAGAGGTTGAGGGTGATGCCCACGTGCAGCCCCTTGGCCGAGATGTCGCGCATGGCCAGCACCGCCTCGCCGTGGGAGAGCAGCAGGTTATGGGCGGCGGCCACGCCCTGGCGCGGATCGGCGAGCCCCGGCGCGTGAACGCCGGTGGTGTAGCCCAGCACCGCGGTGACCCACGGCTCGTTGTGGGTGATCCAGTGGTGCACCCGATCGCCCAGCGCCTCATAGACCGCGGCGGCGTAATCGCGGAAATAGTGGGCCACGTCGCGGTTGGCCCAGCCGCCCTTCTCTTGCAGCGCCTGGGGCAGGTCCCAGTGGTAGAGCGTGGCAAAGGGCAAGATGCGGTGCTCCAGCAGGCGGTCCACCAGCCGCTGGTAGAACTCGATGCCGGCGCGGTTGAACTTGCCCTTGCCCTCGGGGAAAATGCGTGGCCAGGCGATGGAAAAGCGGTAGCTGCGCAGCCCCATCCTGGACATGAGCGCGACGTCGTCGGCGTAGCGGTGGTAATGGTCGCAGGCCACGTCGCCGGTGTCGCCGTTGGCGATCTTGCCGGGGGTGTGGGAAAACTTGTCCCAGATCGATTGGCCCTTGCCGCCGTCGGTGTGGCCCCCCTCGATCTGATAGGAGGCCGTCGCCGCGCCCCAGACAAAGTTGCTGGGGAAAGTCGCTCGTTGTGCCATCTTGTCTCCTCCTTGAGAAGCGTCCAATCTGTCGATGTGAATCCAGGAGCGGATGAATCCGCCACTACAGGGGGCCAAGCCTACGCGCCGCGCGCATCACCTGCGCCAGCGCTGCCTCCGGCCCGTCGGCGAGGACCACCTCCACCGGCCCCGGGCCGGTGGGCCGCCAGCGCTTGGCGATCATGGGCGCGCGGCGGTCCACAAAGATATCGATGACCGGCACGCCCAGCGCGGCGGCGATGTGCTGCCCCGCCGAGTCGTAGCCGACATAGAGGTCGCTGGCGGCGATCAGCCCCGCATAGGCTCCCAGCGGCCCTTGCCAGGCCACCAATGCGGCGCCGCCCGGGTCGCCTGTCGCGGCATCGGCGACGGCGCGCCCCTGGGCGGCCAGGGCGGCGGCCAGCGCCTCGGCCCGCGCCGTCTCCTCCGGGCCAACGCCCTTGGCCAGCAACACGCGCCAGCCCGCCGCCAGCAGCCGCTCCAGCAGCGCCCGCTCGAAGGCGTCGCCGAGCCGCTTTCGCTCGTTGCCGCCCACGCCCAGGTTCACGACCACCAGAGGGGCCGCGCCGGCCCAGCGCGCGCGCCAGGCGCGGCCGGCGGCCAGGTCCTCCGCAGCCAGGGCGACCCGCGGCGCGGCGAGGGGGCCCGGCCCCAGCGCCCCCTCCAGCCAGTGCGCGGCCAGCGCGCTGATCGGCTCCACGCCGTCCACCTGGTAGCCGCGGCTCTCGAAAAAGAGGTAGCGCGACTCGTCGGCCACCACCGGAAAGATGCCCAGTTGCGTCAGCCTCGAGTCGGGATCGATGACCAGGTATTCCTCCGGGGCCAGCCCGGCGAGCTCGTCATCCACCGCGGCCAGCACGTCGAGCCAGGCGTTGAGCCGCGCCAGCAGATCGCCGCCCCGGTCGTAGGGGACGGCCCGCACGCGCACGCGCGGATCGCCGCGAAAGAGCGCCGCGGTGCCCGCGGGGGCCAGCAGCACCATCTCGGCGGCGGGAAAGGCGCGCTTCGCCTTGTCCAGGCACGGGCTGGTGACCGCCACGTCCGCGCCGAGGGTCACGCGGGAGAGGAGCAGCGCCTTGCGCAATCGCTCCCGCTCCCAGGCGCGCGCGGCGGGCGGCGCCTGCAGCCGCGCCTTGCGCGCCAATAGCTCCGTTTCGCTGTGCAGCCCAAAGCGCCGCAGCGCCTGGTCCAAGGCGGCGCCCCCCGGCAGGCGGCGGCAGAAATCCACCACCTGGGCGAAAAGCCGGTCATAGAGGGCGCAATAGCGCGGGTCGAAGGAATCGCTGAGCCGCTCCACCAGGAAGGCAAAGAGCCCGCGCACCCCCGGCGCCGCCAGCGCCGCATCGTCCAGCGTCGCCATCTCGCAGAGGAGGGCGATGGCCTCGGCGAGATAGCCGCCGTCGGCGTGGTAGCGGGCCAGGAACGCCTCCGCCGCCCACTCGGCCAGCCGGGGCAGGTCGGTCCTCTCCAGTCGCCCCGCGGCCCGCGCGGCGCGCAGCTCCGCCAAGGCCTGGCTCATCTCGGGCGATTGGGCCAGGGGCAAGCGAGCAGCCGCTCCCTCCGCACGCTGGGTCATGGCGCCCTCGCTCAGCCGTTGGAGCGCTGCAGGAGCGCGGCCCAGTGCCCGCGCCCCGGCGGCGTCAGCGCCACGACCTGCCCGCCTTGCACCACCACCGGCTCCCGCCAGGCGCTGGCGGCGATATCGAGCCAGCCGAGGGACCAGATGCCCCCATCCGTGGCCAGGTCCAGCCCCACCGGCTGGCCGTCGGGGAAGTAGAGGGCGTACTCGACGCCGGGGCGGGCCGTCAGGTAGGCGGCGTTGTCGGCGCGGTCGCGCAGCAGGTCGTTGCGCGGCTCGCAATCAAAAATGCGCATCCGGTCGGTGAGCATCCGCGCGCTCTTGAGGTGCGCCTGCGCCGTCTCATCCAGGCCGATCCCCGCCGGGGGCCGGTGAAAGCGCGCCGAGGCCATCCCGCCGATGATGTTGCGCCAAAAACGCTCGGTCCCGTCGCGGGTGTCGCCGAAGCGAAAGCCATCCGCGCCATAGATCTTGACGTTGTTCATGGGGCGCAGGGGGTTCAGCCGCGCGCGCACCGCCTGCATGTTGTCCCAGTGGGCCTGACCCACCTGATGGTTGTTCTGCGAGACGTCCACGAAGGAATAGAGCTCGGGGTGGTCAAAGGTGTTGCGGTGCTGCGGGTCGGCGAGGTCGTGGGCGTCCCACATCTCGGTGGTCTCCACGGTGGCGCCCACCTCGGCGGCGCGGGCCTTGATATAGGACGACCAGTAGGCGCCCCACGATGCCGTGGCGCTGGTCTCGTTGTCCATGCAATAGAGGACGTGGCCATAGGCCAGCGCGTAGCGCAGGTACTCGTCCACCAGCCGCTGCTGATACTTGAGCACGGTGAGCTGGTTATCCTCGGCGGGGATGGTGCGGAAAAAGCTGTTCTCGTTCTTGCCGGCGTGGCCCTCCACCACCGTGGGCAGCCCGCTCTCCTCCGCCGTGTAGGTGCTGTTGTTGAGCGGGTTGAAGGGGTTGGCGGCCCAGAACTCGCGGGCATAGTCGAAGCGGTCCCAGACCTCGATCTGCACGATGATGTCGCGCTCGGCGGTCAGCAGCAGAAAGCGGTTGAAGCGCTGCCAAAAGGCCAGATCCCAGACGTCCAGATCGTAGAGGTCGCCGACCTTGGCAAAGGGCCAGGCGTTCTCGGGATCGCGGCAGCTCATGGTGCAGCGAACGTAATTGCCGCCCACCGACTGGAGCAGGTCCAGGTGCTCGCGGATGCCGCTGATCTGAAAGAGGTTGTCTTCCACCGAGCCGCCCAGCAGGAGGGTGGGCTGGCCCTTGTACTGCCAATAGCGGGGATGGTCGGGGCTGATCTGAATCTTGCCGTTCATGGTTGGGTCTCCTCCCTGGGCGGGGCGGCCTTGCCCCGCGGCGCTGACCCGGCCAGGCCGCGCCTGTGGCGTTTCATGGCTCCATTCTACCCGTTTCCGGCGAGGGCCACAAACCGGCGCGGGCGGTTTGACCGCTGGGCGGGGGCGTGTATGATACGGCCCATATGTGGCGAAAGGAGCAGTTGCTACCCATGGCCAAGAACTATTTCCAGCAGTGGACCGCCAGCTATCCCACCGAGTTCTGGCACGACTCGGCGGAGCCGGCCGAGATTCGCCGCGCCGCCGCCTGGGGCGCCGTCGGCGTGACCACCAACCCGATCCTGATGCCCCGCACGGCGCGCAGCTCGGCGGAGCGCTGGGACGCCGAGATCGGCGCGCTCAAGCGACAACGCCCGGCCCTCAGCGCCGAGCAGGTCGCCTGGGCGGTGATGCGCGGCATCGCCGAGGAGGCCGCCGCCATCCTGGCGCCGGTGTATAACCGCACCGCCGCGAGCACCGGCCGCGTTTGCGTGCAGGTGAACCCGGAGCGGTCGGAGGACGCCCGGGCCATGGTGGACCAGGGGCGCGCGATCCACGGCTGGGCCAAGAACCTGCTGATCAAGATCCCCGTCACGGCGGCGGGGCTGGTCGCCATCGAGGAGCTGGCTGCCGTGGGCGTGTCCACCACCGCCACGGTCAGCTTTACCGTGCCGCAGGTGGTGCAGGTGGCCGAGTCGTTCCGCCGGGGGCTGGCGCGGGCGCGCCGGGCCGGGCTGGACACCAGCTCGCTGCGCAGCTATGCCGTGGTGATGATCGGGCGGCTGGACGACCACCTGCGCGATGTGGCCAAGGCCGCGGGCGTCACGGACCTGGAGCCGGCGATCCGCATCGCGGGGGAGGCGGTGGCAAAAAAGGCCGCGCGGATCTATGCCGAGCGCGGGTATGAGAGCATCCTCTGCTTTTCCTCGCTGCGCGGCTACCACGACCCCGGCGCCGTGGTGGGCGGGCCGCAGACCATCACCGTGCCCACGGACGTGGAGGAGCAGGTGATCCGGCAGGGGACGCCGCTGGCGGCGGGGATGGACAAGCCCGTCCCGGAGGAGCTGGTGGAGCTGCTGCTCCGGCGGATGCCCGATTTCGTCCGCGGGTACCAGGAGGACGGCATGGCCCCCGCCGAGTATGCCGGCTATGGGCCGGTGGTCAAGACGCTGACCCAGTTCGTGGCGGGGTATCGCGACATGGTGGCCTTTGCCGCCGAGCGCTTGGCGGCGGTATAGGGGGCGCGAGAGCGATGGGACACGGATCGGACGGATGCCACGGATTTCTGTACTTGCTCTGATCCGTGCGATCCGTGAAATCTGCGTACATTTCCTGAGGAGGCAAGGATGGCAGACAAGGTGCGGGTGGGGGTGGTCGGCGCGGGGGCGCTGGCCAATCGCGTGCATTACCCGTCGCTGGCGGCGATGCCCGACGTGGAGCTGGTCGCGGCCTGCGACCTGGTGGAATCCAAGGCGGCCAGCGCCGCCAAGTCCTTTGGCGCCGGCAAGGCCTATACCGACTATCGGGCGATGCTGGACGAGGCCAAGCTGGACGCCGTTTACGTGCTGATGCCGCCCTATCATCTCTTTGACGTGACCATGGACGTGATGGCGCGCGGGCTGCACGTGTTCATCGAAAAGCCGCCGGCGGTGACGACCTTCCAGGCCGAGATGCTGGGCGAGGCGGCGGCGCGCCATGGCGTCTTGAGCATGGTGGGGTTCAACCGGCGCTTTATCCCGCTGCACCGGCTGGTGCGGGAGCGGCTGGAGAAGCAGGGGCCGATCAGCCATTGCGTCTCGGTCTTTTACAAGAACAGCCCCGACGTGGCCTATTACCGCGGGGCCATCGATTACCTCCACTGCGACGCCATCCACGCCGTGGACATGCTTCGCTGGATGGGCGGCGACGTGGAGAGCGTCGCCAGCGTGACCCACTCGCTGGGCTGGACCCACGAGAACGGCTGCCACGCCGTGGCGCGGTTCGCCAGCGGCGGCACCGGCGTGCTGATGACCGACTGGGTCACGGGGACGCGGCTGCACACCTTTGAGATGCACGGGCGGGGCTTTTCCGCGTTCCTGAACCCCGACGTGGAGGCGCGGGTCTATGACGCGCAGGCCCCCCAGGGGGAGACGATCTCCACCTTCGCCGCGGCGGGGAGCGAGGAGTTCCACGTCTATTACGGCTTTTTCGGCGAGAGCCGGCATTTCATCGACTGCGTCAAGTCCGGGCAGCAGCCGGAGACGCATTTCGCCGAGGCGGCCAAGAGCATGAAGCTGGTGGATCAGTTGTACGCCGCGGCGATCTAGCAACGAAAGACCTCGGAGGTTTTCCAAAACCTCCGAGGTCTTGTTGTGCCGGGGGAAAGAGGCGCTGGGCCACCCTCACTCCTGGCCCCAGTACGCGGCGGGAGTGGAAGCGGCCTGGCTGTATAGGAGCGACGCTGGCCTCACGTGCCCGAGGGCTTGCTCCGCTTCCTGCGCCAGCCGGGCGGCCAGCGCCGGGTCATCCTGCGCCGCGGCGAGCGCCTGCAAGAGGCGGGCCCGCTCCAGCCAGAAGCGATCCTCGGCCAACTGCCCGAACACCCGCTCCGCGCGTAGCCCCAACTCGGCCTCCCGGCGAGCCTTGTTCTCCTCGTGGGCCCAGCGGTCCAGGCTCTCGGCGCGCCCCGCGAGCTCGGTCAGGCGCGCGCGCGACGTGACCAGCTCGGCCTGCTTGGCGATCAGTTGCGCCGATAGCGCCCCCTGCGTCTCGGTGAGCTCGGCCTGTTCGCCCTGCCCCTGCCACGCGGCGTGCGTCGCGATCAGCGCCGCCAGCGTCACCAACAGGGCCAGGCCCTGCACCAGGCGGTGCTGGCCGGCCAGCCGCTGGGCCTGCCGACGGGCGCAGCGGCACTCGGCGAGATAGTCGCACTCCACGTCGGTCAGGTCGGCGGCATGCGCCGCGGCCCACTCCTCTGCCTCGGCCAGCGCCCCGCCGCGCAGCACGAGGTCCGGCGAGAAGCGGCTCGCATCCCACAGCGCCGCCTGCTGCGAAAGCAGGTTGACCGGCGTTCGCGGGGCCTCGCCCCAGGAGCTATCTTGCGGCGGCACGGGCAACCAGGACCTCTCCACGCGGAGCCCTGCGGGCCTGCCAGCCATGGGAACGTATGCAGCGCTCATCTCCTGCCTCCTTCACTGGCTATACGATCGTTTGCTCTGACCCATAGAACGCAGCGGAGGACGCTTTTTGGGCATCCGGGCCCCATTTCCGCCCTGGTGTGGCCTCGGCGCCCTGCCTCCGTGGGCATCGCCATCACTTCTCCCTCCGCTCTGGCCCCAGCATGCCACAGCCGCGCATGACGGCTGCATGTGCCGCGCAGGGAGGCCGCATGGAGAGCGCATGGCGCCAACATGCGCGGAATGTGGTATAATGGGGTCAAGAGAGATGGCGTTGGTGATAAGCCTCACGAGCTCGTGGCGACGCGAGGGAGGTGCGCGATGGGGCGGCTGTCTATCTCTTTGCTGGGCCCGTTTCGGGCGGCGCTGGGCGGCGCGCCGGTGACCGAGTTCGAGTCCGACAAGGTGCGGGCGCTCTTGGCCTACCTCGCCGTCGAGTCGGGCCGCCCCCACCGGCGCCAATCCCTGGCGGGGCTGCTCTGGCCGGAGTGGCCGGAAGCCGCGGCGCGCGCCAACCTCCGCAACGCCCTGGCCAAGCTCCGCCAGTCCATCCGCGACCACGAAGCCGATCCCCCTTACTTGCTGGCTGCCGGCGAGACCATCCAGTTCAACCTCCAGAGCGACCATTGGCTGGACGTGCGCGCCTTTGCCGAGACGATCCAAGATCCCCAGAGCGACGTGCAGGCTCTCGAGAAGGCGCTGGCCCTGTATCGCGGCGATTTCCTGGAGGGCTTTGCTCTGGAGGAGAGCGCTTCCTTCGAGGAGTGGCAGTCGCTGACGCGCGAGCACCTGCGGGAGCAGCTCCTGAGGGGGCTGGCGCGGCTGGTGGCGCTATACGAGGGGGCGGGGGAGGCCGGGCTGGCGGCGGAGCGAGCGCGGCGGTGGGCCGAGCTATCGCCGCTGGACGAGGAAGCGCACCGGGCCGTGATGCGGCTGCTGGCGCGGGGCGGGCAACGCGCGGCGGCGCTGGCGCAGTACGAGACGTGCAAGCGGACGCTCCAGGCCGAGCTGGGGGTGGAGCCGGCGCCCGAGACGACGGCGCTCTGGGAGGCCATCCGCGGGGGAGAGGTCGCGTCGGCGCGGGCCCGGCAGGCCCGACCGCCGAACCTGCCGGGGGCGCTCTTCCCCCTGGTGGGGCGGGGGCAGGAGCTGGCGGGGATCGCGGAGCGGCTGCGCGATCCGGCGTGCCGGTTGCTGACGGTGGTGGGGCCCGGGGGCGCAGGCAAGACGCGGCTGGCCGTGGAGGCCGGGCTGCGCGCGGCAGGGGAGTGGGAGCACGGACTCTGCTATGTGCCGCTCTCCGGCGTGCGGGAGGTGGAGGGGATCGTGCCCGCCATCGCGCAGGGGCTGCGGCTGGACTTCCTGGCCGATATCACCGTCTCGCCGAAGGAGCAAGTATTGAACTATCTGCGGGGGCGGCAGGTGCTGCTGCTCCTGGATAGCTATGAGCACCTGCTGGAGGGCGCGGGGCTGGTGGCCGAGATCCTGGCGGCGGCGCCGGGAGCCAAGGTGCTGGCGACCTCGCGGGCGCCGCTGGGGCTGCCCGGCGAGGTGCTCTATCCGCTGGCGGGGCTGGCCCACTCACCCGAGCCTGGCGAAGGCGCCGCGGCCAAGCTGTTCTGGACGGCGGCGCGCCGGGCGGGATGGGAGCGGGAGCCGACGCCAGAGGACGCCGCCGCGGTGGAGGGGCTCTGCCGCCGCGTGGGGGGACTGCCGCTGGCCGTCCTGCTGGCGGCCACGTGGATGAGGACGCTCAGCCCGGCGGAGATCGCCGCGGAGCTGGCGCAGGAAGCGGGGCGCAGCCTCGAGTTGCTGACGGCGGACTGGCCCGGGGTGCCGGAGCGCGAGCGCAGCATGCGGGCGGTGTTCGACCGCTCGTGGGAGCTGCTCTCCGCGCGGGAGCGGGCGATCCTGGCGGGGCTATCGGTCTTTCGCGGCGGGTTCACGGCGCACCGGGCCGAGGCGGTGACCGGCGCGACGCTGCGCGACCTGGCGCGGCTGGTGGATCGCTCGCTGGTGATGCGGCGCGAGTCGGGGCGCTACGACCTGCAGGACCTGACGCGGGAATACGCCGCCGCCCGGCTGGCGGAGACGCCGGAGGTGGAGGCGGCGGCGCGCGACCGCCACGCCGCGCATTACGCCCGCGCCCTGCACGAGTGGGAGCCGCTGTTAATGACGGGACAAGAGACGGCCACCCTGCGCGAGATGGAGGCCGAGGTGGGCAACATCCGCGCGGCCTGGCACTGGGCAGTGGAGCGGGGCCAGGCGGAGTGGCTGCGCCAGGGGACCTACGGGCTCTTCCAGTTCTACTACCGGGCCTACCGCTGGGAGGAAGCGGAGGGGCTGGGGGGCGCGGCGGTGCAGCGGCTGCGCGGCCTGGTGGCCGAGCGGGGCCGCGAGCCCGGGCTCTTGCTGGCCCTGGCGGAATGCACCAAGGATCTCTGTGGCATAGCGGGCTGGCTCAGGAAAGAAGAGCGCGTCCACGAGTTGGGCCGGGAGAGCTTGGAGTTGCTGGAGGAGGCTGAACGCGCCGGGGCAGACGTGCGCGCGACCAAGTACTTGTTTGCAGCCGTGGGCGGCGTATGGATCAACGAGAGATGGGATGAGGAGAAGCTGGCCCGGTTGCGGGAGGGCGCCGAGCAGGCGCGAGCCGTGGGCGATCGGCAAGAGGCCGCGCTGGGCCTGTACCGCGTCGGCATGCGCCTTCTGCTGATGCAGCGGGAGCCAGAAGCGCGTGGCCCGCTGCAAGAGTCGCTCGCGCTCTACCGCGAGTTGGGCTACCGCAACGGTATCCAGGCTGCTTTGCTGCGGCTGGTTATGCTGGCGAGATTGGACGGACGTTTCGGAGACCTGGAGGAGTTCGCTGATGAGGGCGAGGGGCTTCTCAGAGGGCACGATCACCTTAGCCTCCTGCCCCGTCGCCAGGTCTCTTTGTGCGCGGCGCTCTACGTGGCCGGGCGGTTCGCCAGCGCCGAGCCGCTCACCCGGGCCTGCGTGGCGGATGCCGAAGAGACGGCCCTCTCGCGGCTGACCGAGTCGCTGACCAGGTTGGGCGCGATCGAGATTCACCTGGGCCGTTGGGGGGAGGCGAGAGAGACCCTCACACGCGCACTGCGGACCTGGAAAGAGGGCTGGTACAGGACGCTGCAGTGGAGCCCAGTGATGCGCTTGAGCCTGCTGGCGCTGGCGGCAGAGGACCTGGCTGAGGTGCAGCGCTGCCTGGAACAAGGCCAGGCTCTGCTGTCGGAGGTCAAGGAGGAGCCCTCCCTCTGGGACGCCGTCGGCGACATCGCGACGAGGTGGCTGCCCTGGCTGCCGCAGGCTGTGCTAGCGCTCTTAGCCGGGCACCCTGATCAGGCCGGGGCGCCGCTTCGGACGCTGCTGCGCCAGTTCACCACCGGAGAGTCGCTGGCCGTGGCGGCGCTCTATGGGCTGGCACGCGGCGAGCCCGAGCGCGCGGTGGAGCTCTACGCTGTCGCCCGGCGCGACCCCTTTGTGAGCGGCAGCTCGTGGTACGCCAGGGTGGTGGGCGAGCGGGTCGCTGCTGCGGCGGCGGGCCTGCCGCCCGAGGCCGTCCGCGCCGCGGAGGAGCGGGGGCGCAAGCGGGAGTGGGCGGC
Organism: Chloroflexota bacterium; assembly: GCA_012689325.1. GTDB lineage: Bacteria > Chloroflexota > Anaerolineae > JAAYEA01 > JAAYEA01 > JAAYEA01. The sequence goes on from JAAYEA010000074.1 coordinate 12,061, forward strand.
GACGATCAAGGAACTGGTCGACGAGTTGGCGACCTGACAGGTTCCCGCTGGGCCTCGCTCGGAGAGAGCCTTGCGGTGGACGCGCCAGGCTCCGCGGCGGCGGGCTCGACGGGAACCTGTCAGGTCAGCGCCGCGTCAGCTCGCGGCCTGCTCGATCTCGGCGCTCAACCGCTCCATCTCGCCTTGCAGCGCGGCGAGCTCGCCCTGCTGGCGGCGCAGCCCGCCGCCGAGCTGGTCCAGGTAGCGGCGCAGCGGCAA
>JAAYEA010000544.1 GCA_012689325.1 Chloroflexota bacterium
CCGTTGTAGGAGAGCGCCTCCTGCGCGCGCTTCTTGCGCTCACAGATGAGGTAGAGCCGGTAGACCAGGTCGCGCGCCAGGTCGGCGCGGCTGCCCAGCCGGGCCGCCAGCTCCGCCGCCGCGCCCTCGCCGCCCGTCTTGGCCTCCAGCACGCGGATCAGGTGGTGGACGCTCTCCCAGACGGTCAGGCGCCGGTCGCTGGCCGGGTCCCAATCCCAGGGAAGCTCCTCTGGCCGCAGCAGACGGACCTTGCCGCGGCCGGCCGTCAGGATCCCCGACTCGGCCAGGCCGCCGATGCTGGTGTTCTTGGCCTTGCTAAGCGTCTCGGCCACGCCATATTCCCCCTCGGCAAAGCCCGACTGCTCGAACCAGGCCACCGCCCAGCGCGAGTCGGCGTCCAGCTCCCCCTCCTGCTCGGCCAGCGCCTCGTCCAGCGTCTGGTTGATCAGCGCCAGCGCCTCGCGGACAGAGAGGGCCTGCCCGGCGGCGTCCAGCACGCGGGCATAGCGGGTATAGATGGCCATGCCCGGGCCGATGGACGCCTGCGCCAGGTCCACCGGCGCGATGTTGCCGCGCTGCAAGAGCTTGAGCTTGTCGGGCAGTTCGGCCTTGAGCGCGGCCACGAACGCGCGCCGCGTGGCCGTGGCCGCGTTCGCCGCGCGCTGGCGGCACACCAGCACGATGCTGGACGCGAGGGCGTTGGACTCCATGCCCCGCATGCGGTTGCCAAGCTCTGTGCGCATCGGCCAGGTGCCGGTGACCGCAAAGCCCGCGCGAATCACCGCGTCAAGAAAGGTCTCCCAGCCCGTGCTAGCCGTACCGACATTGCTGTCGCTCTCGGCCTGCTTGAAGGCGTAGTAGATAGTGACTGGAAAAGCCGGGTGAGTCTGCTCGGCCAGCCGCCGCATGGCCTGGGTCATGCCGTCCATAAAGAACGCTCCTGCTGCCGCCTTGCTGTCGTGGCGATACGCGAAAGCAACCAGCTCCTCGGCCTTGGGCACGGCCAGCGTGGCAAAGAGGTCGGGGAATACTGGCTTTAACGAGTGGCGCAGCCAAATGTAGAAAAAGTCCGAAAGGTCGGCATAGGGAACGTTGTCGTAGTAGGGTGGGTCGGTAGACACGAGTTTGCCAACAGAGACGCTCTGGCTAGACGCATTGTCTTGCTTCGCTGTCCCACTTCCGATCGCAGAGAGTGATCCCTCGATTGCCTTCGCTATCCAACCAACACCGCCGTCGAAGTTGCCCGAGGCCTCGCTGAACGGGTTCCCCTCCGCATAGTCCCAGGTCATCGGCAGGGCTTGCCGGCTGAATGTGTTGATGATACCACTGGCCGTTGGCGTCGGGTCCCATCGCCCCAGAGTCGAGTGCCGATCAGACATCTTGTCAATGCCAAATGCCAGATATATCGCCACCGCATCTGCGTAGGCGGTGGCACCGGTGCCCTCGTTGCGGACCGGTGTGCCGTCGTCCGGCAGACCAGAGGTTGCGGCGTCGCGGCGGATGCGCTCGTGTGCTCCGCCGACCAGGTCGGCCAGTGTAGTCAGCGCTACCAGCTGGCGATTGGTGAAAAGCTGGTCGAATCGCTCCATGCCGTAAGGCTTTACGCCCAGGTACTGCGTGCTGCCAGAGATCACGACGTCCGGCCTCCATGTCGGCGGCGCCATCCTCGCAATAGCTTCATGCTCTAGCGTTGGCGCCAGATAGACTCGTCCTCGGTCACCTTCGGCGATAACGGCCATCAGGCGTGCTCCCATGCGCCCCGCCCGGCCCTCGGCCTTGATATAGTCGCCTGTAATCGGAGCGCCTGACACCAGGCATCGGAAGTTGGCGCGGGCTAGTTTCGTGCCGTTCTCTGCCGCCTCGGGGTCCTTGGGCTGGCCCGTATTCACCGTGAAGCGATAGCTGGGGGGCGCTCCCGCGCCCCCGCTCTCGATCACCGGTAGAACATACACCTCTCCGCCGGGCTTGGTGCAAAGCATGAAAGTGGAAACCAGCGGCACGTCCACGCTGGCGAATGCGGGGTTGGGGCTTTTGACCGTGCGCGCCCAGAGCCACGCAATCACCGTCAGCCTGCGTCCCACGTAGGGCCGCAGGTCGGGCCGCTCCTGGGCCATCGCCGCAGTGACTTCAATCTTCGGGTAAAGGTGGCCGATGCGCCGCTCCGCCTCGTCGCGCATCCACTGGCCGTAATAGCGCACGTCCTCGGCCAGGCCCTGCGCACCGCGCCAGGTGCCCGCGAACAGCCTCTTTTCCTTCCTCGCCTCCGGGTTCACCGGCGGCCGCCCGGCGAATTTGGGCGGGATCTCGATCATGGCCTTGTTGATCAGCACCGCCACGGGGTTCAGGTCGCTGGCAAAGGCCTCCAGCCCCAGGCGCTGCGCCTCCAGAGGCAAGGCGCCGCCGCCGGCGAAGGGGTCGTGAAAGGCGGGAAGCTTGTCGGGGTTGAAGAGCTCCGCCGCGCGGGGATGGTCGCGGTTGGCCGCGCAGGTGGCGCGCCAGGATTTCCAGATCTCGTCCCGCGCGCGGCCCAGCACGTCCTCGTTGGTGGTGTTCTTCCACACCACCAGCTCCTTGATGATGTCGTGAAGCCGCTTGCGCTCATCATTTTGCGCCTCCGCGGTGGGGAACTGCTCCGGGTGCGCGGAGGGGTCGTCCACCATCTGGGAAAAGATCACGGCGCGGGCGGCGGCCAGCGGCCGGCGCGCCCACCAGAGGTGCAGCGTGCTGGGGTGGCCGTGGCGGATGGATTTTTCCCGCGCGCTGGCGGCGTTGATCGCGTCCAGGGGGAGGGCGACTTCGATGAGTTTCTTGTTTACGGGCATGTCTCTCTCCCGCAGCCCAGGCTGCGCGCTACTCTATACCTCTCGGGTGTCGATGACGTCAAAGGTCACGCCGGCCAGGTTCCGCCGAAGCGTGTCGACTATCAGGTCGGCGCGTAGCTCGATGAACTGGTCCAAAGCGTTGTCGGGCATCTGCTGCTGGCGGGCCCACTCGAGGATTTCCAGCGGGACCAAATGGGTCCGCAAGACTCCCTCAAATGCTGGGCTGTCGTACCGGCGCAGGTAGTCAACAGGGTTGTTGGCGCTTATCTTCAGGTTCTCCAACTGGGTCAGGTAGGCGATATTCATCATGCTGTTGGAATCCGACCGGTTCTTGCCAGGGTGTTCAGCCACGTATGCTGTCGGGAAGATATGATGCAGATTCGGGTTATCAACCAGTTGATAGTAGACGTCTGCCAGCACGTGTCGATCGGGCTGGCCCCAATCCCTCGGTTCCTGGCTAGCGAGGAGGCATAGTATGGCATTGGCCCAACGGCTATTCGTGCTGTAGGATGCGGTGCGCAGACGCTGTTTGTCGATGAGAAACCGATCCACGTATGCCTGGCCAGGGGTTCTGGCGCTCTTGAGCAACTCGATGTGCCGCTGCAAATGGGTCGTGTTAGTGAGCAGGTCATCATTGTGGAAAGCATAGTACCAGAAGTATTGCTTGAGGAAAGCATAGTCAGGGTGCGGGTTATCATAAAAGTGTGTAGCCAGTGACAGGTAAAAATACCGATAGGGGATCAGCCGAGGCCCCTTGATGTGCAGGTGATTGTCGAGGAAGTCAAAGAGCTTCCGCAACGCTACCTTGGTGCCTGGCCACACCGATTCGATGTGCTCTGTCTTGACTCTGTTGAGGTACGTCGGCGTGATGTTCTGAACGCCTGCCAGGGGGAATTGCCTCTGTATGATCACAGCAATGATCTGCAGGTAGGTCAGATCGTCAATGGCCGGATAGTTCCCAGGGGTCTCCTCCCGAAAGCCCTCGACAAGCTCGCGCAGGTAAAAACCGGCCTGAGGAGGAGCGTCGGTCTTCAGACGGAAAGTCTTGGCCACGACGATGTCAAAAATGTCCAGCGGCTTGCCTGCCTGGTTGATGCGCTCAAAGATCTGGCACACCTCCGAGACGGCTATGCCCTTGAGCTCTATGATAGAAAGCCGGTAGTTGTCGAGAACGTCCCGTATCGTGCGCAGCTTTGCCCGGATCGGGTCATCATAGTCAGGGTGGCTCCCCTCTTGCAAGGCTCTCTCAACCTGGCCAAAACTCTGCAGGACATCCAGCAACTTGACGATGAGCCCCTCGTCGTAACGCTTCTTCCGCGGTGTGTTTCGCGTGATGGTGCCATGATGGTCGTCGATCTCATCCCAGAAGAGGAAGCGTTCCTTGTAGCTGTTATCATCGATCTCCTCCTGATCTTCGACGGTCAGGTCAAAGTACAGGATGGGGTCAAAACCCTTCTGGCCCTCGATCTCGCCACCGTAGAGAGAGGTGAGGAGCGAGGTCGTCCGCTGCTGGCCGTCGAGGATATACTGATAGGTCTCCCTGACCCGGTCGTCGCTGATGACATGGCCGCCGATACGGCGATGATTCTGAAGCTGCAAGTCGGTCTTCCAGATCAACAGGCTGCCAATCGGGTAGAAGCGCCAGACGCTATCCCACAGATGCTTGACCGCGTTGCGTTCCCAAACTACTTCTCTCTGGAAGGTTGGCACCTGGTATTCCTGTCCTCTCAGGGCCTCCAAGTAGGTGCGGATGCTTTTGTCATCGGGCTTGAAGCGATCAGAGTAGTTGATCACTGGGTTTCCTTTCGCTGCTCTGCGGCAGTGGTATCGGTGATCTCTCTCGCCTAGTTGGCATGGTACCGGAGCATCACTCAGTTCGGCGGTTCTGCCCGCGCCAGCAGCGCGGCGAGGTCATAGTTGACGCTGGTCACATCGAAATCGGGCTCGCGCCGGAAGGGCTGGCGCAGATAGTGGGCGCGCGTCGTGGCGCCGGCGAGCTCGACGATGGCCAGGATATAGTCCTCCGGCTTGTTGAGCGAATACAGGATCTCGTTGCGGGTGACGGTGATCGTGTCGGCGTCCGGCGACCGCCCCTTGACCTCGATGAAGCGCAACCGGCCCGAGCCGGGGACGCGGCTCTCGATGTCATAACCGAGCTTCTCGAACTCGCGGTCCGTGGGCTCGTAGCCGAGGCGCCGCTCGATTTCCATCACGCTCGCCCGCGCCCGCGCGGCGGCGGCCTGGGTGTCCACCGTGGACGCGCTGGGCGGCAGCGGCCGGCCGGTCAGCTTGGCAATCAGCCCGGCGGGCACCACCAATACGCCTCCCAGCACCACCGGCGGGAGCGGGGAGATCTGTCGCTCCAGCTTGAGCTCCTCCATGCGCTTCTCCAGCCGCGCCTGCAGCGCGTCGGCGCGCTTGCGGGCCTCTTGCGAGTTCAAGCGCGCGTTGGGCCTCCCCGCCCGCTCCTGAGCCTTCAGCTCCTCGGCGCGGTGATCCCAGTAGCTGATCTCTTTGGTCAGCCGATCCTTCACCGCCGCCTCGGTCTTGGCGACGAGCTCCAGCTTGGGGTCGCGCACCTCGGCCAGGTGCTCGGGGACCATGTGGGCCACGGCATGGCCCAGGACCACCTGCTCCAGGTCGCGGGTGATCCAGGCGCATTCGGGGCGGGACAGGAGCTCCTCAACGCTCGGCTCGCCCTCGGCCAGGGGCTGGTAGTCGAGGTAGGGCGCATAGTGCGGATGAGCCGCGTTGCCGGCGGCATCCAGCTCCACATAGAGCGTGCGTCTGGAGATGACGCGCCGCTCGCCGGAGCGGGTGAGGCTGGCATCCTGGATGGCGTGGTCCAGGTGGAAGAGCACGCGCGGCTCGAGCCCCGGGTCGCGCTCGTCCACCAACACCGCGCCGCGCCGCAATAGGTCGCGATGGCGCTCCAGCGTCAGGTCAATGACGGCATCCAGCAGCGGGTGCCCCGGGCAGATAAAGGCGGCAAGGGGCTGCCCTGGCGGTGCGATCAGCGACTTGTCAAAGGTGATGCGCTCGTAGCGCGGCAGCACCGGCTCGCCAATGCCGATCAGCCGGTCGCGGTTGCGCACCGGCGCTGGCACGTGGGTAATCTCGTAGCGACGCGGCTCGCGCTGCCGTACCGTCCCCCCCAGCCGCTCGAAAGCCTCGAGGAAGAAGGACTCGATATAGTGCGGTTGCAGGCGACGGGCCTCGGCGCGCTCCATCTCTTCGCGCACGCGCTGTACGCGGCTGACGTCCATGGTATCGTGGGCCAGGGCGTTGTCTCGCAGCAGGTCCTGCAACTGGCCCGGATCGAAGGCCATCTCCACGACCTGGGTCAGGCGGGCGCGCACCTCGGGTCGGTCCCCATAGCGTATCGCCTGGATCAGCAGCTCGCGCAGCGGGCGCCCCTCGAACTGCACATTGCCCAGCACGTCAAAGACCTGCCCGCCCAACGTCTGGCGGGCCTGTTCCAGCTTGGCCAGCAGGGTGAGATAGACGTCGCCCTCGCGCGTCTCCTCGGCGACCAGGTTCCACAGATGGCACACCTCGGTCTGGCCGATGCGATGGATGCGCCCAAAGCGCTGCTCGATGCGGTTGGGGTTCCAGGGCAGATCATAGTTCACCATCAGGTGCGCCCGCTGCAAGTTGATGCCTTCCCCAGCCGCGTCGGTAGCGAGCAGGACCTGTACCTGCGGATCATGCCGGAAAGCCTCCTGGGCCTTCAGGCGCTCCTCCCGCCCCATCCCGCCGTGGATGGTGACGATGGCCTCGGGGCGGCCGAGCAGCGTGGCGACGCGCCCAACAAGATAGTTCAGCGTGTCCCGATGCTCCGTGAA
>JAAYEA010000075.1 GCA_012689325.1 Chloroflexota bacterium
AGGCCGAGCTGGTGCTGGCGGGCGAGGGGGAATCGGACCGCCCCTACGCGGAGGGCCTGCGCCAGTACGTGCGCGAGCGCGGCCTGGAGGGACGCGTGCGGTTCATCGGCGCGCAGACGGTGCCGAATATGGCCGCCGAGTATGCGCGCTGCGCTTTTGTCGTCCTCCCCTCCCGTCAGGAAACGGCCTCGGTGGTGATCCAGGAGGCGATGGCGGTGGGGCGGCCGGTGGTGGCCACCCGCGTGGGCGGCGCGCCGTACACCATCGAGGATGGTCGCACCGGCCTGCTGGTCGACTATGGCGACGAGCGGGGGCTGGCCGAGCAGATGCGGCGCCTGCTCGACGATGAAGCGATCTGCCGCCAGATGGGCGCGGCGGCGCGGGCCGTCGCGTTGCGCCGCTTCCAGGCTGATGTCGTCGCCCAGGAGACGGTGCATGTCTATCGGGCGCTAGCCTCCGCCGCGAGCGGCTGGCGTTAGGACGCGAGATGTCGAGCAACGAGCGTGTTCGCGAAGCCTTACCCACGACTGCTGGCGTGCAGCCCGGCTGGCGGCCCTGGCTCCGCCGTCACTGGCCGGTCGTGGCGCTGACGGCGCTGGCCCTGGCGTTGCGCCTGGCGGGGAGCCGCTCCAACCTGCCCTACCTTTATAGCCCCGGCGAGTCCATCGTCGTGCGCCAGGCGCTGGCCTATGGGGCGGGCACGCTCAAGCCTTACACCTTTATCTATCCGCCGCTCTATTCCTATATCCTCTTTGCCTGCTACGGCGCCTATTACGTGCTGGGCCACCTGGCAGGGGCGTTTCCCACCGTGGCCGAGTTCGCCACCTCCTATTTCGTGGACCCCACCCCCTTTTACTGGATGGGCCGCATCCTCACCGCGCTGTTGGGGAGCGCCACCGTGCCGCTGACCTATGCCATCGCGGCGCGGGCCTATGGGCGCAAGCCGGCCCTGGCCGCGGCGGCGCTCTTGGCCGTCTCCCACTTGCACGTGACCCACTCCCACTATGTGCTGACCGATGTGCCGATGACCTTTCTGGTGGCCCTGGCGGCTTACCTGGTCCAGCGGGCGGCGGCGCGCGACGGGCTGCGCCCCTGGCTGATCGCGGGGCTGGCGGTGGGCGTCGGCGTGGCGATGAAGTACCTTGCCGCGCTGGGGGGGCTCGTGGTGTTGGTGGGCGCGCTGGGGTGGGCGCGAGGGCGCTCCTGGCGGCGGGCGTTGGCCGCGCTGGGGATCGCCGCGGGGGGCGCGTTGGCAGGCTTTATCGTGGCCTGCCCCTATGCCGTGCTGGATTTCAGTGCGCTCTGGGACGACCTGGTGGGCGTGCAACTTGGGCTGAACACCGGCATCGCCGCCCCCTTCGGCGAGACGCTCCGGTTCTATGGCCAAACGCTCTTCAAGACGGCGCTGGGCCCGCCCGCCGCCGTTGCGGCCCTGGGCGGCCTGCTCTACCTGACGTGGCGGCGGCGCTGGGCAGATGGGCTGGTGCTGGCCTTCCCGGTTGGCTATCTGCTGTTCCTCGGCTTTCAGGGGCGCTATCAGCCCAACTGGCTCCTTCCCGCGCTGCCTTTTCTGTGCATCGCCGCCGGGGCGTTGCTGATGGCGCTGGCCCAGCGGTGGGCCGGGCCGCGCTATCGCGCCACGCTGTGGAGCATCGCCTTGCTGGCCCTGCTGGCCTATCCCGCCTGGTATAGCTATTTCCACGTGGTGAGCATCCGCCAAAAGGACACGCGCACCCTGGCCAAAGCGTGGGTGGAGGCCCATATCCCGGCGGGGACCAAGATCCTGCTGGATTCCTCCACCACCGGCCCGCCGCTGCTGCAGACGCTGGAGAGCTTTACGCGCTACTTTGATCAGGCCGCGGTGGACAAGGCGATGGACGAGCGCGATCCGGTGGCGCAGCAGGCCTTCGGCAGTTACCGCCAGTACCAGTTGGAGGCGGCGCGCCGCCTGGCCGGCCGCAGCGCCGCCTATGACCTGGAGTATATGACGCTGGCCTGGTGGCGCGCGGAGGAAGGCGCGGCGGACATGGCCGAGATCCCGGTCTTTGGCGTCTATCGCGAGCGGATCTTTACCCTGGACCAGTTGCGGCAAGCCGGTTTCCAGTACGTCATCGTCAGCAGCTTTCAGTACGTCAAGTATGTCAGCGAGGAGGGCCGCGCGCTTTGGCCGTCCTATTACGCGTTCTACCGGTCGCTGGACGAGCAGGCGCGGCTGGTCCAAAGCTTTGCCGCGGACCCCATCCACCAGCCGGGGCCGGACATCAAGGTCTATGCCTTGCAGGGGGCGCCATGAGCGCGGAGCGCCTGCGCGTTGCCATGCTGACCCTCTATCCCCGCGATCCCAGCCGCATCGCCGGGGGCGTGCGGGCCGTGGCCTATAACCTGGCCCAGGGCCTGGGCCGTTACCCCGACCTGGAGCTCCACGTGGCGCACTGCCACGGCGATATCCAGCGCGACGAGACGGCGCGCGCGGGCGACGTCACGATCCACTACCTCGCCCCGGCGCGGCGCCTGCGGATGCTGCCCAACATGACCGCGGGGATCGGCCGCCTGCGCCGCTTCCTGCGCGAGCTGGCGCCCGACGTGGTCCACGCCCACGTGGCCCCCTTCGCCGTGGCCGCGGCGCGCTATCCCACCGTCTATACCATCCACGGCCTGGCGGGGGAGGAGGCGCGCTCCTACACCTCCTCGCTTTTCGACCGGCTTCGCTATGGGCTGTACGCCTATTATGATCGGCGGGCGCTGCGGCAGGCCCGCGAGCTGGTGGCGATCAGCCAGTACGTGATGGACGCCTATGGCGGGCGAACGTCGGCGCGCTGGCAGCGCATCGACAACCCCCTGACCGACGATTTCTTCCAGGCCGCGGCCCTGGCCCCCGAGCGCCCCAACCTCGTCCTCTTTGCTGGCAGCATCACCGAGGTCAAGGACCTGGAGACGCTGATCGCCGCCATCGCCCTGGTAAAGCAGACGATGCCCGCGGTGCAGTTGCACCTGGCGGGGCGCGTCACCAGCGCCGAGTACCAGGAGCGGCTGCTGGCCCAGGTGCGGTCGCTCGACCTGGAGGGCAACGTCACCTTCCGGGGCCTGCTGGACCGCGGGGAGTTGCTGCAGGCCTACGCCGAGTGCGCTCTGGTGGCTTTGCCCTCGCGGCAAGAGAACGCGCCCATGGCCGTCATCGAGGCCATGGCGGTGGGCAAGCCCGTGGCGGCGACCCGCGTCGGCGGCGTGCCCGAGCTGGTCCGGGAGGGAGAGACCGGCCATCTGGTCGAGCCCGGGGATCCGGAGGGGCTGGCCGAGGCGATGCTCGACCTGTTGCGCGCGCCGGAGCGCCGCGTCGAGATGGGCCAGCGCGCCCAGGCCCTGGCGCGGGAGCGCTTCGCCCTGGACGCCATCGCTGGGCGCTACCGCGCGCTCTATTACCGGGTGGCCGGGCGAGAGGTGCCGTGATGCCGCTGCGGATTGGCTTGTTGACCGAGCGCCTGAAGCCGCCTTACGACGAGGGCTTTAAGAACGTCGCCGTCAACCTGATCCGGGAGCTAGGCCAGCGCCACACCTTGCTGGCGCTCACTTGTTTTGGCGCGGATGACTCGGCCTTGGGGCTGCGCGATGTCCCCGCCAACCGGTTGCTGCTCAGCCGGGCGCTGGCCCGCGCCATCGGCGGCTTCCGGCCCGACTTGCTCTATTATCTGCCGACCGCCTCCACCACGCTCTTTGGGCTGCTGCGCGCGCGGGTGCTGTCCCTATATACCCACGGCAAGCCGGTGGCGCTGGTGGCGTTGCAGCCGCGCCTGCTGGGGCGCTGGGAGCCGCTGGCGCGATTCCTCTCCCCGAGCGTGATCCTTGCGCCCACGCCCGCGGTTCGGGCGGCGCTGCCCTCGGCGCGCTGCCCCATCGTCGAGGCGCCGCTTGGCGTGGACGCGGCGCGCTTTCAGCCCGCCGCGCCGGGGCGCCAGGCTGCGCTGCGCGCCAAGTACGGGGTTCCCATAGATCGCTGGGTGCTTTTGCACGTGGGGCACATCAAGGCCGAGCGCAACATACAGGCTCTGGCCCGGCTGCAAGCCGAGGCGGCGCGCGAGGGCGAGCCCCTGCAGATCGTGGTGGTGGGCAGCACCAGCACGCGCCAGGAAGCGGAGGCCCGGCGAGAATTAGAGCAGAGCGGCGTGCGGGTGTTGGATGGCTACCTCCCCATCGTGGAGGCCTACCAGATGGCCGACGCCTACGCCTTTCCCGTGGTCGAGGATATCGCCGCCATCGGCATCCCGCTCTCTATCCTGGAGGCGATGGCCTGCAACCTGCCGGTGCTGACCACGCCCTTTGGCGGGCTGCCCGGCCTGTTCGAGGAGCGGCCCGAGCGCGGCTTTCGCTATATCCGCAGCGAGGCCGAGTGGCTGCCCGCCGTCCGCGCCACGCGCCAGCTCCCCGCCGCCAGCACGCGGGCGCTGGTGGAGCCGTATAGCTGGCCTCGCGTCGCCGAGCGGTTTGTGGAGGCCGCGCTGCGCCAGACCGGGAGCGCGCCGCGATGAGCCCGCTGCGCCTTCCCCGCTCCGCGTGGTGGCCCTGGCTGGTGGGCGCGGCGATCTTGGCCGGCTTTGCGCCGGTCTATGCCCTGGCCTCCGACCACCCGGCGCTGACCCCGACCTCGCGCTGGACTGTGCTGGCGACGGCGGCGCTGGCGGTCTGGGGGTTGCGGCTGGCGCTCCAGCGCGGGGCGGCCTGGCTCCGTTGGGGCGAGCGCCACGCGGGCCGGGCGCTGGCCTGTCTGCTGGCCGCCTATGCCGTGGCGGGGATCGCCCTGAGCGCCTATCGCTGGCGCATCCTCACCCTGGGCAACGTGGATAGCGCCATCATCATCCAGAGCCTGCGCTACACGCTGGACGAGGGGCGGCTGCTCTTCAACACGCTGGAGAAGGCCAGCCACCTGGGCGTGCACAACTCGCCCATCTATGTGCTGCTCGCGCCGCTCTATGCCCTGTGGCGCGATCCGGCGCCATGGCTCATCGCCCTGCCGCCCATTGCGCTCGCCGTTTCCGGCTGGCCCTTTTTCGCCCTGGCCCGCCGTCGCGTCGGCGAGACGCCCGCGCTGGCGCTGACCGCCGCCTACCTGCTGGCGCCGTATATCATGGCGCGGACGGTGGGCGATCTCTACGAGATGACGCTGTTGCCGGCGCTGCTGCTCCCCGCGCTATACTATTATGACCGGGAGCGCTTCTGGCCCTTTGTCGCCTTTGCCGCGCTCAGCCTGACGATCAAGGAGAGCATCGCGGCCACGGTGCTGCTGATCGGCGTCTATGGGCTGATCACCAGGCGCCGCTGGCCCTGGGTGCTGGCCCCGGCGTTGTTGGCCGCCGCCTCGCTGGTCCTTTCCTATGGCGTGGTTTTCCCGCGCTGGGGGGAGGGGGTCACCTCGCGCGCGGCGGCGCTGCTGGGTCCGCTGGGGGCCACGCCCGCGGAGCTGTTGCGCCGCGCCCTGGCCAATCCGCTGGCCTTGGCCCGGCAGGTGCTGACCCTGCCCAAGCTGGCGCTCATGTACCAGTTCTTCCAGCCGCTGCTCTTCCTGCTGCCCCTCTTGAGCGCGGAGGTCTGGCTGGCGCTACCGGCGCTGGGGTTCAGCCTGCTGGCGCAGGGCGGCTCCGTGGGCCTGCGCGCCTGGGAGTCGGCGATCCTCGGCCCGCTGCTCTATGCGGCGGCGGCCACGGGCATCACCCGGCTGAGCGGCTGGCTGGAGCGCCGCGCGGATGGGCTCGATCGCCAGAGGCTCTGCCTCTTTTTGTCGCTGGGGCTCTTTTTTGCTACACTGGCCTGCGCTCCCTATTGGGCGCGGCGCGCCGATTACGCGCCCAAGCCCTATTGGGCGGCGCAGCGCCAGGCCATCGCCCTGATCCCGCCGGGCGCGTCGCTCTCGGCCCCGGACTATATGCTGGCCCGCTTTGCGGATCGGGCGCTGCTGCAATTGCAGACGGGCGCGCCCCATTGGGCCGAGTACCACCTGGTGGACCTCCACTGGATCGAGTCGGTGCGGGGCCACCGCCTGGCCGAGTCCGCGGCGCGGGACTATGAGACGCTGGTCCTGCAGGCGGAACAGGGTCAGCCGGGCGCGGCCTGGCAGGTGCTCTGGTCCGGCGAGGGGCTCTACGTGATCAAACGGAAAGAATAGCGAGATGCTCGATCAAGAGGCGCAGCGGGCGCTGCGCGAACGTTATTACCCCAACCTCGAAGAGGTGATTTTCGCCCCCGTCCATGCGGCGCTCTCCGACCCGCGCCTGGCGGGGGGAGCGGTGCTGGACGCTGGCTGCGGCAAGGGGACGTGGGTGCTGCGCGGGCACAAGGACCAGCTCGGCTTGCTGGTGGGCGTGGACGTCCAGGACGCGGGCAACGACCTGGCCGACGCCGTGGCGCTGGGGGCGCTGGAAAACCTCCCCTTCCGGGCGGAGAGCTTTGACCTGATCCTCTGCTACGTGGTGTTGGAGCATGTGGCGCGGCCTGAGCGGGCCTTTGCCGAGTTCGCGCGCGTGCTCAAGCCCGGCGGCACGCTCGTCTTCAAGACGCCCGCCGCCTATGCGCCGGTCAGCCTGCTGACCCGCCTCTTGCCCTATCGCGCCCATTACGCGCTCAAGAGCCTGATCGGCATCCGCAGCGACGACGTCTTTCCCACCTATTTCCGCTGCAACACCGAGCGGGCCCTCCGACGCGCCCTGGCCGCCAACGGCCTCGCCGTCCGGCAGTTGCTCCGCGTGGACCAGACCTACGCCTACGCGAGCCTGAACAAGGCGACCTATATCCTGGGGCTGCTCTATAGCCGCGCCGTGCAACATCGCGGGCTGGGCTGGCTGCGTAACGGCATCATCGGCATCTGCAGAAAGGAAGGCCGCCCGTGATCCAGGGCCACGAGCAGGCGCTAGCGGCCTACCTGGCCGATCCGGAGCGCGCCACGCCGCACCTCCTCGGCCAGCTTGAGGGCGTCCAGGTCGCGGCGGACGACGACCTGGATGCGCTCCTGCGCCTGTTGCAGCGCAACAAGGTTCCGCTGCTGGCCATCCGCCCCGAGCAGGGCCGCCTGCAGTCCGAGCTGGCCGCGCATCCGGCCTTCACCCTGGCCCAGGCGGCGGAAGCCGCGCAGTGCGCCAGGTTGCGGGAGCATTACCTGGCGGCCCAGTCCCTCTGGCGCCGGGCGGGGATTCAGGATGTGGTGATCAAGTCCGCCGGGACCGCCCCCTCTTTTCCCTACAAGACCAGCAACCTCGATATACTGGTGCGCCCGGAGCAGGGCGACCTGGCGCGAGCGATCCTGCGCCGGGCTGGCTATGTGGAGCTGCGCAACGTGGAGGAGAACCGCAAATACCTCTTTCGTCTCTTTCACGAGGGGGCGGAGGTTGCGGGGCTGCACGTGCACGAGCATGTGGGCTGGTACGCCTCGTTCCTGGATGAGGAGGCGCTCTGGGCGCGCTGCAGCGTCGCCTCCGACGATCCGGCGCTGACCATCCCCGGCGACGAGGACATCTTGCTGACCACCCTGGCCCACTTTTTTTACGAGGACAAGGACGTCAAGCTCTCCGACCTGGCGGCGGTGCACCAGTGCGCCAGCCAGCCGGGGCTGGATTGGGAAGCGGTCTTTGCCGCGGCGGCGCGCCGGGGCTGGGAGGACGGCCTGGCGGCGGCGCTCCGGCTCTGCGCCGATCTGGGCGAGCGGCTCTATGGCGCGACTCCGCTGCCCGCCGCGGCGCTGGAGCGGGCCGAGCGCGCCCTCTCGCCCGCCGCGCGGCAGCGCCTGCGCTACGCCGAGGCGGAGCCACTGCGCTGGCCTTTCCGCATCCCCTTCGCCCTCAGCAAACGCTACTTTTGCCGGCGGCTCTGGCAGCAGGCGGAGAAGCGCTGGCCCGGCCGCCTGGCCGACCTCGCTATCCACACCTTGCAGGGGATCAAGCTGCGGCTCAGGCTGCACAGCCAGCCGCACATGCTGATCACCTTTAGCGGCACCGACGGGTCGGGCAAGACGAGGCAGGCCCAGTTGTTGCAGCGCGCCTTCGCGGGGTGCCACATCCGCGCGCGCTACGTCTGGAGCCGGGGCGGCTCCTCCCGCTGGGTGGGCTGGTTCACGCGCCTGGCCCGCCGCGGCGGATCCGGCGGCGAGGCCACGGCGCCGCCCAGCTCGGAGCAGTCCATCGCCCGGCGGGTGGCCATGTTCCGCCGTCCGATGGTGCGCGCCGCCTGGAGCTGGCTCACGGCGCTGGAGCTGGCGGGCCGTTACGGGCTGGGGGTGCGCTGGGCGCTGTGGCGCGGGCAGGTGGTGATCTGCGACCGTTACGCCTATGATCTGTGGGCCGAGTGGGCCGCCTATTTCGGGACCGGGCGCGAGATCGAGCGCGCGCTGGCGGCGCGGTTCCTGCGCTGGGCCGCGCCCCGGCCGGATCGCGCCTACCTCCTGGCCGTGCCGCCCGAGGTGGCCCACCAGCGCAGCCCCGAGCCGCCGGTGGCGTTCAAGGCCTTGCAGTTGGGGGCCTATCGGGAGCTGGCCCCTCGCTTTGGGGCGGTCGTGTTGGACGGGGAGCGCCCCATCGCCGAGCTGAGCGACGAGATCGTCTACGAGACGTTGACCCGCTATTTCGACCGCTATTGGACCCTGGTGAATGCCCTCTTTTTCCGCAACCCCCGGCCGCTGCCCGCCGCCTATGAACGGCTGGACGCGGGCGGGCGCGCGGCGGGCGGGGAGGTGCGCTGATGCGCGTGTTGGTGGTGACCAACATGTACCCCACGGAGACGATGCCCGCTTTTGGGGTGTTCGTCTATGAGCAGGTGCAGTCGCTGCGGCGCCGCGGCGCGCAGGTGGACGTGCTGTTTATCAACGGCAAAGAGAGCACCTGGAACTATTTGCGGGGGTTCGCCCAGGTGCGGCGGCAGGTCCGCGCCGCGCGCTATGACATCGTTCACGCCCACTACGTCTTTTCCGGCGTGATGGCCCGAGCGCAGTTCCGCCGTCCCCTCGTGGTGAGCTTTCACGGCGCCGGCGAGATGTTCGGCTGGGTCGGCTGGCTCTGCCGGGCGCTGGCCCCGCGGGTGGACGCCTTCACCGTCACCTCGGCCGAGCATGAGGCGGAGCTGGGCGCCAAGGGCGCGCATATCATCCCCTGCGGCATCGATACCGAGCTTTTCCAGCCCATGCCCAGGGCGGAGGCGCGCCAGCGCCTGGGGCTGCCCCTGGATAAAAAACTGATCCTCTTTGCCGCCGATTTGCGCCCGGAAAAGCGGGTGGACGTGGCCCGCGCCGCCGTGGCCTTGCTGCAGCGCGAGACCCCCGAGGTCGAGCTGCTGGTGGTGACCGGGCGGCCCCATTCGGATATCCCTCTTTTCATGAACGCCTGCGACGCTCTGGTGCTGACCTCGGACGCGGAGGGCTCGCCCCAGGTGGTGAAGGAGGCGATGGCCTGCAACCTGCCCATCGTCTCGGTGGAGGTGGGCGACGTGGCCGAGGTGATCGGCGGCACGGAGGGGTGCTTCCTGTGCCAGCGCACGCCGGAGGACGTGGCGGCCAAGCTGCGCCTGGCGCTGGAGCGGGGGCGGCGGACCAACGGGCGCGAGGCGGTGTTGCACCTGTCGCTGGACCGCATCGCCGACCGCATCCTGGGCATCTATGGCCAGGTGCTGGTCAGGCGCGGCGAGCCGAGGGAGGGCCAGCCATGAAATTGCTGGTGGTGCTGGGCGAGGGGGGGCACACCAAAGAGATGCTGGCCCTGGTGGACTTGCTGGGCGACCGCTACGAGTACGCCTACCTGTTGACCCGCGAGGACACGCTCTCCGCGGCCAAGATTCGCACCCCCGGGGCGCGCTACCGGGTGGCCCGGCCCCGCGGCAAGAGCGGCTCCCTGGCGCTGGCCGTGGCCCGGACGCTCCTTTGCGCGGCGCAGTCGCTGGGGGTGCTGTGGCGCGCCCGGCCCGACGCCGTGGTCCATTGCGGACCGGCGGTGGCGCTGCCGGTCTCGATCTGGGCCAAGCTGCTGCACAAGCCGGTGATCTTTGTGGAGACCGGCTCGCGGGTGCATCGCCTGTCGCTGACCGGACGGCTGATGCGCCCGCTGGCGGACCTCTATTTCGTGCAATGGCCCCAATTGCTGGAAGCGTATCCCCGCGCCACCTATGCCGGGAGGCTCTTCTGATGATCCTTGTGACGGTGGGCAGCACTGATTTCGATGCGTTGGTCCGGGCGATGGACGAGCTGGCCCCCGAGCTGGGGGATGACGTGGTGATGCAGATCGGCGCGGGGAGCTACGAGCCTCGCCATGCCGGTGAGTGGTTTCGCTATGCCCCTTCGTTGGAGGGCTACTACGACCGCGCCGAGATCGTCGTCTCCCATGGCGGCCTGGGCACGGTGGTAGAAGTGTTGCGCAAGGGCAAGCGGCTGGTGGCCGCCAGCAACCCCGACCGCTACGACACGCACCAGGACGATATCCTGGGCACGCTGGCCGAGGCCGGGCATCTGGTCTGGTGCCGCGATCTGGCCCGGCTGCGCGAGGACCTCGCGACGGTCCGCGCCGCCACGCTGGAGCCCTACGTGGAGCCCGAGTGTCGCATCCACCTGGCGGTCCACGACTTTCTGGAGCAAAGGATGCGGAGCAAGCGGCGGCGCTGAGCAGCAGCGCCGCTTGCTTCTATCCGGATACCGTGCTACAATGGGCGCGGAATGCGAGAGTGGTATGCTTTGTCCGGTCGGTTGATTGCCTTGCCCCCGCCTGCCGACGGCCATGGCCAGCAGCTCGGCCGTGG
>JAAYEA010000545.1 GCA_012689325.1 Chloroflexota bacterium
CGATCTCGGCCAGGTGGCCCACCGCGCCGGAGGACCAGCCCAAGGCGCCTTGCTTCATCAGCTCCTGCAAGCCAGCCAGGTATTCGTTGTGCTTGTACAGCTGCGCGGCCACCCACAGCCCCACCTTATTCGGCTTCTCCTCGGCGCTCTCCCCGACGACCTCCTTGCGCAGGGCGTGATCGAAGCCGTGGTCGTACAGGACGACATGGCGGGTCCCCAGCTTGTCCAGCCACAGGTCGGTCTGGGGGGTGAAGTAGGTCTTGTAGAGGTCCTTGCCGCCCCAGACCAGCCCGTAGCCGGCCACGGTGACCGTGTCCTCGTCCTCGCCCACGGCTCGCACCGTCTGCAGGGAGCGCACGATCTCCTCCCGCTCCTCCGGCTCCGTCTCCTCCAGGAGCCGCTGCAACGCCAGGATCGCCTCCTTGCTCTGCTTCACCGCCTCGGCGATCAATTGCCGGTTCTTGGCCGACAACACCCGCCCCTCCCGCACCTGGACGGTGGCGTTGGGCAGGGTCACGGTGACCTGGGGCGGCCCGGCCGAGCTCGCCGAAGTCGGCTCCGGCTCCGATGGCGGCTCCGGCGACGCAGCTTTCTCCGCTTCGCCCGGGACGTCTCGTTCCGCCGCCTCGCTGGCCTCGATGGCGGCGATCTGGTCCTGGGCCTCCTCCTGGGTGTCGTGACAGCCCAGGGTCTCGCCCTCCGGCCCCCCGTCCTCCCCCTTCCGGTAGACACAGTACCGGCCGTCTCGCTCCACGATGGTGTATGGCATCCTCATGCTCCTTCCGCAGGCGCCTCCGGGCCTGCCGTCTGCGCGATCAACTTGTCCAACTCTTCCCGCGCCACCGCCGCTAGTCGATCTCCCATCACCTCCGCGGCGATGTCCTTCAGCTTGCGCCAGCCGTGGGCGGCGTGGAGCGCGGCCTGCTCCTCGCCCATCACCCAGGGGGCGTAGGAGGCGCGGTTGGCGACGACCACCTGGGCCGCCCCGCGCTGCTCCACCAGCCACTGCTTCTGCAGCTGCTCGCTGGTGTTGGATCCGCCGACCGAGCCGTCGGCCCGCGCCCAGCGGGGCCCGAAGTGGCGCTGATACCAGCGGGCGGGATAGGGCCCCGGCGCGTTCCAGGGCCCCTCGGGCGGGTAGGGCGTCGCCTGCGCCTTGATCTCCTCGGCCAGCCGTTTCAGCACGGCCAGCGCCCAGCGCTCCAGTCCGTCCCGGCCCAGCAGCCGCCCCACCTGCTCCCAGCCGTCCAGCCGCGCCTCGAAGACCTCGCTCATCGTTTCAGCTCCACCACGGTGCGGCAGCGACAGCCCGGATGGGCCGGAGGGCCGTCGGGGTACTGGTCGCGCCACTTCTCCTCGGGCAGGTGATCCAGCGGCCCGCAGAGGTCGCACACTTTCTCGTCCTCCTCCGTGAGCCAGCGCACCACCGGCGACAGCCCCCGTTCCCGCAGCTCCTCCTTGTACTGGTCGGTGGCGTGGGACATGGCCCGGGTCGTCTCGCTCGTGGCGATCAATGCGGCGCGGACCTCCCCGAAGGACGGGCGCAGCAGCAGCTCCGCCGCCTCCTGGTCGATCTGCCCATCGGTCAAGCGACTGATCACGTCCTGCAACA
>JAAYEA010000546.1 GCA_012689325.1 Chloroflexota bacterium
CCACGTCCCTGAGGGTCGGCCTGCTTCTTTCGGCCTGGTCTGCCACGGCGCCTCCTGCGCGTTGAGGAATCCCTGGCATGGTAGCGCTATCATGTCAGCGCTGTCATTATATCACATCTGGCCCATGATGGCAATACGGGCAGGGGGTACGGCCGACTGGCGCGCAGCACGCGCCGTGGTACAATGTCAGCAGGGAGGTTGCCGAACCGGGGGCAGGGAGGAAGCAGATGATCGAGCGGCACCTGCGCGGGCGAGATATCCGGGATGAGGACGTGCTGGCGGCCATGGCCAAGGTTCCCCGCCACGAGTTCGTCCCGGCCGAGGTCCTGGAGGAGGCCTATGCCGATCGCCCCCTGCCTATCGGCTATGGCCAAACCATCTCGCAGCCCTATATCGTGGCCCTGATGACCGAGCTGCTGCGGCTCAGACGCGGGGACAAGGTGCTCGAGATCGGCACCGGCTCCGGCTATCAGGCCGCCATCCTGGCCGAGCTGACCGACGAGGTCTATACCGTCGAGATCATCCCCGCGCTGGCCGCCGCCGCGCAGGAACGGCTGCGGCGATTGGGGTACGCGCGGATCCAGGCTCGCCAAGGCGACGGCTATCTCGGCTGGGAGGAACATGCCCCCTACGACGCGATCATTGTCACCGCCGCGCCGGACCACATCCCGCCGCCGCTGGTGCGGCAGCTCCGCGATGGCGGACGGATGGTCATCCCCGTCGGCCCGGCGGGCGGCCATCAAACCCTCTGGCGGATCACCAAGGCGGGGCATGAGGTGCGCCGCGAGGACATGGGCGGCGTCGTCTTTGTCCCGCTGACGGGGCGGCATTAGCCGCCGCTCGCCTCAATCCCCCCCGAACGCGGCGCGGTTCCGGCGGCTGGCCAGGCGCTGCCGGACCCATTTGCTGGTCTCCACGGCGAAGAAGACGATGGTGCTCAGCGCCAGGCTGAGGGCGAACTGCTGTGGCGTGAGCGCCTGCGTGCCGAGCGCCCGCTGCAGGGCGGGCACATAGATGACCAATAGTTGCAGCACAAAGGTCAGTACGACCGCTCCCACCAACAGCGGGTTCGTCAGGAGCCCCAACTGGACCAGCAGCAGCTTGTCCGAGCGCGCCGAGAGCGCCCGGCCCATCTCGGTGAGGCAGACGGTGGTAAAGACCATGGTCTGCCAGACCGGGGTCTCCAGGTGCATCGCTGTGGCGAAACCCAAAAACTCGGGGAGCAGGGCGACCAGGGCCACCAGAGGGCCCACCCAGAGCATCTCGATCCCCAGCCCCCGGGCCAGCACGCTCTCGGTGGGCGGGTGCGGGGGGCGCGTCATGGTGTCCGGCGCGGCCGGCTCGACGCCCAGGGCAAGGCCGGGCGCCCCGTCCGTCACCAGGTTGATCCAGAGGATCTGCAGCGCGGTGAGCGGCATCGGCAGCCCGATCAGCGGGGCCACCAGCATGAGCAGCACCTCGCCGATGTTGCTAGAGACGGTGTACTTGATGAACTTGCGGATGTTCTCATAGATCGTGCGGCCCTCCTCGACGGCGTTGACGATGGTGGCAAAGTTGTCGTCCAGCAGCACCATGTCGGAGGCTTCCTTGCTGACGTCGGTGCCGGTGATGCCCATGGCCACGCCGATATCGGCTCGCTTCAGGGCCGGGGCGTCGTTGACCCCGTCGCCGGTCATGGCCACGATCTGCCCTTGCCGCTTCAAGGACTCCACGATCTTGACCTTGTGCTCGGGACTGACCCGCGCATAGACCGAGACCTCGCCCACGACCTCGTCCAGTTCGTCGTCCGATATCTCGGCCAGGCGCTGCCCGGTGATCACCTGGTGCGCCGCTTGCGGGCCGGCCCGGGCGATGCCCAGGTCGTGGGCGATGTGCAGCGCCGTCAGCGGGTGATCGCCGGTGATCATGATCGGGCGGATGCCAGCGGTGCGGCACTTGAGCACGGCCTCGCGCACCTCGGGGCGCGGCGGGTCGATCATGCCGGTGAGCCCGACAAAGATCTCGCGCGTCTCCAGCGCCGCCTCGTCCAGGCTCGCGCCGAGTTGGTCGAGCGGGCGCAGGGCCACCCCCAGCACGCGCATGCCGTTCTGGGCCAGGCTGTTGTTGGCCCGCTCGATGCGCTCCCGCCAGCCCGCCTCCAGCGGCTCGATCACGCCCTCGCTCAGGACGCGGTCGCAGGTTTCCAGCAGGCTATCCACCGCCCCCTTGGTGAAGGCGATATAGTCGCCCTCCGGAAGCTGCGCCAGCAGATGGTCCAGCGCCTGGCTCCCCGAGCCCGCGGCAGTCGCCGGGCGGCGGTGCACGGTGGTCATTCGCTTGCGCTCCGAGGTGAACGGCGCCTCGGCCACCCGTGGCAGCAGCGCCTCCAGGTCGGCCTTCCACAGGCCGAGCCGCGCGGCGGCCACCACCATCGCGCCCTCGGTGGGGTCGCCGACGGCATGATACCCCCGCGCGTCGCCGTCGTCGGGCTGCAGAATGGCATCGTTGGCGAGCGCGCCACCGGCCAGCAGCAGCGCCATCGCGGGGCCGGGCTCGGCAAGGGGCGGGTCAGCGGGGGAGAGGGTGGGGCCAGTGTGCTCCAGGTGTTGGGTCAGGTCCAGCCGGGACCCGGCCACGTCCAGGATGGTCACGGTCATGAGGTTCTCGGTCAGGGTGCCCGTCTTGTCCGAGCAGATCGTGGTCACGGCGCCCAGCGTCTCCACCGCCGGCAGCTTGCGGATCAGCGCCTGGCGGCGGATCATGCGCTGCGCGCCCAGGGCCAGGGCGATGGTGGCCACG
>JAAYEA010000007.1 GCA_012689325.1 Chloroflexota bacterium
GAGGCCGCCTCTTTGCTGGATGCCGCCGCCTATAAAAAGTTCTGCGAAGAGGAGGCCTGAGCATGGCATATGTGCCGCACACGGAGGCCGAGCGGGCAGCGATGCTCGACGCGATCGGCATTCAGGACAGCGACGACCTGTTCCGTGATGTGCCCGCCCAGTTTCGGTTCCCCAAGCTAGATCTGTTCCCGCCCATGTCCGAGATGGAGGCGCTGCGCCGCCTGCAGGCGCTCAGCGAGCAGAACATGGACACGGTGCACTATATCAGCTTTATGGGGGCGGGCGCCTACGACCACTTTGTGCCCAGCGTGGTCAAGCACATCACCGGCCGTTCCGAGTTCTATACCGCGTACACGCCCTACCAGCCCGAGATCAGCCAGGGCACGCTGCAGAGCATCTTTGAATATCAGAGCATGATCTGCGCCCTGACCGGCATGGCGGTGGCCAATGCCTCGCATTATGATGGCGCCACGGCGCTGGCCGAGGCCGTGCTCATGGCCTACTATGCCAAGCGGGGCAAGCAGCGTCGCATCCTCGTCTCGCCCACCCTGCACCCCGAGTATCGCGCCGCTCTGCGCGCCTATACCCAAGGGCTCGAGATGGAGATCGTGGGGGACGACCTGGGGTTGCGCGGCAACCGCCTGGACCTGGACGAGTTCGCGCGGCTGATCGACGCCAACACGGCCTGCGTCGCCGTGCAGAACCCCGATTTCCTGGGGCAGCTCTATCAACTGGAGGGGCTGGCGCAAAAGGCGCGGGAGGCCGGCGCCCTGTTCATCGTCAGCGCCGATCCGATCTCGCTGGGCCTGTTCACCCCGCCCGGCGCATACGGCGCCGATATCGCGGTGGGCGAGGGCCAGCCGCTGGGGCTGGGCCTGCAATATGGCGGGCCCTACCTGGGCTACCTGGCCTGCAAGCAAGAGCATGTCCATCGCCTCTCCGGCCGCATCGTCGGCGAGACGGTGGACGTGGAGGGCAAGCGCGCCTACGTGCTGACGCTCACGGCCCGGGAGCAGCACATCCGCCGCGAGCGCGCCACCTCCAACATCTGCACGAACCAGGCGCTCTGCGCCCTGGCCGCGGCGGTCTATATGGGCGCCCTGGGGCGCTCCGGGCTGCGTCGGGTCGCCGAGCTGTGCTATCACAAGGCCCATTACGCGGCCAAGCAGATCGCGGCCTTGCCCGGCTTTTCCGTGGTCAGCGGCGAGCCCTTCTTCAAAGAGTTCGTGGTCAAGTGCCCTCAGCCTCCGCAACTGATCAACGACGCGCTGTTGGATCGCAACATCCTGGGCGGCTATGACCTCGAGGCGGCCTACCCCGAGCTGCAGGATCACATGCTGGTCTGCGTCACCGAAACGATCACGCGCAGCGAAATTGACCATCTGGTCGAGTCTTTGAAGGAGGTGACGGCATGAGCGAGCCCTTGCTGATCGAGCTGGAGGAAGGGCGCTCCGGGACGCTTCCCGCCAGTTGCCTCCTTCCAGAGTGTGATGTGCCCCAGGCCGAGCTTCCCTGGGAGATGGTGCGCCAGGAGTTGCCTTTGCCCGAGGTGAGCGAGGTGGACCTGGTGCGCCACTATGTGCGGCTATCTCAGCTCAACTATGCGGTGGACAAGGGTCTCTACCCGCTCGGCTCCTGCACCATGAAGTATAACCCCAAGGTCAACGAGGAGACGGCGCGGCTGCAGGGCTTTGTCCAAACGCATCCCTATCAAGACGAGCTAACGGTGCAGGGCAATTTGCAGCTCCTGTGGGAGCTGCAAGAGTTTCTGCGCGAGATCGGCGGGTTCGCCGGCGTCTCGCTGCAGCCGGCCGCGGGCGCGCAGGGCGAATTGGCCGGCGTGCTGATGATCCGCGCCTATCACCGCGAGCGCGGCGACGCCAAGCGCCAGGTGATGTTGATCCCTGACTCGGCCCACGGCACCAACCCCGCTTCGACCTCGATGAGCGGCTATACCACCGTGGAGATCAAGTCCGACAGCCGGGGCAACGTGGACCTGGAGGACCTGCGGGCGCACTGCGATGACCGCGTGGCGGGGATGATGCTCACCAACCCCAACACCCTGGGCCTGTTCGACGAGCATGTGCTGCAGGTGGCCGAGCTCGTGCACAGTTGCGGCGGCTTGCTCTATGGCGATGGCGCCAACATGAACGCACTGCTGGGCATCGTCAAGCCGGGGGCCCTGGGCATTGACGTGCTGCACTATAACCTGCACAAGACCTTTTCCACGCCGCACGGCGGCGGCGGCCCTGGCGCCGGGCCGGTGGCTGTGGCCGAGCGCCTGGTGCGCTATCTGCCCGGGCCGATCGTGGCGCGCTATAGCCTGGAGGACCTTCCGGAGATCGAGACGGAAGACGGCGAGGAAGAGCCGCAGTACGTGTATCACCTGGTGATGCCCGAAGCGTCCATCGGCAGGCTCAAGTCCTTCTATGGCAACTTTGGCGTGCTGGTCCGGGCCTACACGTATATCTGCATGTTGGGGGCCCAGGGGCTGCGCGAAGTCAGCGAGAACGCGGTGCTCAACGCCAACTATTTGCTGGCCAAGCTGCGGGGCGTCTACCCGCTGCCCTACGACCGCCGCTGCATGCACGAGTTCGTCTTTTCCGGCAAGCGTCCGGAGACGCCGGAGATCCATACCCTGGACATCGCCAAGCGGCTGATGGACTATGGCTATCACCCGCCGACCATCTATTTCCCCCTGATCGTCCCCGAGGCGCTCAT
Source organism: Chloroflexota bacterium (assembly GCA_012689325.1). GTDB lineage: Bacteria > Chloroflexota > Anaerolineae > JAAYEA01 > JAAYEA01 > JAAYEA01. Next base: position 2,722 of record JAAYEA010000007.1, read on the forward strand.
GATCGAGCCGACCGAGACGGAGAGCAAGCGGACGCTGGACGCCTTTATCGAGGCGATGCGGCGGATCGCTGAGGAAGCGGTCGCGGAGCCGCAGCTCTTGCACGACGCGCCGCACGATACGCCGGTGCGGCGGCTGGACGAGGTGAGGGCGGCGAGGCAACCCAAGCTGCGCTGGTAGGGTTGTGTCAGAAGGCCAAACAACACGCCAGGCATCCGAGCGGCGCCCTAGAGCCGTTGGATGCCTGGCGTCTTTTATGGGGAGCGTGCCCTCCTGCGGGGGCTATCTGAGGCTCCACTTCCAGACGCCGTCGTTGGTGCCCGCATAGAGCGCGGTGCAACTGGCGGTGTCGATGGCCAGCGCTTGCACCACGCGGTCCCCCAGCCCGTCGTTGAGCGGAGCCCAGTTGCTCCCGCCGTTGGTGGTGACGAACACGCCGCTGCCGGAGGTGCCCGCCACCACAAGGTCATCGGCCTGTGAAGGGATGGCCAGGCTATAGGTCTTGACGCCCAAGGCGGTGGGCGTCCAGGTCGCGCCCGCATCGGCGCTGACAAAGACTCCGCCATCGGTCCCCGCATAGACGAACTGGGGATGCGCCGCGCTGGCGGCCAGGCACCAGACCACGTCGTTCCCCAATGGCGTGCGCACCCACGATTGGCCGCCATTCTCGGAGCGGAAAATGCCTCGGTTGAAGGTGCCCGCCGAGAGGATCTGCGGGTTGGCGGGGTTGATCGCCAGGGACGAGATCTCCAGGCTGGTGAGGCCGCTGTTGGCCGGCTGCCACGTCGAGCCGTTGTCGGTGCTCCTGAAGACGCCGTCCCGGTCCGTGCCCACATAGACCGTGCGGTCGGCGGCATAGTTGGGCGAGACGACCACGGCATTGGTGTACAGCGAGGCCAGGCCGGTGTTGACTTGGCTCCAGGAGACGCCCGCATCGGTGGAGCGATAGACGCCGTGCCCCCAAGAGCCCACAAAGACATGGCCGCTCGGCGGCGGCGCCACCGCGATGGCATAGACGCCCAGGTCGCTGGGAAGGGTGGTGGCAAACCAGATCCCCTCGCAATAGGGGTGGCGAAAGACGCCGTTGGTCGTCCCGGCGTACACGGTCTGCGGATTGCCCGGGTCCAGCGCCAACGACTTGATCGGCGTGCCTTCCAGCCCGCTGCGATGCCAGAGCGTGGGATAGTCCTTGCTGACCAGCGGCAGGTACAACCGCCGCTGAAGGGTGGGCGTGGCCGTCGGCGTGCTGGTGGCCGTGGCCGTGCCGGTGGCCGTCGGGGTGCTGGTGGGCGTGGGAGTGGCCGTCGGGGTGGTTGTCGCGGTTGGCGTGGCGGTGGGGACCACTGTCACCGGGATATATTGCCAGGCGCTGCGCCCCCACGTCCCTGCGAACAGGGTCTGGCCGGTGCCGGGGTCCGTGGCCAGCGAGGCGATCCAGGGCGCCTGTAACCCTTGGTTGTAGGGCTGCCAGGTGGTCCCGCCATCTTGGGAGCGATAGACGCCATTCTCCTTGGTCCCAGCATAGACGGTGCGATCCGACGAGAAATGGGGTGAAAAGGCCAGGCCGAACACGGCGCTCTGGGGGAGGCCCGCGAGGGGCTCCCAGGTTTCGCCGCCATCGTGGCTGGCGATGATCCCCTGATAGGCGCCCGCGACCCCGGCCAGGATCAGGTCGTCTCGCGCGAAATCCGGGGAGAACGCCAGCGCCACCACGGTGCTATCCGGCGGCAGTGGGGTGGATAGGGAGTGCCAGGAGGCGCCGCCGTCGTGGGTGATCAAGATCTGCCCAGCGGACCCGCCGATGACCGCGGCGCGCTGGATGCCCGCTGGCATGGGCTCGCTATATACCGGCGAGATGGCGACGGACTTGACCACCATATCGATATCGACCGGCAGGGGGGACGGTTGCCAGGTCTGCCCGCGATCGGTGGTCTTGTACACGCCGCCCACGCCGGCAGCCAGGAACCCGGTCCCGTCCAGGGAAAAGTTGGGGGAAAAGGCAAAGCCGGTGATATTGGCCTCGATGCCCGAGGCGCCGGGCACCGTCAGCACCTGGGTCCAGGAGATGGTGGTGCGGCTGGAGCGAAAGACCCGGCCCTTGGGGCCGCCGGCAAAGATGGTACCCATGGAAAGCGTGTAAGGCGAGATGGCGACGCTATAGATCGAGCGGTCCTGATAGGGCAGCCCGCGATTGACCGCCTCCCAGGTGGCGCCGCCATTGAGCGAGCGATAGACGCCGCCATGGGGCGCCCCGGCCAGGACAAAGCCGTCGCTGGCCAAGTCGGGCGAGAGCGCGAGGGAGGGCACGTGCAAGGCGGCCAGCCCCTTGTTCGTGGGCAGCCAGCCGCGCGTGGCCCCGACCTTACGGCTGTAGACGCCGTCGCCGCGCGTCCCAGCCCAGAGCAGCTTGTCGGCGGCATAGTTGGGCGAAACGACGAGCGTCTCGGGCAAGGCATCGCCCAGGCCGTCCACCAGCAGGCTCCAACTGGACCCTCGATCGGTCGAGATAAAGAGCGCGTCCCGTTCGGGATAGCAGGAAAAGACGGTGTGGTCGGTCCCATAGTTGGGGGAGAGGGCGACCCAGGCGGTGGAGCGGAACGGCTCGGCGGGGTTGGATTGGCTCCAATGGGCGCCGCCATCGGTGGAGCGCAGCGTGCCCTGGCCCGAGGTCGCCACAAAGATGGTGGGGTCGCCGCGCGCATAATCGGGCGAGAGGGCGATGCTGCGGACCCGCAAGGCGTCGGGGCCCGTGTACATCTGGATGGGCGACCAGGTGCTGCCAAAGTTAACGGACTTGTAGAGCAGGCCGTCGCTCCCTCCCACAAAGAGGGTGCCATCGATAGTATAGTTGGGGGAGAGGGCGATGGCCTGGATGGTCAGCGTGGCCGGGGCCGTGGCGATGGGGACGCGGGTCCAGTTCAGGCCGCGATCGTTGGAGCGGTACAGGCCCTGGTTGCTGACCGCCGCGTAGAGGATGCCGTCGAACCGATAGCGGGGCGAGATCGCCAGCGCGTGGATGTAGGGGTCCTGGCCCAGCGATGCGAGTCCCACGGGCGCCCAGGTGGCCCCGGCATCGACGGAGCGCAATACGCCGCCCTGGTTGGTTCCGGCAAAGGCGGTCCTGTCGATACGGTAGGTGGGGGAAACCTGCAAGCAGGTGACCAGGAAACCGGTGGTGGACAAGATCCCCTGCCAGGAGGCGCCGCTATCGGTGGAGCGAAAGATGCCGCTCTCCGTGCCCGCGAACAGGGTCAGGTCATTGGCCAGGTCAGGCGAGGCGGCCAAGCTGGCCACCAGCCCGCCATACGGGCCGCCGCTCCACCATACGCCCTTGGGCGTCGGCGTGGGCGAGGGGGTGATGGATTCGGTGGGCAAGGCGCTGGGAGCCATGGCCTGCGCTGCGCCCAGGGGTGCGTGAGCGAGGAGGCCGAGCAGAGCTGCCAGGGATAGCAGTGCGGCGGCTCTGCACAGATGGCGACGCAGCGGCATTCGTTTCATGACCTCAACTCCAGTATCCCGGGATTGGCTTGGAGCGGCGGCGCCACGAGGCGGGGCACGCCTGGCGGGGTGGCGACAGCCAACTGGGGCGAACCGATCTGTCCACGCGGCCCCAATATACCACCGATGTATATGGGGGGCAATTGCATTTGCGCGGCTGACCAAACCCAGCCGCCTGCGCCGATGAACGCGGGCGCAAGCGGCTGGATGATCGCGCGGGGCCGCTAGGCAGGTGGCTCAGGCGGCGCGCCAGGCCTTTTTCTCCTTGGCGCCAGGGAACCGGGAAAGGATCGTCGCGCCCTCGTGCAGCAGCACCCGGTCGCCGGGTTGCAGGGCATTCATCGGCTTGGCCTCGGGCATGCGGTCGCTGGGCGGCAGTGGAAAGATGCTGACCGGCGTATCCGGAGCGCCGTGCCGCTTTTGCACCAGGGCCAGGCCCATCTGCACGCCGCCGATGAGGGTGCAACTGGTGACCCAGCCGATGTGGCTCCCCTGGCGGTTAAAGAGCGGGTCCTCCTGATGGATGGCGCGGGCGCCAGCCCGATCCACGCGGAAGCGGACCAGGGTCATCTCATGCTCGGCTTCCTGACGCAGGCACTGGGCGCGACCGACGAAATAGGGCTTGTGGAACTTGACAAAGGCCGCATAGCCTGCCTCGGCCGGCACGATATCGTGGCGGCCGCCGAGCTCGTGGCCGTAAAGCGGCAATCCCGCCTCCAGCCGCAGCGAATCGCGGGCGGCCAGGCCGCAGGGCTTGAGGCCGTGCGGCGCCCCGGCTTCGAGCAGGGCATCCCACAGCCGGACGACCTGGTCGGGATGCACGAACAACTCGTAGGCGATGTCCTCGCCGGCATAGCCGGTCTGGGAGATGACGGTGGGGATGCCCGCCAGCTCGGCCTCGATGAAATGGGTGCGCTCGAGCTTGGCGAGCTGGTCGCGGCTTGCTGGGTCAGCGATCAGAGCCAGCAGGATGTCCTGCGACCGCGGACCCTGCAGGGCCAGATCGACCAGCCGATCCGCGCCGCTGCTGGGGTCGCCCAGGTCGCGGATAACCACCAGCGCCTCGCGCGTCAGCGCGGGGTTCTCCCGATCGATGAGGACCTCTCCTGCGTTGACGGCGCGCAGCCAGGCCAGGTCCTTGGCGGTGTTGGCGGCATTGACCACCACCAGGAAACGGTCCTTGGCGCGGCGATAGATCATGATATCGTCGATGCAGTGGCCATCGGGGTCCATCAGATAGCCGTAGGACGAGTGCCCGTTGCCGAGCCCGGCGGCGTGGTTGGTAAAGACCAGGTCGATGAAAGCGGCGGCGTCCTCGCCGGCGATCTCGAGCGCGCCCATGTGGGTAACGTCAAAGAGCCCGGCAGCGGTGCGCACGGCCTGGTGCTCCTCGCCGACGCTGGAATACCAGAGCGGCATCTCCCACCCGGCAAAGGGGGCCATCTTGCGCGTCAGCTTGCGATGGGTCTCGTAGAGCGGCGTGCGCTTGGCCGCCTGCTCCGCCGGCGGGTCCCACCGGAAGGCGGGCCTTTCGACGACGGGCTGGGCCTTGGGGAACCCTGCTTGCCCCACGAAATAGGGCTTGGTCAGGTCAAAGAGCGCGGGGTGGGCCTGATAGATGGCGGCGGCATCCTGGCCATAGGCACCCGCGGGCCAGCCGACCTCGGCGCGCAGCGCGGCATCTGCCGCGAAGCCGCCCAGTGCCGCGCCCGCCTTCTGGAGGGCGGCTGCCAGGGGCTGGCGCTGGGCTTCCGAGACGATGATGGCGTAGCGCGGCGTCTGGGCGCCCAGGTCCAGGCGCGCCAGCCACAGGGGCCGGCCTTCCCACTCGAAGCGATGATAGGCGCCAGGGGCGATCTCTTGCTGGAGCGGCAGGACCTGCTGCAAGACGTCCCGCATCTTGGGGCCTTGCAGCGCGAACAGGGCGAGCTGGGCGAACTCGCCGCTGGACAGCTCGGCGCAGTCCTCGACCACGGCCGGGCCAGGGATCTTGCGCACGATGTCCTGGTCGAACAGGATGTAGGCATCGGAGAGGCCGCGCAACCAGGAGGTGACGCGTTCCTTGACCGTGGCCTTGACGGTGAGCAGGTAGCGATCCCAGCCGTGCTTGTCTTGCTCCAACCGCCAAAGGGTGATGTCGCCCATCACATGGCTCTCCCGATCCAGCAGCAGGGAGCGCATGGCCTGTCCGGGCGCCAATCCGGCGATGTTGCCGGTGCAGACGCTCTGCAGGAACGGCTTGGCCAGGTCGCCGCGCACCAAGAGCAGGCTATCGCCCAGGTCCAGGCAGGCGGCGCCTTGCCGGGCCGCTTGCCTGACCTGGCGAATCTGCTCTGGCGGCTCGGGCGGAACGGGCGCCTGCGTCGGCTCCGGCGGCGTGATCATGTAATGGGGGTAGCCGCTGTGGCAGGCGGTTTCCTCGGCGGGTGTGCGCGCGGCCAGGTCGTCCACCTCGCGCTTGACCTCCTCGTAGGTGGCCCAATCCAGCTTGGCGCGCGGCGTCTCGCGGCTGGTGCGAACGTAATAGAAGGGATGGATGTTGGTCAGCACCTTGTGGATCATCCCCGCCAGCAGGTCCATTTCGGCGGGGCCCATGCCGCGCTGGGAAAGCCACGGCGTGCCCAGGCGGATGCCGCTGGCCAGCGCCGTGACGGTGTCGCCGGGGAGGGTGTTCTTGTTGGCCACCAGGCCGCAAAAGTCCAGGATGCGCGCGGCGGGCTCGCCGAGGAGCGGTATGCCATTGGGGGTCTTGAGTGCCCGCAGGTCGATGAGCAACATGTGGGTGTTGGTCCCGCCGTAGGCGAGGCGCAAGCCCCTGGACTGCAAGCCGGCGGCCAGGGCCTGGGCATTTTCGACGATGCGCTGTTGCAGCGCCTTGAAGGCGGGCGTCTGGGCGATCTTGAAGGCCACGGCCATGGCGGCAAACTTGTTGGTGTGGGGGCCGCCTTGCAGGCCGGGAAAGACCGCCGCATCGATCTTGCGGGCATAGCTCTCGCGGGTGGTCATGATCACCGCGCCGCGGGGGCCGCACATGGTCTTGTGCGTGGTAAAGCTGATCACGTCGGCATGGCCCACCGGCGAGGCGACCACGCCGGCGCTGACCAGTCCAGCGATGTGGGCGATATCGGCCATGAGGATGGCGCCGCAGGCGCGGGCGATCTCGGCGAAGCGGTCCCAATCGGGCGCCCAGGGGTAGGAGGTAAAGCCCGCCACGATGAGCTTGGGGCGGGCCTTGAGCGCCAGGGCCTTGATGGCGTCATAGTCCAGGCGCTGGGTTTTGGGATCCACGCCATAGGAGACCACGTTATAGCGCTTGCCGGAGGCGTTGAACTCGCTGCCGTGGGTGAGATGGCCGCCCTGAAAGAGGTTCATGCCCATCAGGGTGTCGCCGGGCTGGAGGAGTGCGTCATAGACCGCCAGATTGGCCCCTGCCCCGGAGAGCGGCTGCACGTTGACATAGATGTCCCGGGCGGGCACAGACTCGGTGGCAAAGCAGTCGGCGGCGCGCCGCTGCGCCAGGCATTCCACAAAGTTCACATAGTCCGTGCCGCGGTAGAAGCGGCGGTCGCTGTAGCGCCGGAAATTGGCCAGTTGGTAGCCAAAGTCGGTGAGCAGTTCCTCATCCTCGCGCGTCATGCGCAGGGGCGGGTAGCCCTCGGCATAGACATTGGTAAAGACCGAGCCCAGCGCCTCGCGCACCGGGCGCGGGCAGATGCTTTCGGAGGGGACAAAGATAAAGCGCCGGGCCTGGCGCTCTTGCTCCAAATCGATGAGTCGTTGGGTGTCCGGGTCGACCTCGGCCAGGTCGCGGCATAAAAAGTCGAGATAGCTCTTGTCCTCGCTCATGTCGGCTCCTTGGAGATGTGCTGCCGCCTGCCTGGCCTGTGGGTCAGGGGACGGCGCTCGAGATCCCTATTTCCTCTTCTTTGGGGTGGGATCTCCCCAGAAGGTGTGATTCACCCAGCGGGGCAGGTCCACCTGCGTGATATCCCAGGCGCGGTCGACGATCACGTACATGTCGCCGGAAACCAGCGAGTGCCCGCCCATGATGACCGGGATCGGCGATTCCAGGGCGGCCTCGGTGAGGGTGCGCACGAAATCGTCCTCGATCTTGTCCGGCTGCCGCAGGTCAGAGTAGAAGCGGTCGCTGGCCGAGGGCCAGACGCCGCAATGGACCCAGAGGACGCGGTTATCGAAAAAGAGCGCCTGGCCCATCTCGGCGAGGGTGTTGAAAAAGCGCCGGGGCCCGGCCGACTGGTAGAGGTGGCCGAGCAGGGAGCGCACCTCGCCCCGCGTCTGGCGGCCGCTGGCGCGCATGCCGCGCTCCTCGGAAAAGACGCGCACGCGGCAGGCCGCTTCCTTTTCCATGTAGGCCAGGATGGCGGACGAGACCCGTCCCGCCAGGATCACCTCGGTGGTGCGGTTGACCAGGAAGCGCATGGCCTGCCGGATCGGCGCGGTGTCCATTTCCAGGCTATCGAGGTGGGCGCGCAGGTGCTTGCCCACGGTGGGGTCATAGGTCAGCACCATCAGGTCCACGGGCGTGTCGATGTCCAGTTGCGTGCTGGCCGTGCGCGGCAGGGAGACATTGGGCAGACCGCCGCCCTGGCCCATGCGCCAGCCGAGGTCGTTATCGTAGGGGGGCACGTGGATGGCGTTGATGTGCGAGCCCGGCGTAAAGCCGCAGAAATCGGTGGAGTAAAAGTTGTTGGTGATCAGCAGTCGCTCCTCTTTGAGGAGCTCCTCGGCGATTTGGCGCAGTTCTTCCACCGAGAGTAGCACGCCGCTGCCGCCGCCCATATAGATCACCTTTTCCAGGTGATGCTGGTTGATGATCTCGCGTAGCCGCAGGCCGAAATGGAAAGGCTCCTCGGTGGAATCACGCTCCACGAGCACCGGCCACTCGCGCAGCGTTTCTTGCAGGCTGGCCGAGTTGGTGGAGACGATGATGGGCCCGATGTTGCCTGCGGCCAGGGCCTTGTCGACGGTGTCCAGCGTGGCCGCTGCCAGGGCGCCGTTCATCATCTGCTCCACCTCGGACTCGCCGTGCAGGCCAGTCATCACGACCAGGGCCACTTTGTCTTGGGGCATGTTTCCTCTCTTTGGCGCATCGTGGTGCGGCGAGCTGCTCCCCTGCGGGCCGCAACTCGCCGTTCTGTTTCGTGGGGCCTGGCTACTTGTCCAGCCCGACGAGCTCTTTGGCCAGGCGCACCATGTCTTGCGCTCGCTCCGGGGTGGTCGCTTCCGCAAAGATGCGCAGCAGCGGCTCGGTCCCGGAGAAGCGCAACAGGACCCACTCGTCATCGGCCATCAGCACCTTGATGCCGTCCAGGTAAGAGACTTTACGGACGGGATAGGGGCCGAGTCGGTCCAGGCCCATCTGTTGCAGCTTTTGCGGGATGACCACCTTCATCTCGGAGGTGGCCGCCACGTTCTCTTCCATGGTGTAAAGCTGGCCGGTGATGGCGCGCACATCCTCCAGGAGCTCGGACATCTTTTTGCCGGTGCGGGCGATCATCTCGACGATGAGCGCCGAGGCCAGGATGCCGTCTTTGCCCAGGATGTGCCCGCGGATGGTCAACCCGCCGCTGCTCTCGCCGCCCAACAGGATATCGTGCTCTTTCATGGCGGCGGCGATGTGCTTGAACCCCACCGGCACCTCGTAGCACTCCTCGTGGAAATGGTGGGCCAGGCGGTCCAGCATGTGCGTGGTGGCCAGGTTGCGCACGATCCCGCCGCGCTCCCCGCGATATTCGTGCAGGTAATAGTAGAGCAAGAGCAGCACATCGTTGATGCCGATATACTCGCCCCGCTCATCCACGATGGCGATGCGGTCCGCGTCGCCGTCGGTGGCCAGGCCCAAATCATAGTGGCCCTCGCGCACCTCGGTGATCAGCATGGCCAGCGCCTTGGGGTCCGGCGCGGGGGAGCGCCCGCCAAAGAGGGGATCGTGCCGGCCGTGGATGGTCACCACCCGGCAGCGGGCCTCGATCAGGATGATCTCCAGGGTCACCTGCCCGACGCCGTACATGGGGTCGAGGATGACCCGCAGCCCCGCCTTGCGGATGGCGTCCATGTCGATCATCTTTTCGACCGCGTCCACGTAGGCGTTGGTGTAGTCGAGCCAACGAACGATGCCCGCATCCTCGGCGATGTCCAGCTCGATCTTGACCACATCCTCCTGCCGCATGGCGTTGGTCTCGATCTCGACTTGGCGGGTCTCGTCATCCATGAGCAGGGAGCCATCGGTGAGAAAGACCTTGAGCCCATTGTACTCGGGGGGGTTGTGGCTGGCGGTGAAAGCCAACCCCAGCACGGCGTTTTCCGCCAGCGTGGCATAGTTGACCAGCGGCGTGGGCGCCGCCTCTTGCAGCAAGATGGTCTGGATATTGTTGCCCGCAAAGACTTCGGCGGCCGCTTCGGCGGAGCGATCCGAGAGGAAGCGGCGGTCATAGCCAATGACCACGCCGCGAGCCTCTTCGCCATCGCGGATGATCTTGTTGGCCAGCGCCTGGCAGAGCCGGCGCACGTTGTGCAGCGTATAGCCCTCGCCGATCACGGCGCGCCAGCCGCCGGTGCCGAACTGGACGATGTTCTCTTCCTCGACCCGCTTGGGCCGGTAGAAGCGCTTCTTGAGGATGAACTCGGCCTGGCTGAGGTTCTCCGGGGTGTTGATGCCGAGGATCTCGTCCTGGTCATAGCTGCGATAGCTTTCCACGCGGTGGCCGGAGCGGATCAGGCGATGCACCGAATCGGTCAGCAGATGGCGGGATTCGGCCTCGCCGGGGCGGGGCTGTTGCAGCACCGAAAAGAGCGCCTGCGCGTCAAAGACATAGGCCCCCAGGTTCAACTCGCGGATCTTTTTGACCTCCGCGGAGGCCTCCGCTTCTTCGATGATATCCAGGATGCTGCCCGAGCTGTCGCGGATGATGCGGCCATAGGGCAGCGCCTGGTCGGTGGTGCTGGTGAACAGGGTCAGGTGGGCCTTTGTGAGGCGGTGGCGATTGATGAGCCCCAGGATGGAGGCCGAGCGAAAGAGCGGCGTGTCGCCGTAGAGGATGAGCAGGTCGCCCTGGTAATCTCCCAGCAAGGGCTTTACTTGCAGCACGGCATGGCCAGTGCCCAGCGCCTCTTCCTGGTAGGCATAGTTGTACGTGGGGCCCAGGTGCTCTCGCAGTTTTTCGCGCTCATACCCCGCCACGATATAGAGGTCGCGGGGCTTGACGAAGCGCAAGGCAATATCCACCACATAGTCGATGATGGCGCGGTCTCCCAGGCGTTGCAGGAATCGCGCATAGGGGGTCGTTGCGCCGCCGCCGGGGCTGGCGGCCAGGATGATCGCTTTGAGAGGAGACATGTGCGCTAGCCCTTTCCATCCACATGGCCTGCCATGGCAGCGCCGAGTCAAGCGCTGGCAGGCACCTCGGGAAACCGCGCCTATTATACGTCAGAGCAGGCAGCAAGACAAACCCCTGAAGCCGGTGGCTTGACATTTCGAGGGGCGACGCTATAATGTCCGAACTGAGGCGCCCGTCATGGCGCCCCAACGCGAGGTGAAGAGGGCCGTATGCGCATCATCGTCAAAGTCGGAACTGGCAGCCTGGCTCCCCAGGGCACGCGACTGAGCCGCCCCCACCTGGTCGAGCTGGCGCGGCAATTCGCGACCCTGCACGGACAAGGACATCAGGTGGTGTTCGTCTCCTCGGGCGCGGTGTTCGCGGGGCGCGAGGCGCTGGGCGCGCTGCCGCAGCGCACGATGCCGCAGCGCAAGGACATCCCCTTCAAGCAGACGCTGGCGGCCATTGGCCAGGTGCGCCTGATGGCGATCTATGAGCAGCTCTTTGGCCTCTATGGCGTGACCATCGCGCAGGCGCTGCTCACCCGCGCCGATCTGACCCACCGGGAGCGCTACCTCAACGCGCGCAACACCATGCTCTCGCTGCTGCAACTGGGCGTCATCCCGATCATCAACGAGAACGACGTGGTGGGCGTGGAAGAGATCCGCATCGGCGACAACGATAACCTGTCGGCGCTGGTGGCCAACCTGGTGGACGCCGACCTGCTGATCATTCTCACAGACCAGGCCGGCCTATATACGGCGGATCCGCGCACCAACCCCGAGGCCGAGCTGATCCGCGAGGTGCCGGCCATCGATGAGAGCATCCGCCGCCTGGCCAGCGGGAGCGGCACCTCCTTTGGCACGGGCGGCATGGCCACCAAGATCGAGGCGGCCGCCATGGCCACCCGCTCGGGGACGACGGTGATCATCGCGGCGGCCTCGGAGCCCAACGTCTTGTTGCGGCTGGTGGAGGGCGAGGCGCTGGGCACGCGCTTTTTGCCGGTGACCAGCCACCTGGAGAGCCGCAAGCGCTGGATCCTGGCCGAGCCCTCGCGGGGCGAGGTCCATGTCGACGCCGGGGCAGCCCAGGCCTTGCTGAACCAGGGCAAGAGCCTGCTGGCGGTGGGCGTCACGGCGGTTAACGGCAATTTCGACCGCGGCCAAACGGTGCGCCTGATCGGCCCGGAGGGCAGCGAGATCGCGCGCGGCATCACCCATTACCATGCCAAGGATTTGGCGGCGATTCGCGGCCACCGTTCCGACGAGATCGCCACGATCCTGGGCTACGAGTACGGGCCGGAGGTCGTCCACCGCGATGACCTCGTGCTGATCGAGCACGCGGGGCGCTGAGCGTGGCGGCAGCGCCAAGGAATGGCGGCGCCAAGGAGGGGACATGTTTGCCGAACTGATCGAATTGGGCGAGAACGCCCGCCGCGCGGCGGTCAAGCTGCGCACGCTGAACACGGATACCAAGAACCGGGCGCTCCTGGCCATCGCCGAGGCGATCTTGGAGCGGCAGGGCGAGATCCTGGCGGCCAACGCGCTCGACCTGGAGGCCGGGCGCGCCGCGGGCGTCAGCGCGCCGCTGATGGAGCGGCTGGAGCTGAACCCCGCGCGCTTGCAGGGGATCGCCGCCGACGTGCGCTCCGTGGCGGCGCTGCCGGACCCGGTGGGGGAGGTCTTTGACGCGCGCGCCCTGCCCAATGGGCTGCGCATCCACAAGCGCCGGGTGCCACTGGGCGTCATCGGCGTGATCTATGAATCGCGCCCCAACGTGACCGTGGATATCGCCACGCTGTGCTTAAAGTCGGGCAACGCGGCTATCCTGCGCGGCGGCAAAGAGGCGGCGCACTCGAATCGCGCCCTGGCCGAGGCGGTGCGCGCGGGCTGCGTCGCGGCGGGCGTCCCCGCCGAGGCGGTGCAACTCGTGCAGTCGCAGGACCGCGCGCTGGTGAAGGACATGCTCACCGCCAGCCAGTATATCGACATGATCATCCCGCGCGGCGGCCAGGCGCTGCAGCAGTTCGCCGTGGAGAACGCCACCATCCCCGTCATCACCGGCGGCATCGGCATCTGCCATGCCTACGTGGACGCGGGCGCCGACCCGCAAAAGGCGGTGCCCATCATCTTTAACGGCAAGGTGCAGCGGCCCACGGTGTGCAACGCGCTAGACGTGCTGCTGATCCACGCCGCTGTGGCGGGCGAGCTCTTGCCGCCCATCGCCGCCGACCTGGCCCGCGCCAAGGTGGAGCTGCGCTGCGACCCCCGCGCCCTGGCTATCCTGCAGGGTCATCCGCTGGCGCGCCCCGCCGGGCCGGAGGACTTTGATACCGAGTTCCTTGCCCTAGTGCTGGCGGTCAAGGTGGTGGACAGCTTGGACGAGGCGCTGATGCACATTCACCAGCACAGCACTCATCACTCGGATGTGATCATCACCGAGAATTATACACACGCCATGCGTTTCCTCGATGAGGTGGACTCGGCGGCGGTGTTCGTGAACGCCAGCACGCGCTTTAACGACGGCGCGCAGTTCGGCCTGGGCGCGGAGGTGGCGATCAGCACGCAGCGGCTGCACGCGCGCGGCCCGATGGCTCTGCGCGAGCTGACCACGTACAAGTGGGTGGTGATGGGGGACGGGCAGATCCGTCCCTGAGAAACCCAAGGCGGGAGGAGATACAGACATGCTTTTGTACACGTTGGCCGGGCTCAAGCCCGAGCAATTGGCCAAATTGCAGGCCTGGGAGGCCAAGACCGGCAAGACGCTGCTGGCCCTGAGCTGGCACCCCGTGAACCTGGCCGAGCTGAGCCCAGAAGAGATGGAAACGCTGCAAGATCTGGAGGCCGAGCTCCGCGTGGCGCTCATTGCTGTGCAATGACCGAGCGGACACTGGCGGAACGTCTGGGGTACGCCCCCCAGGACCGGGTGGTGATCTGGCACGCCGATGATATCGGGATGTGCCACGGCGCCAACGCCGCTTTCGTCGAGCAGGCGCCGTTCGGGCTTATCACCTGTGGCGCCGTGATGGTCCCTTGCCCCTGGTTTGCCGAGATCGCCGCGTATTGCCGCGCGCACCCCGAACTCGATATGGGCGTGCACATCACGCTCAACGCCGAATGGCTCACCTATCGCTGGGGGCCGATCTCCACGCGCGACCCAGCCTCGGGGCTGCTGGATGCGCAGGGCTACCTGCCGCGCAGCGTGGCCGAGTTGCACCGCCAGATGAAGCCCGAGGCGGCCATCGCCGAGATGCGGGCGCAGGTGGAGCGCGCCCTGGCCGCGGGCATCGACGTGACCCACATCGACACGCACATGGGCGCCGTGCTGCACCTGTCGCTGCTCAGCGCCTACATCCAACTGGGGATCGAGTTCCACGTGCCGGTGATGCTGCCGCGCCTGACGCGGGCAGCGATGATCCAGCAAGGAGCCAGCGAGGAGGCTGCGGCGGCGGCGCTGGCGCAGCTCGCCGCGCTGGAGGACAGCGGCCTGCCCGTGTTGGACGCTATCGCCAGCGGCCCCGCCACGCGAGGGGACCCCGAGCCTGCCTTCAAAAAGGCGCTGGACGCGCTGCCGTCTGGCGTTACCCACTTTCTCTGCCATCCCAACAAGCCCAGCGCGGAAATCAAGGCGATCACGCCGAACTGGGAATATCGCCAGGCCGATTATCGCGCCGGGCTGAGCGAAGAACTGCGGGACCACGTCGCGGCGTCGGGCATCCGCCTCATCGGCTATCGCCGGCTGCGCGACCTGATCCGCGGCCAGGCATAGGGGCGCGAGTACGCGCCTCGCGAGTACGCGCCTCGCGGGTACTCGCCTCGCGGGTACTCGCCTCGCGCACGCGTTCGGGCGTGGCGGGTATCTCGTAGACCCGCGCGCCGCAGGCGGCGTGGATTGCGTTGGCGATGGCCGCGGCGGTGGGGATGGAGGGGATCTCGCCGATGCCCTTGGCCCCGTAGGGCCCCTCCTGCGCCGGGTCCTCGACGATGATGGGCAGGATCTCGGGCACCTCTTCCACGGTGGGGATGCGATATTGCGCCAGGTTGGTGGCCAGCGGCAGCCCGTCCCGCATGGGCAGGTCCTCCGTGAGCGCCAGCCCCGCGCCCATCACCACGCCCCCCTCGACCTGCCCGATGACGCCCAGGGGGTTGATCGCTTGCCCCACGTCGTGGGCGGCGATGACGCGCAGGACCGTCACCTCGCCCGTGGCCGGGTCGACCTCCACCTCGGCGGCTTGCGTGGCATAGCCGAAGGCAAAGTGCATGTCGCCGCCCTGGCCCAAGGGGCGGGTCTCCGGCGGCCGGTAGACGCGCTCGGCGCGCAGGGCGCAGCCCGCCCCCCGCGCCAGCGCGACGGCCTCCTCCCAAGCCAACCAGCGCTCGCCATCTCCGATCCGCCCGTCGGCGAAGCGCAGTGGCGCGGCGGGCTTGCCCAGGGCCGCGGAGGCGACGGCGGCCAGCGTTTCGCGCAGCGCTTGCGCCGCCAGCCGCGCCGCGTTGCCCGTGATGTAGGTTTGGCGAGAGGCGGTGGTCGCGCCGCCATCCAGCGTCAGGGCGGTATCCCCCACCAGCACCTCCGCCCGCTCCGGGCCGACGCCCAGCTCCTCGGCGGCGATCTGCGCCAGCACGCCCACCAGCCCCTGGCCCACCTCGGCGGCCCCGGCCCGGACTTGGATATGACCCTCAGTGGTGATCTCGACGGACGCGCCTGCCGTGTCCGGCGCGCCGCCGCCCAGCCCCACGTTCTTGAAGGCGCAGGCCAGGCCCCAGCCGCGCCGCTTGCCCTCGGCTGTTTGATAGGCCCAGGGGCTATCCAGCGCGCGCCAGGCGGCCTGGACGCGGTCCAGCGTCTCCAGCAGGCCCACGCTCTCCCGCAGCTCCTGGCCCGTGGCGGTGAGGCTGCCCGTGTGGAAGGCGTTGCGCCGCCTGATCTCCCAGGGCGAGAGGCCCAGTTGCTCGGCCAGCAAGTCCATCTGGCTCTCCATGGCAAAGGCCGCCTGGGGGACGCCAAAGCCGCGGAAGGCGCCGCTGGGGATGTTGTTGGTATACACCGCATGGCAGTCGATCCAGACGTGCGGGATTTCGTAGGGTCCGGTGGCATGGGTGGCTGTGCGGGTCATCACGTATGGCCCCAAGGAGGCGTAGGCGCCGGTATCGCCGAGGATACGGGCCTCCAGCGCCACCAACTTGCCCTCGCGCGTGGCGCCGGTCTTCAAGTGGATCACCGTGGGGTGGCGCTTGGGATGGGCGATGATGGACTCGGGGCGGGTATAAAGGAGCCTGACTGGGCGGCGCGTGACCCAGGCCGCCAGCGCGGCGTGGATTTGCCCGGCGATGTCCTCCTTGCCGCCAAAGGTGCCGCCGGTCTCGGCGTGCACCACGCGGACTTGCGACTCGGGCAGGCCCAGCGCCGCGGCGATCTGCCGCCGGTCGTCAAAGGGGATCTGCGAGCCGACATGGACGGTGAGGCGGCCATCGGCCTCCGGGACGGCGACGGAGCATTCGGGCTCCAGGAAGGCGTGCTCGGCGCGGGCGGTGCGGTAGGTGCGCTCCACGATCACATCGGCCCGGGCCCAGCCCTCGGCCAGGTCGCCGCGCTCCAGGTGGATGTGCTTGGCCACGTTGCCGCTCTCGTGCACCAACGGCGCGTCCGGCTCGAGGCCGCGCTCCGGGCTATCCACCACCTCCAAGGGCTCGTAAGCGACCTCGATCAGCTCCAACGCCTGCGCGGCGAGGGCCTCGGTCTCGGCCGCGGCCACGGCGATGGCGTCGCCGATGTAGCGGGCCTTGTCATCGCAGAGCACCGGCCAATCCGGGCGCTCCAGGCCGTGGCGATTGACGCCGGGGACGTCCCGCGCGGTGAGCACCGCGACGACGCCAGGCAGGGCGGCGGCCCGGCGGGTATCCACGCCCAGCAGCCGGGCGTGGGGATAGCGGCTGCGCAGCACCTTGGCGTGGAGCATCCCGGGGAAACGAAGGTCGGCGCTGTAGACGGCCTGGCCGGTGACCTTGGCGCGAGCATCGGGGCGGGGCAGGGAGCGGCCCACAGCGGCCAGCGGTCGCGCCGAGGTATAGGCCGCGGCGGAGGTCGCGGCGCTGGCATCGGGTGGCTCGGCCTGCGCGGCGCGCATCTGGGCCTGCGCCGCGCGCACGGCGCGCAGGATGCTGCTATAGCCTGTGCAGCGGCAGAGGTTGTGCCTCAAAGCGCGGCGGATTTCGGCATCGCTGGGGTTGGGGGTGCGGTCCAGCAGCGCCTTGGCGGCCATGATCATGCCCGGGGTGCAAAAGCCGCATTGCACGGCCCCCTCGGCGATGAAGGCGCGTTGCAGGGGGTGCAGCGCGCCGTCGCGAGCCAGGCCCTCGATGGTCTCCACCCGCTTGCCCTCGGCGCGCGCGGCCGGATAGACGCAGGAGCGCACCGCGCGCCCATCCACGATCACGGTGCAGGCGCCGCAGTGCCCCTCGCCGCAGCCGTTCTTGGTTCCGGTGAGCCCCAGCCGGTCGCGGAGCAGGGACAAGAGCGACTCGCCCGGCTCGATCTCGACGCGATGGGGCGCCTCGTTGACCCAGAGCGAGATCGTTTCCTTGGACATAGACACGGTCCTTTCGCTGTTCTAGCCGCTGGCTGGATTATAGCATCCAGCTCGCGCCAGGGCAACCGAAAAGACAAAGGCCGACCACTCGGGTGGTCGGCCTTGCCGGACGTCTTGCTGCCGCGGCTATCTGTTGAGGAGCGCGAGCGCGCGCTTGGCGACGTTCTCGCCGGTGAGGCCGTATTCCTTGGCCAGCGTCTTGTAAGGGGCGGAGGCGCCGAAGCGGTTCTCGATAGCCAGGATGCCGCCGCCATCGCCCACGTATTTCTCCCAGCCCATGGGGATGCCCGCCTCGATGGCCAGCCGGGCTTTGATCGCCGGCGGCAGGACGCTGTCGCGATAGGCTTGCGGCTGGGCGTTAAAGAGCTCCCAGCTTGGC
>JAAYEA010000547.1 GCA_012689325.1 Chloroflexota bacterium
CTGCTCTGGCCAAACGTTTCCACGGCACCGTCGTCCTGGACGCCACGCGCGTGGGCCGCGACGCGGGCCGGGTCGCCGATGAGGTGATCGCGCATCTGGTGGGGCTGGTCGGCGCCCGGGTGACGGTGACGCTCGAGATCGAGGCCGAGGTGCCGTCGGGTGTCCCCGAGCATGTCCAGCGCACGGTCACTGCGAACAGCCAGACGCTCAAGTTCGCCAGCCATGGATTCGAGGAGGAGTGAGCGGCCCCGCGGCCGGCCCGTACAAGCGCCGCCGCGCAGATCCGGCTGCCATGCCACCTGCTCTGCCTGCGGCCACACCTGGCGAACATGCTTTGGCTGCCGCGATGCTTCTAAATATCACGTGTTGCGCGCCGTCGCCATTTGACAGCCCGCTTCAATGCTGGTAGCATGCTTGCCGATGGGCACTTGCTGGCGCCAGCCTGGGTATCTTGCGGGGATCTGCTGGTGAAATGTTGCGATTTGCGAGTTGTTTGACATGGCGTTGGAGCTGCGATAGAATGCCTTCTGTCGCATTTGGCGCTATCGAATCGCAGCGCGCGGCCGGAGATTCGGGCAACGATTGAGCCTCGGTCTCGCCCGACAGCATGTTTTGCTTGCGCGATGCATCCAGGGTGCAAAGGCCCGCTGATAGGGTGGTCCCACCGGGCCAGCTCTTGTCCGATGGCCCGTTTTCTGCGCCTTGTCAGTTCAGCGGCTCTACATATCTAGTTTGCACAAGAGGCGGGTTGAGCATGGCTGATTTGCCCCAAGACAGCAGTCTCACGTACTACCTGCAGCAGGCGCGCGCCAAAGCCAAAGAAAACCGCTTTGAAGAGGCGCTCGCCGACGCCGCGACGGCCCTCAACCTCGCGTTGCAGCAGGAGGAAATCGACCTGATCCAGGCCATCCGGGCCGAGATCAAGCAGGCCCGAGATCGGAGGGTCCAAGAGCTCTCTGGATACCTCCGGTCCCTGCTGGCCAGGCCGCTGGACGACCTGGATCGCGATGCCCTGCAGAAGGCGAGCACGGGCGGCCAGGAAGCGTTCAGCGAGCTGCAAAGCGTCGATCCCCTCGCTGCTCAGCCCCTCGCTGCCGGCTGGAACACCCTCAAGAGCCGCATCGAGACGCGGCTCGACCTGCTGATGACCAGAGATGAGCTCAACCGCCTGTGGGCGGCGCCTCAGCTCAAGGTTCTGGAGTACCGTGCGGCCTTGCAGAAGGCCGATGAGGTGGCCGGGAGGCACCCCGGCGAGATGGAATTCCGGGATCTGCAGGCTGAGGCCCAGAGGCGGCTGGACGAGGCCAGGAAACTAGAGGGCGACTTGACCACCCAAGCCGGCCAGGCCGAGTTCAGCCGGCTCCTGGGTGCACTCGAGGGGCTGAAGGAAGCGGGCGAGACGCAGTTGCCCTGGTACGAATGGGGCGACCAGAAGCGAGAGGATGGCACCTCTGTGCGCGCCGTCATCAGCACCGACAGGTATGCCCCGGCCCCCGAGGCCCTGGGTCATGTCCGCCAGTTGGCCCAGGCTTTCGAGGAAGGCAAGGCCAGGGAGTATAGGCAGAATGCGCAGGTGGCGCTGCCCGCGGAGCCGGAAGGGGCGGAGGAGCAAATAAGGAAAGGTTTGGTCTTTGGCAATTTACTGCCGGATACGCGCCAGAGCCTCCAGGGCTACCTGGATGCCGAGGTCCTGCCCGCCGTCGCGGTCCGCCAAGCAGCCAAGGCCAAGCTTGACGAGGCGCTGAACACCTTGCGCTCTACCCAAGACGCCGCCCAGGCAGCCGGGAAGGCCAGAGAGGCCCAGCGCAGGGACGGCCACTGGCTGGGTTTCGCCGCCGAGCTGCACCGTGAGCTGGGCCCAGAGCTCGGCCGCGACTGGGGCGCCAAGCTGCGGGCCGCCGAAGAGCAGCGCGCGGCCGGCGAGTTCAAAGAGGCGCTGGCGGCGGCGCGGCGGGTTCAGGAACAGGCGGCGGGGCTGCCGGGTTTCGATGAGGTTCTGGCGCAGGCGCAGGCCCTGGTGGAATGCTGCCAGGCGGACACCGCCCTGTTCGAACAGGTCACCCAACAGGGGAAGGAGATCGTCGCCCTGGCCGACCAGGACCTGGGCACGGCGGAGCGCCTCCTGGCAGAGATCGAGACGCTGGTGGCCGGCAGGCCGCAGCGCTTCATGCAGCTCCTCTTTGCCCCCCGCCGAAAGGTGCAAGAGTGCCAGACCCTCGAGCAGGCGATGGCGCAGTGGGAAAGGCGGCTGGACGAATCCCACCCGGCCAGGCTCGGGGACAGCCTCTACGCCGACGCCGACAGGGTGCGCGGTGTTCTGGCTGGACTGCAGGATATCAACAAAGAGATCGACGCCCGCGGGGCGCGGCGCCAGCTCGCTCATCTGCGCGCGCGCGTGGATGCCCGCCGTCGTTTCATCGAGGGCCGGGCCGACTGGGAAGTGGGGCGTTACAGGTCGGCTCAAGAGCACTGGCAGTCCGTTCAGCAGCTGAACGGCGACGATGCCGCGCTGGCCGCCGAGTGGCTCGGACGCGCCCAGGACGCCAGCGAGGTGACCGAAAAGCTGGCGCAGGCCCAGCAGTTGCGCGCCGAGGGCAAGCTGTCGCAAGCCGCGGAGGTCCTTGACCCCTGGCGGACCCGCGCCTCGCCTCTGCAGGCCGAGGTGAGAAAGCTGCACCAGGCCGTGATTGCGGAGCGTAGGGCCCAGCTCGTCCAGGACATCGACGGCATGATCCGCGCGCTGGACGAGAACCCCGTCTATTCGCGCCTGATCCGCCAGGTCGAGGCTCTGGAGGAGATCGACCATGACCTCGCCAGCGAGTACAAAGCCAGCTATTATCCCCTGATCCACGTTCGCCTGGGCGACCTGGCGCTGAAAGCTGACCAGTACGACAGGGCGCTCGCGCACTATGAGACGGGCCTGTCATACGCCCAGGATGCGGAGCGCTCGGCCCTCTTGCTGGGGAAACGCAAGGCCGCCACGGCGCGGGCCTGGGGCGCTGCGGAGGCCCACGAACGGGATGGCCAGCTCGGCCCGGCCTGCCAGGCCCTGGACAAGCTGCTGGGTGACTATGCCGATGACATCAGGACCTTATACTGGCTGGCCGGGCTGGCGCTGAAGAAGGCGGAGACCGAGCAAGATCCGGCTCTCAAGCGCGCCGAACGGGAGCGCGCGACGCGCTGCTGCGATGCCGCCGAGCGGCGGCTGAACGAGGCCGAGCGCTGGAACGATCCCGGACGGGTCGGTTTTGCCAGCGCGGACGAGATCCTGGAGTGGCAGGCCCTGTTCGAGTTGATGCGTATCCGGATCAACGCCCAGGATCGGGCCAGCCGGGCCCTGGAGCGGATCGCCGAGCAATTGCGCCCCGAGGGCAGCATCAGCGAGTACCGCATGGCTCGCGAAGCCAAGGATGCCCTCCAGCAAGCGCTCCTTCAGCAAGCGAGCGACATGATGGCGGAGGAGCAGCCCGGCGCGCGCCTGCAGGCGCTGCCCCAGGCGATGCAGAACAACATCGCCAGGGACCGGGCCGAGACTGAGCGCTATATCCTGGCTCTGGCCAGGGACCGGATAGACGAGGACTATCAGAGGATGGAGGGCGACCTGAGCCGCGAGCTGCGCTCGAGCTTTGGCAAGACCGCCGACCCTCCCCTGGAATCCCTGGTCTTCCAGGCTGCTCCTCCCGCTGCCGAGCTGATCAGCCGCTGGAAGCTCGGCCTCAAGATCAACGTCCTGGCCGAACCGGCCCGGGAGGGGCAGCAGGCCCGCGCCGAGGTGATGCGCACCGCCAGCCGATTGGGGGGCACGGTCCGGCAACTGGTGGAGGATGTCCGCGGTCCGCTGACCGGCCTGGACGGGCAGGTGCTCGAGTCTATGGCGGCCCTGGAGACGCAGATTCAGTGGTGCGGCAACGCGGAAGAATGGGCCACGGAGCTGCGAGATATGCTCAATGCCTTCGACTTTGCCAAGGGCGCCAAGGAGGCGCCGGTCGGGGACTCGCTGAGCACCCGCGCCTACTGCAACCAGCTTGGCAAACACAAGGGGGCCTTGCTGAACCTCCGCAGCAATGCGCGCAAGGCGGATAACCTCATCGCTGCCGCCGTCGGCGCGGGGCGCCACCAGTACAACTCGTGGCGTCAGGTGGACTGGTCCAGCATCGTCAAGGAGCTCCTGCTGGCCAATAGCAAGCCCTTGCCCAAGGACGTGCCAGAGGTTGGCGGCGCCCCGGATCAGCAGCGAGCGGCCTTCTGGAGCGCCCTGGAGGCCGCGGACGACGCGACGAGGCGAGAGCGTTGGCAGACCGCCAGCGAGTTTCTCCTGGAAGCCAGATATGGCGACAATCTCGAGCGCGTCCCCTGGCAGGACAAGATCAACCCGATCATTCGCCGAGCACGACTCGACGAGCGATGGGATGAGGCGCTGGATCCCCTGCACGACGACATGATCCAGTTCAGCGCCCACCGCGTGGTGGAGTGGCTGCGGCAGCGCCGCCACGACGATGAGCAGAAGCGCAATCGCTTGGTCATCGCCCTGGCGGAGCTATATGCCGCCCTCCAGGCGGACAACTGGCAAGCAGCGCTTGCCAAGATCGAAACCATGAAAAAAGAGGATCCCCAGGACCAGTACGGCTTCTGGCAACGCGCAGTCATGCGCGAACCTCGCGGGCAGGAACCGCTCTCGCTGGATAGCCTCAAGGGTCAGGTCGACACCCACCTGGCGCAGTGGCAGGTGCTCAAGGAGTGGTGCGGCGATGACGCCGATAGCGCCCTCAGGCGGTGGAACGAGGGCAAGGATGACGAGCCAAGCATGCGACAGCAAGTCGTTGAGCTGACTCGCAGCGCGCGATTCGACGAGGCCCTGAAGCTCTGCCACGATGCCCTGGAAGGGGCGGGCGTCGACCAGAGAACTAACCAACTGGGCGGAGGGTTGTCGCTCGTGGCGCTGCTGGCGCGGCTCGAGGAGATCCCCGAGGCAGTGAGAACGCCGCTGACCAGCCGCCGGCTGGAGATCGAGCTGGCCCGGATCGATGGGGTGCGGCATGATGCCAACGCGGCCCAGAACGACATCAGGTCGTGGCTGTGGGGTGAGGAAGAGGGACGCGGTACTGGCGAGAACGGCCAGGAGCTCGAGCCCGGCTCGCCAGTTGGCGAGGATGAACCGGGTGCCGAGTACGGCTCGCAGTACGGCGACGTACAGTCACCCCCTGCAGCGGGGCCTTTGTTCGTCCCTATCCCCAGCCTGAAGCGCCGCTATCTGCACAAGAGGCAGGCCCTGCTGGGCTATCTTGACCAGATCGCATCATACAACAGGTCCGGCTGCTTGCGAAGGCTTTTCAGCAAAGGCCAGCAGGCGCTGCTGCTGGCGATGTGTGAGGAGACACTGCTAGAGCTCAGGGCCATCGCGCCCAACTCCCCGGAACTGCCGGAATGGGAGCGGCGCATCCAGGGAGAGGCCAGATGAAAGTAGCGCTTCTCGCGGATGTCCACGGCAACGCTCCGGCGCTGCGGGCAGTGCTCAGAGACTGCGGCGAGCGACAGGTGGATGAACACTGGTTCTTGGGCGACCTGCTGGGCTACGGCCCCCAGCCGGTCTCCTGCTATCGCCTGCTGGCCGAAAAGCGGCCCGCGGTCTGGCTGCTGGGCAATCACGATTTCGTGGGGCTGGGGATTCTACGCAGCGACTTGGCGAACCTGGACCACATCGTGGCGCGTGGGCTGGTGCCGGGCCGGGCCGAGTTGGATATCCTCGGCTGGCATGCCCGGCAGCTCGAGGTGGGGCTGGAACCCGGCGAGATTCACGCCCTCCACGCGCATGATACGTGGGTCAACGCCATCCCCGGCATCTATGCTGCGCACGGCGCCTTGCTGTCCTCCGAAGCAGCATCGGCGGACAATATCAGCGGGGCGAACTCGTATCTCAGGCTGGGCTCCTCCGGCCCCCAGATTACCGCCCAAGTCCTGGCCGCCTTGCACCTCGACGAGGAGGAGCGGCCCTGGTTGGTGGTGGCGGGACACGTGCACGAAGCAGCGATCTGCCAGATTCGCTGGGCTCCTCCCCAACAGCCGGAGTGGAAGGGGCTCACGTGGGACGATGGCTCGGCCTATGGCGATCCTCCGCCCGCCTGCCTTGGCTTGGCCGGCTGCCTCAGCCTCCTCTGTCCTGGCAGCGTCGGCGGGCGGCTCAACGACCTGCTCACTCACCAGCCCACCTACGCAATTCTGGACACTGACAACCGGACCGTGCAGTATCGGCGGGTCGCTTACGATGTGCGCGAGACCCTGGCGGCCATGGTACTCCCGCCGCGCGCGCCGAACTTGGAGAGCGACCTCACGGACTTGATGGAAGACTGGAAGACTCGGAGGCAGATGGCATGAAGAGACGAGGATGGGGGCGCGTGGCCCTGGGCATCGCGCTGCTAGGCGTGGTCATCGCCGCCCTGAGCGCGGCGCCGGTTGCCGCCCAGGACAGCTACACCGGCGTGGATGTTGTCTTTGTCGTGGATCAGTCGGGCTCCATGGGCGGCGAGAAATTCGGCGGGGAGGAAGGAAGCGTCGGCACCGACCCCAATGGCCTGCGCTTCCTGGGCTCCCAGCAGCTCATCGAGCGACTGGGCGGCTACCGCGCCAACTATTACCACGATTCGCCGGTCACGTTTCAGGTCGCCGTCCTCTATTTCGGGCGATCGGTCGCACAGATCGTGCCGCCCACGACCATCTCCGCGAACTCGGCTCAGGAGTGGGCGCCCATCAGCCTCCAGTTGCAGCCCAAGCTTCAGGTGAGCGCCTTCTACAAGTCTCTCGGCACTACAGATCATATCGGCGCGCTCGCGGAGGCCAAGCGAACCCTGGATGCCATGAAGCAATCCTGGCCCACAGGGGAGAAGCATTTCCCCGTGATCTTTCTGATCACCGATGGCGAGTCGTACATCAACTGCGCGACCGACCCGAAATCCCCGTACTGCATCGGCGGGCAATTCCAATACTCGAAATATTCCGAGGACCTCAAGGCCTATCGATGGAAGGAGCTGCCCGAGCCGCCGTATCAGCTCTACATGGCCTTTGTCAACGTCGATGACAATACCTGGAACAAGAAGGAGCAGTACTACAAGGAACTGACCAACAACAAAGTCGACCGGCTTGACACAGACACCATGTGGGCCTTCTTTGAGAAGACGCTGGGCGACATAACCGTGAACAATCCTGACCTGCCGCCTGTGGTTCCTGGGAAGGTGACAGAGATCGCGGAGACCGAGGATACGGTCAAGGTGCCGCCGTACCTGCAAGAGATCTCGTTCATCATCCACAAGCCCAAGCCGGAAGATAGGGTCAGCTTTACGCAGAACGGCCAGCCGGTGGAGAACGTCTACGCAATCCAGGTTGATGGCGGCGACCAGTACATCGAGCGGATCACCATCCTGAAACCCGCGCCGGGCTATATCACCATCAAGAGGCCCGTCACCACAGGCAAGCTTCGCATCTTTATGGTCCAATTTGGCGCCGAGTTCAAGTGCGTCATACCCAGCGTGGCCCAACACGTCCCCACCTGCCTGCGCTGCGAGATCTTGGACAAGGACAACAAGCCCTTTCCGCCCTACAGCAGCGGCCAGTTTGGGCTGCGGGTAGAGGCGGAGGTGACCGCCGCGGGCTATAGCCAAAAGTTGACCCTCGTCACGCAGGGCCAGAGCATCTGGCAGACGGACCTGGTGCTGCCAGAGCCGGGCCAGCACACTTACGTGGTTACGGCCAAGACTCAGGACATCGAGGGTCAGGAGATCGTGCCCTTCAGCGCGCCCTCGTACGGCATGGGCCAGTTCACCGCCACGGCGGCCGAGCCGCGCCTCGTGGGCGCAGAGGGCGCCACAGCCCTTCAGCCCGTCGATTTGCACATCGAGTTCGCCGATGCGATGGGCAGCGCGCTGTCCGCTGCGGGCTGCGGCAACCAGTACACGGCCATGATCGCTACCTTCCAACCCGCTTCCGGCGACGCTATTTCGGTGCAACTGGCCGAAGAGAACGGCGCCTACGCCGGCTCCTTTACCCCCTGGAGTGCAGGGGACTATCGCGTGTCCGTGCGCGCCGAGGTCAAGGACCCCACCACGGGTTCGGCCTCCGCGGCTTTTGACAAGGAGGTGGGCGCCCTCACGGTCCGAGCGCCGCAGGTGATCTGGGATGGGCAGGGGGATACCTGGCCCCAGTACCAGCCCGGCATGATCGGCTTCTACCTGGCGGACCAAAGCGGCCAGCCGCTGACCATCGATCCCACGGCCAACCTCCAGGCCGGGGCCCAGATTCGCGACGCTGGCGGGGGCGCGGAGCTGGTCAACCTGGTGGATCAGGGGCAAGGTCGCTGGGAAGGGGTCTGGATTCCCAGGAACATTGGCAAGTACACCGTGGTGGTCACGCTGAACGTCTCAGGGCCCAATGCGCCGCAGGCCAAGCTGATCTCCAGCCTCACGGTGCATTCGTTCACGGTCAAACCTTTGACTCCTCGCGTCGCCGATCCGACGGGCATCACCGCGCTGCAGACGACGCCGCTAAAGATCGTGTTCGCGGACGCCAATGGCCAAGTGGTTCCGGTGGATTCGGGCGCTTCTCAGTACGTTCGCACGAAGGCCATCGTTAGCCCCGAAGGCATATCGGGCGAAGAGACCGAGATACCGCTGGCCCACGATGGCGATGGCTACGCGGGCACGTTCGTGCCCCTGCGGGCCCAGCGCTACCGGGTGCGGCTGCAGGGCGTGGTGCACGATCCGGCCAGCGGCGCCAGCAGCATGCCCATCGACCAGGATATCGGGGCGCTGGACGTGCTGCCGCCCAAGGTCATTTGGGACGGCTCGCGGGACGCCTGGCCGCAGTACGAGGCAAGCCGCGTGGCTTTTCACCTGGCCGATCAGAGCGGCAGCGCGCTGCAGGTGGAAGGCGCGACCAACCTGCGCGCCGACGTCCAGCTCAGGGGCCCGGTGGGTGCCGCCGCCGCTCCCGTGAACCAGCTCGCCACGGGGACTTGGGAGGGGCAGGCCGTCCCGGACGAGTCGGGCCTGCACGAGCTGCGGGTCAGCATTTCGCACAAAGCCGCCGATGGCTCCGACATCGTGCTGATCAACGATCTCGTCCTCCATCAATTCAACGTCGAGGCGGTCACGCTGGTACGCATGGTGGTCGAGGATCCCGAAAGCGAGGGGTCTCGCGCCTGGCGCGACCTGTTCTGGCGGGTGCGCCCGCTGGACGTGCAAGTCGCCCTGGTGGATAAGCAGGGCAACCCGGTGGATCCTACCAAGATACTGAAGGATCCCTCCGCCATGCCCGTCGAGGTAAGTCTCGTGCCGCCCGAGGGTGGCGCGGGAGAACCCCTCGCCCTGGTCCATGGGGCGACGGGGCGCTTCACGGCAACATTCTCCGACTATGATGAGAAAAAGTGGTATGCCCATCGCGACCTGGGCTACTATGAGATCCGCATGGCCCCGAAGGCCGAATTGAAGGACACCTACACCTACGGCACCGAAGAGCTGGTCTCGTCGCGGGCGCACCTCACTAGACATCCGTTCTGGTGGGTGCTTCCGGCCATTGCCGCCCTCGTGGCGATCGCGCTGCTCATCCTGCTGGGGCGGAGCACCTACCTTCACCTCTGGCCGGCCATCGGGACGGTGCGGGTTGGCAACAAGTGGTCCTACCACCTGCGCGACGCTGGCAAGCATACGATAACGCTGGACAAGCGCCATGGGGTGCCCCCAGCGGTGCGCCAGATCAAGGTCCAGCAAAAGCTGCTGAGCGGGCCGCTGGCCAAGGCGCCGCGGATCATCCTCTCGGTGCAGCACCCCAATGGCGTCTGGGTGCCCCGCAACGTGTCGGTCCCGAACCCCTATAACACGGTGGTCGGGAACACGTGCGTGACCTGGAGCGCAGGCAGCGAGAAACCCCCCACCGGCGTGGCGCCCGACCTGTGGGCCTACGTCTTTGGCATCCTGGGAGTGGGGGCGCTGGCCGCACTCATTATGGTGATTGTCGCTATCGTGAGTAGCTTGGGATAGCTTGCAGCCCGGATCCGCCTGCTGCGAGCCGTCATCGACGACAGCTCTAGTTCAGACAGAGGGAAGGAGAATATCCATGTACCGTCCAGCATTGGTCATTGGATTGGGAGGCACCGGCGTGCTCACCTTGCGCCATCTGAAGGCGCAACTGCTCGCCAGTCAGGAACGGCGCTTGCCGGACTGCGTCAAGCTGCTGGCGCTGGACACGGTCAGGGATAAGGATCGCTCCGCCGAGACCGAGGGCAAGGCCAAGATCGCTGCCCTGCGCACCGAGCTCGCTCCCGGCGAGTACCACTGGGTCGGCGGCGATGTCTACGACTTTGTGCGGGAGGTCGAGCAGGGCCAGCATCCCCAGATCGGTTCCTGGTTCCAGGCTCGCCAGTACCTGCAGACGCTGCCCCGGGCCTCTTTCACTCTGGAGGATGGCGCCGGGCAACTGCGTCAGTTCGGCAGGCTCGCCGTTTTTCACGACGTGGATGCCCCTGCCGCGTCCGCCATCAACAGCCTGCTCAACAAGGCCATTGATGACATCCGCAGGGTGCAGCAGATCACGACGCTGGACGTGTTTCTCGTCGCCTCCGTGGCGGGAGGCACGGGCGCGGGGATGTTCGTGGATATCGCCTATCTGGTTCGGCAGATCGCCCAGCAGGCGCACCGCACCGCGGTGCAGCTCAAGGCCTTTCTCGTCCTGCCCGAGGCCTTTAGCGCAATCCCCGGCGGGGTCAAGCGTTCCATGCGCGCCAGGTCCTTCGCCGGCATGCGCGAGAACCGGCGCTTTATGGTGGACTTTCAGTTCGAGCACGGCTACCCGATGTACTATCACGCCTCCGGCGAGGGCGGCATCTGGCGCAGCGCGATCAAGACCAAGCTCTTCGATGTGCTCTATCACGTCGACGGTCAGAGCGTCAACAACCCGCTGACGAGCGTGCTGCCAGAGCTGGGCGTCACGGCGGCCATCGCCGACGCCATCACCGCCATGCTCGATCGCTCGCCCGACCAGAGCGAGGATGTATACGCCCGCCATACCAAGAACGTCATGGCCGAGCAGAACCGGGGCGAGGACGCGGACCGCACGGCCTCCTTTGACTCGGCCCTGGGCACCTTTTCCTATATCCTGCCCATGCACCATATCAGCGAGCTGCTGGCCCACCGGCTGGCCGTGGAAAGCCTGACGGCCTTGCTAGCCCCTGCCGAGAAGGATGAACAGGGCTATCTGCGGTCGCTCAAGCCGGATGCCAGCGAGGAGGCGCCCGGCGTGCGCGGCCGCGATGTGGCCGCCCGGCTGCTAACATCGGCGGAAATCCAGTCGAACGCGGCACTGGAGCGCATCGCGGTGCCCGGCCTGATCAACGAGTTGGCGCGCCTGGCGCACGAGTATCGGCCCAATGACGACGCCGTCTCTCAGCAGATCGCCTCGCAGGATGCCGCCTACTGGCAGGGGCAGATGGACCCGCCGGGGGAGGATCAAAAGGTCGTCAACATCCGCAACCGCGCCATGGCGACGCTGAACAGCCGCCTGATCGACGATGTGCCGGCGAACCAGCGCGGCGAAAGCCCCGCGGGGGCGGTGGACCGTATCGCCGAGGGCGTCGAGCGGTACAAGGGCACCCACCTGGGGCGCGAGGACCTGCGCACCGGCCAGCGCGTCGGCGGGCAGTACCGCAAGGCCCTGGACGAGTACGCCGAGATCCACCTAGACCGCTTCCGCCTGATGCTCGAGACCGAAAGCGAGAACATCCTCAACGGCAGCCTCTTGCCTGATGACCCGCTCGCCAAGCAGCGCGGCGGCAAGCTCGGACATTATCTCGACTTTCTGGATGGTGTGGAGGGGTTGCTGGGCCGCTTTGTGAAGGCCCTGGAAGGGGCGCAAAAGCTCCGCGAGGAGCGCCAGGACAAGCAGACCGCCGGGGTCGCGGCCAGGACCGCGCTGGATGACCTGAAGGCCAAGCCAGGCGGGCTCTTTGGCGGGAGGCGCCGTCAGGCCTACCTGGACGCCGAACAGCAGGTGATTGATGTGGAGAAAGTGCTGATCGGCGAGCAGGCGATCCGTGCCCTGGTCGATCGCATGACCCAGCACACCGTGCAGGTGCACGAGAGCGCCATGGCTTGGGCCAAGGCCCTGGGCCTGGACTTTGAGAGCCTGTACGGACGCCTGCTGCGAGGGGAGCGACAGATTCAGGGCGCCATCGCCGTGGAGAACCAGGTCCCAGTGCGCCAGGTAGTCTGGGATGAAGGCTACATCGACGAGCTCTTTGCCAGATACACGAGGGCGACGGAGAGCGAGAAGAACACCGGCGTCGACACCTACCTCGGTCGTCTCTCCTGGAAGGCCGAAAAGCGTCGCGTGGGCGTCCGGGACGAGTACGGCATCAGCCTCTTGCTGACGCTGCCCAATAGCGAGCCAACTCGGCTTGGACGGGAGAACCTGGACCGCACGCAAGAGCTGCTGCTCGCGCCGGCCCGCCAGGTTTTTGCCCCCATGTGGCAGCAAGAGTCCATCCTCACCTACCTCAGGATGCGGCTCTACAAGAACGGCGACCAACTGGCCGCCGAGCTCGCGCGCAGGGCGGACGTGTTGCTTCAGCACCGCGGCAGCACCGTGGTTCCTGCCAACTATTTGCACGCGGCCCACGAGTCGGCGGACGAGAGGCAGTATCTCCGCGTCGTGCAGGGAGCCCTGGAGGACCTGACCAAGGCCCGGGGCAAGCTCAACGATGTGGTGAACTCGTCTGACCGCTTCGCCCTCCGATTGGTGAACACCAAGGACCTGATTCCGCTGGACGAGATGGCCTCCTACCAGCAGGCTGAGCTCGACTACTGGTCCCAGGGCGGGGAGGTGGACGACGGGCAGGGGTCGCGCCGCCGCCTGACCCGGGAGACGCTGCACATCTTTCCCGCGGAGGTTCACGCGGCCCGCTTCGAGGCGCGCATGGGCACCTCCAATCTGGAGATCAAGACGCGAGCCCTGCACAACGATGTGGTGCTACAGATGGAGGACCTGGAGCGGTTCCAGCTCTTTGCGCAGGCCTGGGCCTACGGCCTGATCCGGTCCGATATCTCTGAGCGCCAGGGGACGAAGGAGAACTATATCTGTCTGGACCTGCCCGAACGCCGGTTGGACATCATGACGAAGGAGCCGGCGGTCAAAATGCAGTTAACAAAGCCCAAGGCGGGGCCGGTGGACGTGGTGGATAGCATGATGACCTGGAACTATCGTCAGCTTGACCAGACGCTCGACGTCTTTCGCGAGATCCCCTACAGCCGCGTCGCCGAGGCCATAGATGAGAAGCGGAAGGAGACCATCGCTGGAGCCGTGGAGCAGCTCAAGATCGACGAGGCGGCCATCTCCAGCGCCCTGACCAAGATGAAGCCGGCCGAAGCTGACGAATTCAAGCGTCTGTTGGCCGAGAACGCTTACCTCGCGGACCGGCAGGGCGGGATCAAGAAGATCGACCTGCACCTCGACCCGACACGACAAGACTA
This sequence comes from Chloroflexota bacterium, assembly GCA_012689325.1. Classification (GTDB taxonomy): domain Bacteria; phylum Chloroflexota; class Anaerolineae; order JAAYEA01; family JAAYEA01; genus JAAYEA01. Next base: position 13,509 of record JAAYEA010000547.1, read on the forward strand.
TGCAGCGGCCCGTGCTGCGCTGGGCAAGGCCGATCCCAAGCAGGATGCCTATATCGCCCTGTATCTGGCCATGGAGGACAACCGCGAGAGTCTGGATGTGCGCATGAGGGATATCCTCCGGAACGCTGGCGACCCCCGCTAATACCGTGGTAGGCTAACCGCGCCCCCGGGCTGCCCGAGTGGAGCCCGGGGGTAAAATCGCGGGCGCTGCAATTGCATGACGTGTGCGTGGTGAGAGGAGCTGGGCATGAAAGCTGCGAGAACCCTCGGCGCTGTCCTGTGCATCATCGTGGCGGTGTTATGTCTTCAGTCGGCGACCCTGCGCCCGGCCCTGGCCCAGGGCGCGATCGCTTCCGACCCAGGGTTTGCGCAGGAGGTCATCTACCTGACCAACGAGGCTAGGGTGCAGCAGGGCCTGCCGCCGCTCAAGGGCAACGCGCTGCTGGCCCAGGCGGCCCAGGCCCACGCCGAGGCCATGGCCCAACGCAACTTTTTCGCGCACGCCGACCCCGCCAGCAACAGCGCCCCCGCGGACAGGGCCACCACGGCCGGCTACAAGTGGATGTTCGTCGCCGAGAACATCGCGGCGGGTAGCGCCACGCCCGCCGAGGTGGTGGCCGGCTGGATGGCCAGCCCTGGGCATAGTGCCAATATCCTCAGCCCCAACGTGCGCGAGATCGGCGTCGGCTATGCCATCGAGGCACAGGACGCGTTTCCCGATGCCAAAACACCCTATCGCACCTATTGGGTGCAGGTCTTTGGCCAGGACCGCGAGACGCTGCCGGTCGTCATCAACGACGAGGCGGCGCTGACGACCTCCCCCGACGTGTCCTTGTATATCCACAACGATGGCAACTGGGCGACCCAGATGCGTTTCCGCAACGACCAGGAAGCCTTTGGCGCTTGGCAGCCTTACGCCGCAACCGTCAATTGGTCGCTGCCCGCTGCAGAGGGGGTGCACGTCGTCACCGTGGAACTGAGCGGCGCCGATGGCAAGGTGCGCACCAGCAGCGACGAGATCCTCTATGCGGCGACGCTGCCGACGCCGACCCTTACGGAAACGCCGGTTGTCCCTCCGACAGAAACGCCAACTTTCACGCCCACCCCCCCCCCGCCGCCAACGCTAACGCCAAGGCCGATGGGCGATGGGGTGATGCGCCTGGACAAGTCCATCAGCCCATCCGGCGCCCTGGTCGGGCAAGAGGTGACGGTCAACCTGGTGCTGAGCGTCAACAATGCGATCTGCCCGTCAGAGGTCGTGGGCCTGCCGCTGGACGTGATCCTGGTGATCGATCACTCCAGCAGCATGTCGGACTCGCTGTTGGCCCTGTTGGGGCTTTCGCAATCCTCGACAGACAAGATGACCGCCGCCAAGAACGCGGCGATCGCCTTTGTGCAGCAGATGCAGATGGGTATCGATCAGGTCGGCGTGGTGCAGTTCAATGGTTATGCCGATCTACTGCAGACGCTGAGCCACGATGCCGTGCAGATCGAGCAGAGCATCCAGGGGATCTCTTCAAGCGGCGGCACTGCCATTGATGCTGGGTTGGATGCGGCTCGCGACGAGCTGCAGCAGAATGGGCGCGCCGATTCGGCACGGGTGATCGTCATCCTGTCCGATGGGCTGAGCAGCGCGGACTCGGCCATCAAGGCGGCTGACGCAGCCAAGAGCGACGGCATCCGGGTGATCTCGGTCGGCATTGGCGGGGATGTCGATGCCGCGCTGATGGAGTCTATTGCCTCCAGCCAGACGGACTATCATCACTCGCCCGACGCATCCGACCTGCAGCAGATCTATGTTTCCATCGCGCAACAAATTCGCCAGTTCGCCGCCGCCACTCATGTCAAGGTCACGCATACCTTCGACGCGGCGAGGATCGAGCCGATCACGAACTCGATTTCGAATGGCGGCGCCCTATCGGGGGGAACGGTGCGCAATATCATCACGTGGGACATGGAGAAACTGGGCGACCAGCCGCAGACCTTGTCGTACAAGGCGCGGCTGCTCAGGCCCGGCGAGTTCTATGCCGATGTGGAGGACAAGGTCTCCTACGTCCTTTGCGAGAGCGAGCCTCGCGCCTTTGTCGGGGATCCGGCCCTCTGGGTACAGGTGCCTACTCCCGTGCCCACGGCGACCGCCACGAATAGCCCCACGCCTCGCGTGACGGCGACATATACCCTTACCTCCAGCGTTTGGCCCACTCGGCCGCCCACGGCGACGCCTGACATCTGGCCGACTATCGTGCCGCCCAGTGGGGGAGGGTTTTGCGCTAGCAGGAATTGGTGGATTCCAGCGCTGCTCTTCCCGCTCTTGCTGGCGCTGCTGGTCTTCCTGCTGTTGTGGTGGTGGTCGCGTCGAAACCATGTGGCCTGGTATAACTTGTGGAAGGAATGGAAGCCCACCTGCCGAGTGATGTCGGTCCTGCTGTTGCTCTATCTGCTCTTCCTGACTTTTCTAATCGGCCGGGAGATCTTTGCGGGGCTATGCACAAAGACCGAAGCCGTGTATTTCTGGCGCATGGATCGCTCTACGGGCCAGTACGGCATCTACCTGACGAGGTTCGAAGAAGGGGCGCGGGCCGTCTCTTTCGATCAGGTCAACAGCTACCCTTGCGTTGGCTGCCATGCGGTGTCGAGCTCTTCTCGCCAGATCGCCGCGGTGGTCGGTCCGATGCCCGGCGATGGCATCGTCTACTCGCTGGGCGGGAAAGAGGTCTCCATTCCCGGGCTGGATGCGGCCTACTACGGTTGGTCGCCCGACGGCCAGCGGCTGGCCTATGCCGATTCCATAGGGGACATCTATATCCTCGACCTGCAGAGCGGCAGCGTCCAACCTCTGGCGGGGGCCAGCGACCCCGGCATCTCCGAGACCATGCCTGCCTGGACGCATGACGGGCAATCCATCGCCTTCGTGCGCAGCCAGACCCCAATACGGACCGGCGGCGCCAGCCTGGAGGGCACTTGCGATCTTTACCTGGTCTCTGCCGCCGGAGGCCAGGCGGCGCCCATCGCCGGGGCCAGCGGCGACGGGTTCAACTACTATCCCTCCTTCTCGCCGGATGGGCGCTGGCTGGCCTTTACTCGCCACACCACAGGCGTCAGCACCTACTCGGATAGCGCGGCCGAGATCTATTTGGTGGCTGCGGGAGGCGGAGAAGCCAAACGCCTGGCGGCCAATGACGCCGCGGGCGGCGCGGCCCTGCTCGGCGTGAGCAACTCTTGGCCAACCTGGTCCAGGAATGGCCAGTGGCTGGCCTTCAACAGCAAACGCAACGACCCGGCTTTTGACGTCTTTTTGACCGAGATTGACGAGAGCGGCAACTCGGGCCCCGCCATACCCCTGCCGGGAGCCTCAGAGCCAGGCATCTTTGAGCACACGCCATTCTGGGGCGTCCCGCTGGAGGAGCGGCCCCTCATGGCGCGTCTGCTGGACCTGTGGCCCTTCTTGCTGCCACTGCTGCTCTTAGCGTTGTTGCGCTGGCTTTTCTGCCGAGGAAAGCCTGTCGTCCACGTGGGTCCGATACCACCGGCAGGAGATCCCGTGCTTGACCGAAAGCCCGTCGAGTTCCAGAAGCGGCTGGACCTGAGGCTGCCCAAGTGGGATCCCGCTCCCACACTGGTCATAGGGCTGGGAGGCTCGGGGCGCTGGGCGCTCACCCACCTGAAAAAGAACCTGGCCGAGGCCGAGTGCGAGGAGGGCGAGTCTCCAGTGCGCCTGCTGCTCCTCGACACCTCGCCGCAAGAGGTCGTGGGAGGCCAGGATAAGCCGGTCCGAGTCGGCAACGTGGAGCTGGCGGAGGAGGAGAAACTGATCGTCGGGGCCAACCTGCGCGATCTGATCACGAGCATGGCGCGCGATCGCCGGGCGGAGCCCGAGATGCAGAGCTGGTTCCCCGCGGCCGAATACGTGGAGAACCGCCACCTGGCAGACGCGCAAATGGATATCCGGCGCACCACCTCGCTGCGCCGGCCGATGGGCCGCGCGGTGGTCTTCCAGGACATTCACCAATGCGAGAGCTCGCGGATCTGGCAGCGCCTCTCCCGCGCCGTGGGCCAGTTCACGCACCAGGGCCAGGTGCGGGTGATGATCGTCGGCTCCATCTGCGGCGGGTTCGGCAGCGCCGCCTTTGCCGATGCGGCCTATCTGGTCCGTCGCGCCGTCGAGGTGGGCGGCCGCCGGGAGGCGGGGGCCATCATCTCGGCCTTCCTGATCACCGATGGACCCTTTGGGGCCCAAAACACCCAGATCAAACTGAACGCCGGGGCCACCCTGCGCGAGATGAGCCGGCTGCTGCTGGCGCGCGGGCGGCCCTTCCCCATGGTCTATAACCGCGATTGGCCGAACACGGCCTTTGCGGGCCACATCAGTTGGTCGCTTTTCGATGATGTATTCTTGCTCGACGGTCGTCGGCCGAACAAACCGCTGGACCTGGTCCAACCCGAGCAGGGCATGTTCCCACTGGTGGCCGACTTGATGACCGCGCTTGTGGATAGGGGCAGCCAGCTCGTGGAGCAGGTCCGCGCCAACATGCGGACCGATGCAGCCGACGAGCAGGTGCGCACGGGAGAGCCGGTGGTAAGCACCATCGGCGGCTATACCTACCACCTGCCCATGCAAGACCTGGTGCGCGCCCTCCGGCTGCGCTTCGCCCACGACCTCGTGCGGCTCGTTTTAGGCGGCCCGAGCGAACAGGATGAGGCGCTGAGCCTGGCAGAGGAGTTGTGCCAGGATCGGTATGAGGATGGCCTGGATCAGCTGGCCGCGGACCTGCTCCGCGCTACGATCAAGGATCCGACCAGGCGCCCCCCTCCGGCGGAACCGGTCAAACCGCGCGGCTGCCTGTTCCGCGCTACGAGCGAGGATCCGACCGTGCGCGCGGACGCAGCGGGAGCGGAACGCGGCCTGGGCGCCGGCGGGCTCTCGACCTATGTGGCCGACCTGGCGCAGCGCACCGGCCACGCTGAGAGCTCGGCGGCGATGGACGGGATCTGGCACGCGATCGTCGCCCAGGCGGCGGCCCACGGCGATAGCGGGGAGACGCTCCTGAAGGAGAACATCGTCCAGTTCCGGCAGGCCCTGGCCTCTCTGTTGCTGCGGTTGGTTAATGGCCATCCCGCCGAGAACGACGTTGTCAAGGCCAGGACCGCCAAGCTAGGCTACGCCAGGGCCTTCCTGCAGACGCTCGCGCAGACCATCGAGAGGGCGGGCCAGAACCTGGCCCTGGCCAGGAGCCAGGCGGCGGCCGAGGCCGACACGGGCTGCGCGCTGCTGGCCGAGTTCATCCACAGGCAAGAAGCCGCGCTCAAGGAGGAGAGCGAGAGCCTGGACAAGACCATCGTCTTTCTGGCGGGCGACCCCGAAAGGACAGCGCGAGCCAGGCAAGGCGAGGCGATGGGCGTGCTAGACGATCTGCGGGAACTGGTCCTGCGCGAGAAAGAATGGCGGGCCGAGTTGGGCCGGATACCGGTCCGCAAGACGCTGGCCGACGAGGGCCTGCTAAATCAGATGTACACCGACTATTTCGCCCCCGCTGTGGTGGAGCAGGGCCTGGAGCGCCTATACTGGCGCGCCGGCGAGAAGGGTAAGCTGGAGCTGGTGGTGCGCCATCAGCAAGACGTCGCCTTTGCGCCCGAGGCCAGCAACAAAGCCAAGTTCATCGAGGCTTTGCTAGAGCTGGCCGAGAACGTGGGCCAGGAGGTCTGGAAGCTCGAGTTGGGCCCGATCCTGGACGACCCGGACACGGGACTGTGGGTCGCCCCCAGCGCCCGTCGCGAAGTGGGAGAGGCAGCGGCCTGGGCCGAGCCCGCCGCAACCGTCCAGGTCGGGAAGGCGCGAGAGCAATTGCCCCATCGCTATCTGTGGGCCAACCGCACCATCGGTCGCGCCGACGACTATGCCAGGGAGGTGCAGCTGCAGGCTGCCGCGCAGTCGGGCGTGCAGTCCCTCGTGGCCACCCATCCCTACCGGGCCATGCTGATCACCACGCTGGACGTGGTGCCGCTCTCGGCGCTGGATTGCACGGCGCGTCTGGGAGAGCTGTACCTGAGCACCTTTATCAGGCCGCCCGCGGAGAACAGGGTAAACCTGGAACCGGTGCACGTCTTTGCGGCGGAGCGCAACGCCCTTAGCTATGAGCAGCGGCTGCGCGAGCTCGCGGAGGCCCCTCGTCGGTTCCACCCGCTGTTCGTCGCCGCGCTGGAGGACCTGGAGCGGGCCCGTTGGTTCGCGCTGGCCTATGCGGTGGGCTGGGTGCAGACCGTCCAGGTCCGGGAGGGCGGTGACTGGCGGCAGCAGTACGTCTTGCGCCTGGAGGGGCAGCAGGAGCGGAAGCTGACCCGCCCGGACGACCCGGGCAACCCGGTGGCGCTGCTGGTGCGAGCGATGCAGGGTTTTGTGCTGGGCGACGACCCCAGTGCGGAAGTCGATCCGGCGCACCCCGTGGAGGAAGCGGTCCAGGCCGTGCGGATGATCATCGAGGAGCGGGTCGCCAGCAGCGAGGAGCGGCTCGACAGCTTTGCGCGAACCTTCTCGGCGGCGACCCTCAACGATAGGCGCGCGGGAGCCCAAGACTTGGCCTCCTTCGTGCGGCTGGTCGTGCATGATGAGATCCGCGCGATCCGCGAGCGGAGCATGAGAGGTGGCGGGTGAACCAGAAAGGGCTAGGTGATCAGCCATGACCAACTATATGCCACCAAGCGATCTGCAAGGCCAGACGCTGCGATTCTCCGCACCCCTGGGCCCGCGCAAGCTAGACAAGGTCCTGGGCGGCGGAGAGAACAAGATGGGCTCGACCTCCTGGGTCTTCCTGGGCGTCGACCCCCAGAATCCAGGAGAGGAGTCCAAGCGCGTCGCCGTCAAGGTCTCCAACCCCGACCCCATGTCTCGCGACAGCCTGGAGGCGGAGTGGAGGTGCCTGAGCACGCTGGCCCGCTGGGATAGCACCACGCATTACTTCCCGCGGGTGCTGCATCCGGCCGCCGCCGAGGGCCTCGACATGCAGCCAAGCCTGCCCGGGCTGCCGCCGCAGGCCACCTGGCGCATCATCGTCCAGGAGCTCGTCCGCGGCGACTCGGCGGATGACCTGCTGCTCAGGTTCCCCGGCCTGGTCCTGCCCGAGCCCCTGGCCCTGGCCATGTGGGCGCAATACGCCGATATGCTCGGCATCCTCCACAACGCGGGGATGACCTGCGGCTGGGACCGCAAGCCCTCTGACCTGCGCTGGGTGCACCACCCGGCGCTGGAATTCGATCCTGAGAAGCCGGGCTATGCTGCGACCTATCAGAAAGAGCTGCTCTCCCACCTCCGGCAGTCGTGGGAGCCGGGGCGGCTCATGGTGCTGGACTGGAACAAGGTTCGCGCCAAGACCGACGAGAACGTGGCTGCGGACCTCGTCAAGACCGGGCTCCTCTGGTGCGAGCTGCTGCTGGCGAGTAAGCCGTCCTTCCAGACCCTGGAAGGGGGAGGGTTCAAGCAACTGGAGGAGCCGCTGTCCGCACAATCGCGCTGGAGCACCCTGTCCGCGGGGACTAGGGCGATCCTGGAGCGGGCGCTGCACCCCCTGCCGCAGAGCCGCTTCGGCAGCGCCAACGAGCTGCGCAACGCCGTCCGCCAGCAGATTACTCGCTGGCAGATGACGCCCCAGGCCCTCTGGGACAGCGTCCAGCGCACCGACCTGGATCCCAGCGAGGCGTACCTTCGGGCCGACTTGCTGCGTCTGCTGATCGAATCCTGGGGAGCGGACCGCAGGGCAGACCTGGACCGAAAACTGTCCAGCCTCAAGCCGGGAATTGACCAGGCCTCCTGGGGGCCACTCCACAGGGCCATGGACCTCTCCAACTGGGCCGAGGCGGACCAGGAGCTGGCCAGGCTATGGGCCACCAACCAGGGCGATGTTCCAATCGCGCTCTGGCTGAATCGCTGCCGGGCCATCGTCGCCCGCGCCACCCAGCTCAAGGCCCTGTCCACCGAGATCAAGGCTTTGCACGACTATGCCAACTACACCGAGCCGCCCTGGGAGTGGAGCGGGGGCGAGCAGCGCCGCGCCGAAACCCTCGTGACGCAGTGGAAGGATTCGGGGTGGCAATCCCTCGCCCAGATGCTGACCGCTGAGAGGATATACCCGGCTCTGCTACACAAGGCGCGCGAGTTGAAAGGCCGCGGCAACATGCGGGAAGCCCTGCCCATATACAAACGTGTAAGCGACCGTCGAAATACTCTGGCCCATCCCGACTATGGCGATGCGTTGCGCCTGCTGGACCAGCTTTACGCGGACCCCGAGCCGGAGATGCGCAGTCTGCGGGACTGGCAAGGGACGCTGGAAAAGATCAACGACTACCTCGGCCTCGCGGTCGAGGCGCTGATCTCCGATGTAGACAGCGACCTGAGCGACATCCAACGGAACCTGGCGGGCGCGCAGCGTGTGGATCCGCGCAACCCGGCTCTGAGCCTACTCTGCGCGCTGCTCAAGGCCGAGAGCGAGTGGCGTCAGGCGAAAGGCGGCTTCCTTTCCTCGCGGATCGTGCGCCTGGGTGCGCTCGACCGCGCCTGGCGCAGCCGAGCCGTCGCCCCGCAGCCGGCGGAACCCAAGCCCGCCTCGGCTCAGGATGGCGGCGCCCAGGGCCAGGCACTGGTCTGGGAGGAGTGCGAGAGGCTGGTGGGGGCCAAGGCCGGGCAGATCGGCGCCCTGTTGCGCAACCGCTGGGTCGGGCTGCAGGATGAGCTGGTAAGGCGCCTCATCGCAGCCCCGACCGCTGCTGCCCAAGTCGCCGACGGGCCGCTCTCCGCCGAGCTGAGCCACGAGACCCTGCTCCGCTGCTATCTGGCGGAGTGCCCTGACGAGAAAGCAGCCGACCAGATCATGGCCGCCCTCCGCGACAGGGCCAGCGAGTTCCAGCGGGCGGTGCGGGACGCATTGGAGAGCCCCAAGCAAGGCTCGGTAGGTACCATCAAAGACCGGGAAAACCGGCTTGCGGGGATCATTCGTGTCGCAGAGCACGGCAAGATGCTGGCTGGGCTGGCGAATCAGGAGTGGCCAGTGGACCTCGAGCCAGCAAAGATCGAACAGGCTATGAAGGAGACGAGAGGATGTCTGATGGCGATCGCGGAGGGGTTGGGAGTGTACCGGGAGGGTGCCTGAGCAGTCCGCTGCCCGACCCTGGCGCGGCTAAGCAGCCCTCGCTCGAAGAGGAGACGCTTCGCGACCTTCAGAGCCAGGGCCTCGCCGAGATCGAGAGAGCTTCCATCGGCGATCTGCTCGCGCTGGCGGCGCAGGCCCGGCAGGCGCGGCTGGAGCTGGAGCGGGCCGAGGCGGCTTTCCGGGAGAGGGATCTGCAGCCCGACGGGATCGAGGAGGTCCTGCGCCGTGCTGAGAGCGCCAGGTCTGCGCTGCAGGCGCTCTCCTATCCCGACGGCGAGTTCTTCGATCCCCGCCGCCGGGCGTTGCAGGGCTTGGTGGCGCGCGCCGATGCGCTGCTCGATGCCCTTGATCTCTCGCGGTGGGTCAGCTTTGCCGAAGAGTTGCCCAAGCTCTGGCAGGCCGTGAGCAACTCGGGCGGCCGGGGAGAGGCAGAGGGGTTCTTGGAGGAGGCCAAAGGGAGCCTCGTGGGCTGGCTGCCGGAGACGAGCCCCAGGCTGGCGCAAGCGCGAGCGGCGCTGGCGCGATTGGAGGACGAACTGGGCCGGCAGGAGGCCGCCAGGAGCAAGTCGGCCGTCGTCCAGGCCCGGGCCTGGACGGGCTGGGCGCAGGAGGCCCTGCAAAACGACCCCTTCGTCGCCCTGCGCTGCCTGGCCGAGGCCGAGGCGCTGCTGGGCGAGTTTGGACCTCCTGCGGCCACGAACGAATCTCGGGGGTCCTTGGACCCAAGAACAGAGAGCGGAGCAGCGGCGCCTGAGAAATCAGACGCTGTGGCGTTGCGCCGCGACATTGATGAGATCAAGGAGCGGGTGCTGGATGGCGAGGCGCGCCAGTGGCTGCTGCAGAAGGGACGAGCGAGAGTAGATCGAGAGGTCAAGGAGCCTCTGGCTGCCCACTTGATGGATTGGACCAAAGGCGACCATAGCTGGTTGTCGGACAACAGCGAGGGCGCGCGGACGGTCCGTCGGCGAGTAGATGAGCTGATCGGCTACTTGGTTATCGACCCCGAGTATCTGGATAGCGAGACTGACGACCCTCAAGCCCTGCTCGGCGCCATCGAGCAGAGACGCGCAGCAAAGTATCTCGCCAATCTCACTTTCAACCAGGCAGATGATCTGCGCTCAGGGTCGGAAGGTCAAGAGCCAGGCAACATCTATCGTCGCTTGCGGCTTCTCCAAGAGGCGCTGCGGCATGATCCCGACTATCGTGATGCCCAAGATTGCGCCGCCGAAGCAGAACGGATGTGGAGCGAAATCGAGCAACAGCTCCAACAAGACAGCGACAAGCTGGCGCAGCAGGCCCAGTCCGTACAGAACCTGCTGAAGCGACTTGGCAGCGAAAGCGATCAATCCGGCGGGGCTGATTGGTCGAGCATGGACGAGATCTGGGATCAAGCGAGCAACGAGGAAGCCGCCCTGCGGCCGCTCATGGCCGTAGGGGAGGGATGGATGGAAAAAGGGCTGGCGGATGCCAGCATTCCACCGCCGGGCGGGCAAGAGCTGCAAGACCGGCTAGCTCACGCGCAGGGTCTTTCGAGGCACCTTGGCCGAGTCCGCTACCTCCAGGAACGCTGGAACGGCCTGCGCCACGCCCTGACCAGCCCCAAGTGCGCCTTGGACGCCAAGCTTGTCTTTTGGGCCGAGTGGTTTATGCAAAAAGGTGCGCTGGCCGAGTCGGTGAGGGCCGCGGCCAAGGCGGAACTGGAAGACTTGGCGAAGAAGGCGCTGGAGGCTAATCAGTCAGTGGATCTGGAGGCCGCCCAGCAGGCCAAGCTGACCGAGATGGCAATTCTGGTGCGCGCGGCATCTTCAGCCAACCCAAGCGGGAGCAAACAACCATGATCGAAAAACCTCAGAAGAAGGCCCTTCAGGCGATCAGCAACTGGTGGAGCAAGGGCGGCGACCCGGCGGCGCTGGATGCCCAACTAGATGCCCTGGCCCAGGCGAAGGAACTGGACGAGGCCCAGCGCCTCGTGCTGCTCCGCGCCGAGTTGGAGCGCCAGGCCAGCCGCCGCGGCGAGGCCTGGCGCACGGTCATCCTGGCCATCGGCGTGGTGGCCTTGGTGGCGTCCATTGCCTTTGCCGGCTGGGGCGCGCGGCTGTTGCCAGCCAAGCAGGGAACACCCACCCCGTCCGCGCCTACATCCACGCCAAAGGAGCCTGACCTTCAAAGCGATCTGCTCAAATACGGTGCTGCGCTGAGAGATCTAGAAGCGAACTACCATCTCCTCCGGAAGGATCTTGATGACCTTAAGAGCAAGCCCGAAACGGAACAGGGCAGCTCGGGTGGGGGCGGTGAGGACATCATGCGGTTGGAAACAAGCATTGAAGATCTACGAAAGGAAATCAACGGGCTGACAACGCAGATAGAGGCGCTGCAAGTCACCCCTACTGGTCAGGGACTCCCGAGCAGTGGCCAGTCGTCGGTGCAAGAGACCTCTGCCGCGACCAAGATAACGCTCAGAGTGGTGGGGATAGAGGCTTGTGGACAATGGACAGGGCCGACGCTGAGGGCCGGAGAGACGTCAGACAAACTTACCGAGCAACCCAGGTCTCCGACAAACGGCGACTTCACCTGGGAGCCCTCTGGCAAGGTGTTCGAGCTGGGGCTAGCCGGCCTTGCCGCATGTGGCGGGTATGTCAACGACCCCGTAACGGAGCCAGGCTGGGTTGTCAAACCCGATAAATTCACCGGGTTCACTTCGGCCCTGGAGAGCAAGGCCGATCTGCCGCAGGAGTCCTTGGTCACCCTGACGCTCAAGCAGGTGCCGGGAGTGCCAGTGGAGGCAGCAAAGGGGAAAGTGGACAATGTAACTAAAGCCGCCCCGGTTCGCATGTTTCCGAGCGATAGTGACGACACGAGGAACACGTCGAGTCAGGACATGGGAGTAGGGACTCCAGTCGATATCTTGGGCCAATTTGAGGATAAGTGGCGATTCGCGCAGGGGCGATTCCCGCAGGATCCTTCGCGCCAGGTGTGGCTCTGGGCCGAGTTGCTGAACGGGAGGCCCATCCTGGCTCTGGATGACGATGCCGCTGCCTTGCCGGCCCTCTACCTCCCCGAAGACTTGGCCATTAACTCCGAGCCGAAAGGTTGGAAGGCCGGAGTCACCGATGGGTTGTGGGTGTTGTCTCGGGATATCACCAATTCGGATAGCACCGAGCTTGTCTGGTCCCTGGGGTTGCAGCAGGGCTGGTTCGCGATCCAGGTCTGGGTCCCGAAGGGCAGCGCGGCAGACGCGAACTACAAGATCCTGGTAAAGGTTAGTGATGACGATTGGCCGGAGTTGCCCCCGCTCAAGGGCGCTAGCAGTGTGACGATCAACCAGAGCACAGACAGCAGCAGCTTTGCCGACCTGGGCACCTATTACCTGCAGAATGAGCATCATGTGCGGGTGTCTCTGAAAACCGATGGCGATGTCAAGACCGGCTGGGTTCGCGTGATCAAGATTCACTAATCCATGAGTTGCGTTTCGGCCTGATCGCCCCTGCGTTCGTGCAGATACGCGGGGCGACCGAGGGAAACTGGTCCGGGCGAGAGCGCAAGCTTGGGGTATAGAGGCTGCGAGAGGAGGCATCGCCATGTGCTTGGGTGTGTTGGTCGTCATCCTGGCAGGGCTGGCGCTGTTTAGCGCGCGCCGGACCTTTGGCCGGCTCGACGGCTTCGTTCTGGCTGCCTGCGGGCTCTCGCTTGCGGGCATCGCGCTGGTCTGGAGTTCCCTGGGCGCGCAGTGGGTGCGCTTCTCCCCTATGCGCAACCTGTTTCCGCCGGCGGTCTGGGATCTGCTGCCAGGGGTGCTGAACCTAGGGTTGCGCTTCATTGACGAGCATGTCCCGGGCTGGGTGCTCGCCTTGGTCTCGCTAGACCTGGGCATCCCGGGCCTGGCGCTAGCCTCCCTTAGCGCGGCCATGGACTCTGTCTCGGCGGTCCGACGGCTTGTGCCCGAGGCGGCCATTGCCCCCATGCTCGTCCTGGCCTATGCGCTGCTGGGACCCGCGAGCCTGGTCGCGCAGGGACTGGGAGGAGCTAGCTGGAGCGGATGGCTGATACGGGGCCGGGCCTTGCTCGCCGCGCTGCTGGCGCTGGCCCTGCTGATCATGCTGCCGGCGCTCGATCTTTTGGTGGAGCCTGATCTGCTCTGGGAGAGGGTCGAGCTGGCATTCAGTGGTCTGCACCTGGGCCCGGGAGTGGTCATGGCCCTGGCGGGGTTGTGCATCTCGGCGGCAGGCGCCGTCGTCGAGTTCGTCGCCCTTGGGCGGGAAGCGGGCGGGCCTTCAGGCGTGATCTCGCGCCCAGCACGCCTCGCGCCGAGGCGCGGGAGGAAGCCATGGTAGCCTCGATTGTAGGGCTAGTGGTCGCTGTCCTAGGGCTGGCTGGCTTGTGGGCCTATCACCTGAACGGCGCGAGCGGCCTTCCCACGCGAGAGACAGCTCGGGTGGTCGTCGTCACTGGCGTCATCATCGCCCTGGCCAGCTTGCTGTGGTTGCCCGCCATCTCTTTCCTGCCGCCAGAGATGACGCTGAAACGCGCCCAAGAGGTGGCCGCCAAGGGACCCCTGCTGGAAGCTCTGAGGCTAGTGCCCGCCTTCCAGGCCAAGGTGGCGCTGCGCTACCCGCCGTCGGCCCACGCGGAGCAGCCCTTTGCGCGAGTGGAGCTGGAGGAGACGTGGAACAGCGCGAGGACTCGCCGCGGCTTTTCGGGATCCGACCTGTTGCGCCACGTGCCCATCACTGCCCAACCGCTGCGTTTTGGCCTCTGGCTCGCCTGCATAGCCTGCTTGCTTGGGTTGGCGGCGGTCGCGGTTGGATGGTTGTCCGCCGCGGATAGCGCCGAGTTGTGGATCATGGGCGTCAGCGGCGCGGCGGCGGTGCTGGCCCTGATCCTGCTGATCGCGCGCCTTCCGACGATGGACACCTTTGGGCTGCGCGGGGATCTGGGCGCCGAGTGGCTGGCGCTGTTGCTGGGGTCGCGCCTGGGCTTTGGTTTCTGGCTCATCTGCCTGGGGATGCTGTTGCTGCCGCTGGGAGGCGGCGGGCTGTTCCTGCTCCCGGCACCTGTGCGGAGGCTGCAGATGCAGCCTCCCTACCGTGGCCCGCGAGCGCGATCCAGGAGGTTTCGACTGCTCTGAAGTGGGGTGCCTTGCGGAGGCTCGTATGCTGTCTGCGGATTGGCCGGTGCCGGGGTTCTGGGTGGCGCTATCTATCGGCGTTCTGGTCTTTGGCAGCGTCATGGTCGCCTTTCGCCGCGTCTTCTCGACGGATGACCGGGTGGTGCTCAAGTCTGGGGCGCTTTTCGCTGGCGCCGCCGGCGTCCTGACCACCCTGTACCTGTTGGAGAGGCCTGATATCCTGGACCGCTACGCTTTGCAGATCGTGCTGGCGCTGTTGGGCCTGGTGCTGGCGTTCATCGCCCTGCTGCGCCGCCACGTGCGCTGAATACCCGTCAGCAGGCCAGTTCTGTCGTCTGGGAGGAGAGCCATGGGTTCCATCGAGCGCATCGTTTCGCTGATCCTGTTCGGCCTGATTCACGTCCTCGCCGTCTCCAGCATCATCGGCATGGTCATCTTTATTGTGGGGGTCATCACGGGGGAGGATGACGGCGTGGAGCGCCTGCTGCGGGCCGCGGCGGCCGCCGCCGGACTGCTCATCTACCTGGGCGGCAGAGCCTACGGGCTATCCATCCCCGACTTGATGGCCTCCGCGCTGGAGGTCACCAAGCCGTTGATCAAGGATTTGGTTAGCATTGTTGCGCCCTTGGCGAGCGGCAGCTTTGTGGCGTTCTTTTGCATCCAGACCATGAAACGCGATAGTGACATCGGCGCCAGGGGCATCGTCCTCTTTAGCGCCCTGGTCTTTACCATGTTCTCGGATACCTATGCCGTGCTCGCCTCGCAGGCCACGCCCAACAACCTGGCCTTAGCCTTGCCCAATATCACCTTTGTATTGGGGGTGATCTTGTACTCTATCTTTTCCTACAAGACCGGCTATTAGCGGAATCAGAAGGCGGCCTGCTGCTATTGCCTGGGCAGGGATCAGCCCCTATACGATCGGTAGGCAAGGACGTCACGCCGCTTCTTGCATCCGGACGTCACGACATCGCCTATCCGGCCGACACCGCGCGCCGGATGGGCGGAATCGGCACCCCGAATGAAGGGCACGGGTGGCCTATTGGGTAGTATCTGGGTCTGCAGGCGCTGTTGAGGTTGGCGGCGGGTTCGGAGATCCAGTCCGGACACGGAGTCATTGCAGGTTCCGGGGGAGGAGGTGGAGAGACCATGTTGATGAATTATCTAGGGGGTGCGGTCATATCGGCCCTGATCGGGGCACTGGTCGTCAGCGTCATGGGGACCGCGTTTCGCAATATTCGACTTCCGATCAGGACGATGCCGAAGGATCCCCCCACATCGTACTCTACCAGGCTACGAGAGCTCGCAACCCAACTGGTCAAAGCTTCTAGCGACGTCGACTGCCTGCTGGGCGAGATGTCGAGCGTGGCCTCGGAACGCCAGCAGTCCTTCGAGTCACTGCAGAACCGGATAGACGAATTGGCGCACCGCGAGAAGGAACTGAAGGATGTCTTGCAGCCGCTCGAAGGCAAGTGGCAGGTGATTGCCGACTATTTCGCACAACAGACCGAAAAAGAGGCGAAGGGCGACGCCTTTCGCGATTGGCTGCTCTTTTTCCTTGGCGCGATCGTCGGCGTGGTTACCCAGATCCTCGTGCGTTAGGCTGGCCCGCTCCGTCCGTGGGGGTCCGCGCGCACGTGTGACCGGTGACTGCAGGACGCCCTTGTTTCTGTCTAGGGAAAACAGGTTCATCCGCAAATCCCGTGATGCCTCAGCTGCTCACCAGCACATGCGACTGCTTCAAGTTGTAGGCCAAGCAGACCAGACACCACTCTCCAGCTACCGCCAACTGGCCCCGCAGCAAGAACTGGCGGAAGCCCAGCGTTTCCTTGATGATGCCGATGACTGGCTCCGTCGTGGATTTGCGCAAACCATGGATCCGCTTGCCGATGTCGGTCTCGAGTTTGCAGGTCATCCTGACGATCAGGCTCGCATCTTGGAGCAGAGGCTCCGGCTTCTGAGCGAAGCGCTCTTGCCAGCTCTGGTGATGGCGGTCACGGCCGGTGGCAGTATAGGGTTCGATGCCCCGCACTGTCAGTGCCTCGACGTTGGTCGGGCTCCAGTGGCCATTGTCCAAAGCAGCCGCCTCGGGCTGAGGGTGGCATTGGCGCGCTTGGGTTTGTTTGCCGTATTCACAGGTCTGTCTATGATCTACACAGCAGTTGTATCTCCAGTGCTTTGCGCAGGCGCGCCGCAGGCAGTATGAAGCTACGGTGTTGCAGGGGCTACAATGCCGTAGAGGCGCGCGTTACGGTCCACGTGGTTTGCGGGTGCTGACCGTGACCGCAGGGGAGAAGCGCCTAGCGCAAGTCTTGTGCAACCAGACGCCGAATTGGTTTTTTCTGCGAAAGTCTGAACTTTTACAACTGAACCCTGTTCCGCTACACTCTTGGCATCCTTGTGTGGAGGACTGCCGTGAGCGACAGCGAGACCAACGAACTCACTCACCATGCCATGCTCGTTGCCTGGGGCGAGTTTGCCCAAAGCGTCGGCCTGATCCAGGATATCGAGAGCGTGCCCTTGCGCCAAAAGACGGTCACCCATCGGCCGCAGACCAAGATCCTGGAGTTCTTCGTCGCCATCCTGGCCGGCCTGGAGTATCTCAAGGATCTGAGCCGGTCCGCGCACCCGATTGACCAGGATCAGGCCGTAGCGAAAGCCTGGGGACAACCGGCCAGGGCCGACTACAGCGGCGTTAGCCGTACGCTCACTTCTCTCCGACAGGAAGAGGCCGAACAAGTTACCAGCGTGCTGCACAAGATCACCAAGCTGATCCTGGACGAAGAAGTCCTGAAAGCCTTGCAGCTCTCCGGACGGCTGAGCTACGATGGCGATCTCACCGGCCGGCCGGTGTCCAACAGCAGTACGACCTATCCGAATGTGGGGTATGGCCACATGGACGATGCCATTCGGCTGGGCTACCAGGCGGCAATGGTCAGCCTGCACAGTCCCAGCTACAGCCGCTTGTGGTTGTCGGTCACGCCTCATCCCGGCAACACGGCTGCGTGTACGCAGGTCGAGGCCATGGTCCTGGCCGCAGAAGCCAAAACCGGCCTGCGCCCCTTGCGCCGGACAGACCAGCTCCAAGGCCGATTGCAGCGCGTCAGCCGGGAACGCCAGGGCCGAGAAGAGCAAGTGCAGGAGATCGAGACGAAGCTGGCCGCCGTGCAGGCTCAAGAGGTGGAAACCCGACAGCTGATTGACGAGCAGCGCGCTTGCGTTGCTACCCTCGAAGCAGAATACCGAGAGAAACCGCGACCGGAGCGACCGTACAGCAAACTGGGACGGGCGCGGCACAAGCTGGGTGTGCTGGAACGGCGACAAGCACGGCTGGCGAAAAAGGCTCCCAAGCTGGAGGAGCAACTTGCTCGCCGCAAGGTGAAGCTTGATGTTTGCCAGGCTCAAGAATCACTACTGCAGCAGCGACTGGGGCAGTTCGAGGCAGACAACCGCACGAACCGATATCCGATCCAGGCGGACTTTCGGCTGGACGCGGGGTTTGGCGTGAGGGAGAATGTGGCCCTGCTGATCGAAATGGGTTACGAAGTATACACCAAACCGTATGCTGACTGGTTGACACCTCGGCTCAAGCGTCAGGCATCTGGACGGAGTGACTGGACGCGGGTGGGTAAGAACGCGGAGATGATCGCCTGGAAGGCCACAACGTTGCGTGATCTCCCGTACCCACTCGATGTGGCATTGGAGCGCTTCTGGGTCGGTGATAAACAAAAGCACGCCACACTCCTTCACTTCGGCACCGATCCGGTCACCGCCGACCTGACCGCCTGGTTCAATGGCTACAATGCGCGTCAGACCATCGAGGCGGGCATCAAAGAAGGGAAGGGCGTGTTCGAGATGCACCACCTGAAGGTTCGGTCTGCACCCGCACTCTACCTACAGGAGCAGTTTGCCGTCTTTGCCGCCAACTCGGTGCGCTGGGCGGCGCATTGGCTGGCGACACAGTGTCCCCGGCTCCCAGCGGGCTGGCAGGACACGGCGCAGCCGAAGGTGAAAGAGCAGGTCAAGGTCGGAGCGCACACCTCGGCCTGGGTCAACTGGCAGGAACAGGGTTGCTTGTTAAGGTTCACGGACCACAGCGTCTTTGCTGGTCGGTCCCTTAAGCTGGAAAGGTGCTGGACGGTGCAACTGCCGCTGCCTTTCGCTGAAAGTTCATGTTTTGGCCATTATTAGCAGTTTGGCCTCTGGTTGCACAAAAGTTAGGCTAGCCAACCCGAAACGTGCAACTAAGGAGGTCGGGGGCGAGCAGATGCTCTGGTGCACGACGGCAGGGGAGGCGGACGAGCAAGAGACCTCACGGATCCCATCTGGCGCATGTCGGGGATGGAGACGCGGCAATGGCTGGTGTAGGGTCGAATATGGTTTGTCGGTGACCGTGAGTGGGTACGCTCCCAGGCATTGCTGGGGATTGAGTCGAACTCCGAGGTTGAAGTATACACACTTCCGGGCTCTTCGGAGAGGAGACCATGATGAGCGGATTTCGTGCCAGAAGCGACGGTGTCAGGGCGTATCGCATCGGTACCCTATCCTGGTGCGCCTGGGCGGCACATTCTTGGGCCAAGACCCATGATTTGCCTCTTCAGCCCGTCTGGGGGGCCTGACCATGGGACCAACCCTACCATTCGTTCACGTACAAGGCCCCGACGTGTGCTATGGCAGTTCCCGTAACCCGCACGAGGCAATGCTAGGTTATCACGCCTTCTTTGTCACTCTTGTTCCCTTCGTCCCGAGTTTCCTGTCTGATGATTTCACACGCATGATAACTGGCGAGACCAGCCGCATCAAGCTGATCGTAAGCCGCCAAATTCGCTTCCTGAATGACCTTAGCAGTTGTAGGTCTGATGCCGTGGAAACGTTCGATTTGCGTTTCGTGTCGGTCCCTCAGCCTGGTCAGCCGTTCAATCGTCTTCGCATCTTTTTCATCGGGAAGGTTTTTCACGAGAACAGAGGCGAAGCCGAACTGCGAGCGGTTGATCTGTGGAGGAGGTTCTGTAGCCACTTTCCGCTGGAGGACCCGTTCAACTATCCGCTCCAGACAATTACTGGTGAAGGCCAAGTCGGCGGACAAGCTATTCCCTCTGACCAAGATCTGTTCCAGCTCGCCTTGCGGCCGATCACGCTGGGCAATGAGCTTCGGCCTCATCTGATCGAGATCCGCAAATACGAAGACCGTGATCCGATGCTGGGCAGGACCGACGACGCGCCGCAGGAGCAGTATATCGGGTACTATCCACACCCGTTTCGACCTACGATTGACTTCAGCGCCATGTCGCGGTTCCTGGAAACCTTTACGAAGCAGCCGCAGAAGTGCGTGGTCAGCGTCTGCCTTCGGCCGACAACGCTCTCCCCAAGTGAACAGCAGAACATTCACCGTATGATGCAACACTACCAGCGTTTGTTGGCCAGCGCGGACGAAGCGAAGAACTGGCTGGCCCTCTATCGCTCCGAGCGGTTCGACGACATCAGGCGCACTTTTGAGCCCATCATCAACCAGCGCAACCACTTGTTCACCGTCAAAATCCAGATCCTTGGCGAAAGACAGGTCCCCTATGATGTGGTGGCCGCGCTTGGCTCCGAGATCATGAACAACTCGACGCCAGAGCCGAGGCTCTGGGCAGAAGTTCAACCGAAAACAGACGAGGAGGCAGCGACGGCATGGAAGAACTTTGAGCTAATGGAGTACCGTCCTTGGCAGCGGGCAGATACCGATTCCGCACTGTGGCGCTTGTCCTCTCTGGTTACCAGCTATGAGGCCGTAGGTGCCTTTCGTCTTCCGGTTCCGCCAGAGAGCGGACACATGCCAGGAATTGGTGTGCGCGACGAACCGTTTGTCATGCCTGCCGAGCTAGCTACACCCCAGGCGAGCAAGATTCGCGGCGACGTGCATGTGTCCATCGGCAGAATCATCCATCGTGGCACGTTGACTGAGACCGACTTCTACATATCGTTATCACAGCTGAAGCGGCATTGCCTGGTCTGTGGAAGCACGGGCAGCGGCAAGACAAACACTTGCCTTTATCTCCTGACAGAACTATGGCGCACTGCTCAGATCCCGTTCCTGGTGATATATCCGATAGACAAACCTGATTATCGCCTGCTCCAAGCTGATCCTAGCGTGCGTGATCAGTTGTTGATCTTTACCTTGGGCGACGACACAACCAGCCCGCTCCGCTTCAATCCATTTGAGGTGCCGCCGGGAATTCTTGTGCGAACCCACATTAGCCTGCTGATGCGTGCCTTCTCCGCGGCCTTCTCCATGTGGGATCCTCTGCCCGCCGTCTATCGAGCGGCATTGCGCAGGGCATATGAAGAAGTGGGCTTCAAAGATTTGCGTGTGGCAAAGGGTGGGGATCCCGGCACCTCCGCCCCATTGCTGTGCAGATACTACGAACTGCTGGTCGAGACCGCTGAGCAGATGACGCGCGATTATGGCCGTGAGGCCAAGGGTAACATCCGCCAAGGGTCTGAAATCCGCATGCGCGACCTATTGCAGAATGCGGGGCATGTGCTGAACGTGCGTGAGGGCGTTTCATGGGACCACATCCTCAAGCATCCGACGGTGATGGAGCTTGGCCGTATTGGCAGCACGGAAGATAGTGCGCTGGTTATGGGCTTCCTGCTCATGTCGCTCACGTCGCACCTCGCAAGTCGCCGCAAGCGCGAGGACCAACCTGAGCAACACATAACCCTGATTGAAGAGGCCCACCGGCTGATGTCAGTCAGAGGTAGCGGTGGTAGTGATGTCCTGGCTGACCCTCGCGCCAAGGCGAGCGAAGACTTTGCCAACATCCTGGCGGAGGTGCGTGGCTTTAACGAGAGCATCTTGATCGCAGAACAGATCCCAACCGAACTCGTTTCTGGGGCGATTGGAAACACCTATGTGAAGATCATGCATTGGTTAGAGGAACAGCACAGCTTCGAGTTGTTTGCCGACATTCTCAGTCTGAATAAACAGCAGCGCGAATACGCCCGAACGCTGCCCACCGGACAGGCTATCGTGCGCGGGCTAAATGGACGACCAATGTTGATCAAGGTCCATGACTATCTGAATAGCTTTCAGCACCCTGATGACACACCGGTGATTGACGATTCCGATGAAGCCGTGCGCTCGTTCATGCAGGGACAGCTTGCTCGACATCAGATGAGCCTGGCGGAGCCCGTGCCCTTCTCGATTGGTGCATCTGCGAAACAGGGAGGTGCCGGATTTTCCGGATGGAATACCGAGGCCTGCAAGTACTGCTGGCAGCCGTGCATATATCGCAGCCAGGTCCCCTTGCGCATGGACAGCCAGAAAAAGTGGGACGATATGCTTCCTGATCTGATGAGGACCGAAAGATGGGACGAGATGCAGGGCGCCGTTGAGAGGTTCCTTGATTCTCTAGGTCTGTCGAGCGCAGGGCCAGGGCATGTGTACTGCTACCTTGCCTTTCTTGCCAGCCTTACCGAACAGAACCTTCATGCACCCAAGATGCAAGCGGCACTGCGTCACTTCGGTCGGACTGAGCAACGCATGGGAGGCTAGGATGGAATGCGGTGGATCGTGTGGGGGGCAAGAAGATGATGACTTCTCCTCCGAGGCCACTGCTGAAACAGTGGAGGGACAGATGGACTTGCCTCTGGAAATGGATTCAGGGGCGGTGGCCGACGAAGCAGTTGGCGAGCAAATGGACCTGGGGTTGGAGCCAGATGCAGAGGTGACATCTGCGGCCGCCACCGAAGCTAGCAGCGCTACGCAGATGGAGCTAGAGCTGGAATCAGAGGATACGGATGCTGACCTGGCCGAACTGCGCGCCAGCGTGGTCACGGAGACTGTGGACTCGGCAGAACTCGAGGAGGCGCTCGGGCAAGCTTCCATATGGGGAGCGGGGGCTGTGGGTCAAGGGCGGGATTTCGAGACCCTGGAGAAGGCCAATATCGCTGGCAACTATCCCGTGATCGACAATTTCGAGCCTGAAGACGGCTTTGCCACGAGCATGAAGACAATGGATTTGGCTGGCCGGTCCTATGCCGAAGACCCTGCAGCAGTTCGAAACACTCTCCTCGATTACATCGACGACCTCAGCGATTTCGAGGGCCGCACCTGGCATCAGGACGACGTAACCATCAAAGTGGCTCCAGAAGACATTGAGTGGCGCGAGCTAGATCTGGCGATCCCTGCAGGCAAGGCCACAGCAGAGCAACTCGCCGTGCTTGCCGAGTGCAGGAACTACGCGGCCGATAAGGGGGTTGCGTTGACCATCAAGGAGGTGCCGTGAAATGGCAGGCCCTAGGCGACGAGTGCTGTGTAATCTGCATGTCTACCTGCTAAATGGGCGCTTCTATGTTCCGACCATGGTGCGCCTCGAAAATGGCGCTTGGGCCGAAGCGCTCCCCGTGGTCGTCGTGCCAGAAGCCGACCGACAGGAGTTGGCTGCCGCACTGGAGGCCGCGAGACAACATTGCGGCCTGGCGAAGGGAGATCTCACATTCTGGGGCCGCGATGGCGAAGGCGTCTACAGCCATGCGGAGGCTCTGTGGTCGGTCTACTGGTATTCCGACGGGACGCTGGCGATAGTTCCTGAGCGGCACGTTCCCACGCGCCGCGATCCTGTGTCTGGGGATGTGCTGGATGGAGGCTGGGCCGACGTCCGGGAGTGGAGCCGCCCGCTGCCAAGCGGGACAGCGATGTCCGTAGTGGCAGAGACGTTGATGATGAGAGACAAAGGAGCGCAGTTGTGACCGACTACAGCACCATGGAAGACGACGATGGCGCAGGTGAGGCTGACTCCCTCGATGAAGCCCCTTCTGGAGAGCCGGCGGGCGATATGGCTCTGCCTCTGGACGAGCCAGAGCTGGAGGGCGACGCGGATCTTCCGCTGGATGAGCCGCAGGCCGAGCTGGAGGGTGAACTGACCCTCGTTCTGGACCAACAGGAGCCAGAGCCAGAGAAGGGACCAGAGCCAGAGCCGGGTGACCTGGACTGGCAGCCCAGTCCAACTGGGGTGGGTTATCCCAATCTCGAGAAAAAAGAGGGCAATGTTGGTGGCCCTGAGCGGCTGGAGGGTTTCCGATCCTTCCGATCGTTGTGATAAGCATGGTGCTCCGCTTCCGGCATTCTGCTTCTGGCGCCATCCACAGAGCGATGCGGCTACACCGAAAACCGGTTCGCCATCTGCTGCAGAACTACTGTGGAGCCCTTGCAGGGCTTCTGATCTCAGGGTTTGTCCCACTGAGCAATCCGTGGGTAACCAATCACCACTCTAGGAAAGATGGGGCAAGAGAATGGGCAAATCCATTTCCTTTGGCCGCGCCACTGTGCGAACCGCATTTGTGCTTCTGCTAGTGTATGCCCTGGCCGCGCCCCAGCTGTCATCTGAGAGCCCAGGGCCAGTGTTCGCAATGCTGCGATCGTGGCTGGAGGCAATCCCAACAGCGACCTGGCTACTCATTGGTGCACTAGCCATATTGGTGCTGTGGGTCGCCACCACGTTGCCCAAGATGCGGGCCGAGGATGCGGACAGCACGCATCAGGCAGAGAATGTGCCCGCAGTTGCCTTACCAATCGGCGACGCGGTAACCCCCTCAAGCGGCGGCAGTGGTTTGGCCTCAGCTGCCTTTGCCCCGCGCTTGCCTTGGCTGGGTATCGGTGGATGGTTGCATATCAAGGAGCCTGGGAAGGAGTGTCTCGTCATAGATGCCCGCCACGTGGTGCAGGACACCCGAGTGTATCTTTCCCCTATGCGTTTGCTGGGCAGACCGTTGACCGCGCGGCGTGTCCTGCTCTCTCCCGCACCACTCAACGACGTGAGCGCCAAGGAATTGACAAGTGACAGACTCCCATTGACACTCCTCGTGTCTGTTAAGTACGAGGTGGCCGACCCGGTTTATGTTGCAAGCCTCCAAGCACCCCTGTCAGAGCTAACCAATCTTATCACGGGCAAAGTAGCAGAGTATATCCGCTCTGACACGCTGGAGAACATTGTCAGAGATGACGGCTCGCTTCGCCAGCGGCTCAGGCAACAGATAGAGATGTCGCCTACTATCAGTGGAACATATAACATCATTGAGGTTCTGAAGGCCCTGCCAACCGGCGATGAGCGCATAATCGAGATCATCCGACAGACGCGCGAAGCTCTGCAGAGTAGCGCCCTGATCGAGCAAGAGGGACGGAACAGAGCCCTCGCGGCGAACTATGATCTTGCTATCGAGAAAGCCGAGGCCGAGTTGACGGACGAGTTTGAGCAGCGACAGCATATTCGCGAAATGGCTATGGTGCACCTGCAGCGGCGATTCGATGTGCAGACCGAGCTGGTAAGGACTATCGCGGCCGTTGCCGCTGCGGGCGGCGACGCAACGTCAGCGATCCGAGAGATCCAGGCTCTCGTGCTCCAGCCGGCGCAGGAATTGCCGGCGGCCCTTTCTGTGGGTGTGATTGCCGCTGAAAACCTGATCAGCGTGGAGCGAAGGAGCCTGGATCGCATTCAGGCTATACTTGGCATCACCCAGTTCGACATCCAGCCGCACCTTGACGACCCCGCGAAGCCAGGTTCGGCGCGGGTCGAATTCGATGGTTTCACCGTTCTGATAGAGTGCGCACATGATTACCCGGAGCAGTCGCCGACGGTGCGACTGCGGCTGGGCCAAGGCGATGCAGCCCTAGTGGCGGTTCCCTGGCGAGAGGGGAGCAACTTGGTCGATGCGATCACTGCCGCCGCGATGCAGGCGCATGCTTCAATGGATGACCACACCTAGCGGGAGGTACTATGGCAACGAATAGGCAATTGGAGAGCATGTCGATTTCTGAGGCGGTTCGCCAGCCAGGCGGAAACGGGCTGGCTTCGCCCGCGTTTCAGGCATCGTTGTTCTTTGGCGTTCTTGGCTGGCAGAATGTTGAGAGCGGCGTCGAGGCCCTAGTCTGTGACGGCGAGTTGGTTCCGCACACGCGGACGATGGCCGACTTTATGCGGCTGCTCGGGCGCCGACGGTTTGTGCGCCGTGTTATGCTCAGGCCGGCCCCGCTGGAAGTGAGCGCCGCAGCACTGACATCTGACCAGCGCCAACTGACACTGACGATTGCCGTCAAATACGAGGTGACCAATCCGGTACATGTCGCCTCGCTGCAGAGCCCGCTATCCGAGCTCACCAACCTCGCTATTGGCACCGTGGCCGAGTACATCCGCACCAAGACATTCGGCGAACTCGTCGGTGGTGGTGACGCGACACGGGCGCGATTGCTGGAGTGTTTCGGCCACGTCACCAGTATCCGCGATGGCGTAGCCATTCTGGAGATACTAAAGGCGGAAGCCGTGGGTGATGAGCGCCTAATCGAGATCGAGAGGAAGACGGCTGAAGCGAAAGCTGCGGCAGCTCTGGTGGATACCGAATGGAGGAACCACGTCATCGAAGCGGGGTATCAGGAGCAGATCCGGCGCGGCCAGGCGGCCATCGAGGAGGAGAGAGCTCAGCGTGAACACGCGCGGGACATGGAGAAGATGCGGCTTGAGAAGCAAGCCGGTCTGATAGAGGCCGGCATCGCAACCTTGGGCCAGGTCGCCGCGTCTGGAATGGATCCAACCCGACTCACCCAGGAAGTAGCCAACTTGTGGAGGGAGCAGATCCAGAACCCGGGCCAAGACGGGGTCAAGGAGATCGCGTCTCCTAAGGCTACCGCCGGACTGCCTGAAGGCAAGGCCGCGCTAGCGGACACTGAACGCACCGCCCTGGCCAGCATCAAGGATAGCATCAAAATGGTCTCCTATGAGGTGATCGAGTCCCAAGGGCGAGTCAAGGGCGCGTTGATTCAGATGTCTGGCTATGAGATCGTGTTCAGCTGCGACGAGAATTACCCACAAGCGAGGCCACTCGTGACCGTGCGATATCCTGATGGCAGAAGCCTGCAGCCCCAGGTATTCTGGGTACCGGGTATCAGCAACTCCCTGGCTCAGGCTGTTCTCGTTGTTGCGTCCCACGCCCAGCGCGTCTCTGGTAGCTGAGCGCCATCACGTCATCTCTCGGATCCCCTAATGTCAAGGAGAGTCATCAGGAAGGTGGGCTGTTATGGCTGATGCCACTCTGTTCTCGCTCCCGTTCTTGCTCGTAGGCGTGTTCTGGTTCATTGGGCTGCTGGGCACTTGGCGGGGGGCGGTGGCCAGCTTGGCACTCAGCTACGCGGCGCTTATTGTCGCTTGCCAGCACAATTCTTTTGTGGCAGGAACCGAGCTGGTGTCTGCCTTGTCGAGCGGCGCGGGGCCCGTGCAAAGAAGCGCCTTGGCGTTTGCCCTGAGCCTGTGTGCCGCCTATCTAGGGTTGCAGGTGCTGTTCGCCGTCGCGTGGGGGCCAGCGAAGCGAGCCTCAGCACGGGGATGTATGCAACGGCTTGCACAGAGCATGCTCACCAGCGTCGCAGGCTGGGTTCTGGGTGTAATGCTGGCGGCCAGCATCGTAATGAGCCAGACGGGCGACACATGGCTTCCGGATGCCGGAGCGGAGGTGGTGTTGTATCGTGAAGCCGTCATGAAGACAACACGTGCGACTGTCGGTCTGGTACTGCCCTGGCTTTCCGACGCCCCCCCGCTGTTTCTGTACCCATGGGAGTCTGCGCTGCCCTGAGGATGATGCCAAGACGGTGTACACGCTTGTGAGACTCGATCAGAGAGAGCAATCTCTCTTCTGGGAATTGGTCGTTGCATGTCAGGAATGCCGAGTGACTCAGCGCAGCCCCATCCCAGAGGTCGACCAAGGCTCACTGGGCACTCGCATCGCAATTGACACCAGGTCACCCGGAAACGGAGAAACGCATCGCTTTGTTAACGGCCCGCCAGAAGCGGCTGGTGCCGTGACGCCAGTGGGCAGGATCGATGATGCGCCAGTTCTTCGGCCTGGCGCGCCTCAACCAACTTGCGATAGGGATCAGTCTGAGCCTGCTCGTCTCGCCTTTCGGGCTGGTCTCGCGGCGTCATGCGGCCGACGATGTCGTGCAGCCACTCGGCATTGTGCTGGTTCACAACGCCACCCACGCCCCGCCGTGCATTGGCCGAGCTGGTTGGCGACCTTGTGCCCGGTGGCGAATCGCCCGCGCGAGTCGGTCGCGGCATTCCGTGCCGAGGAATCCTCTCGTGAACGGGATGCCAATTCGATTACGAGGGTTCTCCAGTTCCAACTGAGTCACACCAAGAAGCTGGACCTGCCTGAGCCGTGGCCGGAGGCTGCTGAGAGATCGAGACGGCTCGCGAGGCTGGAAAAACCTCCGACCCCGCGAGCTCGTGAGAATCGAAAGCATGCAGGGGACATCTTCTGGGGGATGCGCAGGAACCAAGCTGCCATTTGCACCAGTGAGCACCTGTGGTACAATGTGATCAAGATTATTGGCTCGCTTTGCTGAGCATCTTATGCTGCAAAGCGGAAAACACAACAGGTAGTAGTATACCGATCAGATACATACTACAGGTTGTGGTGCGGGGCGATTTGACGGGGACTCTGATTCCCAAGCAGAATGTCGTGGGTTCGAATCCCATCACCCGCTCCTACTACCGGTGGCATGCCTTCGGTCCCTGCGCTGCAAGAGATTGTGGCGCCAAGACCGGAGGCGTTTTTTATTGGCCACGCATCCTATACGAATGCCTCGGTCCTCCCCCGGCGACCGCGGGCGGTGTCCTTCTGTTGGACGGGAAGTGGCGCGTTGCACGCCCAAGGCCCTGTTGCGCTACCAGTAGCCCACGGGCCACTTCCCGGCGGTTGATCCCGCAGGGCATCCCCGATGTGGCCCAGATCACCCCCACCTCCGCGCCTACCTCGTCGGCCTGCAGCGCCGCGGCCTCCAGGACACCACGCAGCACGCCCACGCCCGGGGCATCCAGGCCTGGCTCAACTGGCTGGTCGAAGCAGGCGATCTGGCTCAGTCGCCCATGCCCCGGGTGGCCATGCCCAGGCTGGAGAAGCGCGTCCCCGCGCCGTTCTCCCAGGCCGAGGTCAGCAGGCTGCTGGAGGCCTGTGACCGACAGACCGTACGCGGCGCTCGCCACTAGGCCATCCTCCTCTGCTTGCTGGACACTGGCCTGCGCGCCGCCGAGTTCGTCAGCCTACGCGCGGGGGCCGTGAATAGGCGCTCGGGCCTGGCCACGGTGATGGGCAAGGGCGGCAAACAGCGCACCAT
This sequence comes from Chloroflexota bacterium, assembly GCA_012689325.1. Taxonomy (GTDB): domain Bacteria; phylum Chloroflexota; class Anaerolineae; order JAAYEA01; family JAAYEA01; genus JAAYEA01. Next base: position 41,917 of record JAAYEA010000547.1, read on the forward strand.
CCGCGTCGGCAGCGAGGCTCGCAGCGCCATCGCCCGCGTGTTGGGGCTTCGTGGGGTGGTGGCCAACGGCGATCCTCTCTGGATGTGCTACGACATCCGCGGCGCGGAGCAGGGGCCCCTGTCCACCCATGGCCTGTGGATGCCGAGCTTGGCCGTCTTCTGTTTGAGCAGGTTGACGGCAATCTGTCGCAGGATAGCCAGGTTCTGCGCGGCGTTACTCGCGCGAACCCGGCACTGATCTTCGTCGAAGGTCACATCCAACACCCAAGGCAGCGAGTCCTCGATGCTCCGATGGCTGCGCACGGCCGAGAGCAACTGCTTGGCGTTGCCCTCCAGGTGGGTGATGCAATGCCGTGTCAGGGCCTGCCGTTTTTGCCCGATGCAGCGCCCCGTCGTCACCCTGGCGATGTCGCGCAGAACCTGTCACTGCAGATCATGCAGATGCTCCATGTAGGAAGGCTCCGAGATCGTTGTGCCTGGCTTGCCCGCCTCGGCTATCCCCTTGTACAGGATGGCCGCTGTTCTACCTCCCTTTCGATGCAATCGCCCTGCCCGCGCGACGACGCGGGACGACCTGTCTTGTCGGCCAGAGCGGTCTCGCCGTGAGATTGGGAACAAGTGCAGGATGGGTACAGTGTCCTATGGACCGGAGACTGTACCTTTTTTGTACCCGGGCTGTACCCCGGGTACATGGTAACCTCGCGAGCTCTGCGCTATGCTGGAGGCGGGTCGAGGAGCGAGGTGGTGGCAGGCGGGAGGGCTCGAGCGGAGGGTGGGGGCAGGCAATTGAGGACGGTGGCGCTTTTCGGCGGTTCCCTGGCGGTGTCGAGCGTCGGGGCGAGCCTGCAAGGGTGCGCGGGACTGCGGGTGCTGGCCGTGAGCTCGGACGCATCCGCTGCAGCAGCGGCGCAGTCCCTGGCCGCCCTCCAGCCGGACGTGGTCCTCTTTGACCTGGCGACCGCCCCCTCCGATTTCGCCATCGCCCTGTGGAGAGCGCAGCCCGGCGTCCTGTTGATCGGCATTGACCTGCTGGCCGACCGGGCCCTGGTGCTTTCCGGCCAGCACGCCCGGGCGCACACCACTGAGGATCTGCTCCAAGTCATTCAGGGGCACGATCCAGAGCAAGTGGCAGGGCACGGAGGCGCGGAGAAGCGGGGAGGGAGTGGAGGCCAGACGTGAGTACGGGATGGCCACCGAAGCGGTTCATGCGAGCGAAGGGTCCAGGATTCCAGTCAAGTGAAAGGGGACAGAAAATGAAAGGTCAGATTGATCGGACGAGGTTGTTGGCCAGGCTGGCGGTGGTGGTGGTGGTGCTGATCGCTGGGGCCGGGTGGGCCCTGGCGCAAGACGAGGGAGTGATGTACTATGCCTGCGTCAACAACGCGAGTGGGACGATCCACATGATCGGCGCAGAGGACACCTGCAACAGCAACGAGCAGCGGGTCACCTGGAACAGCGTTGGGCCGCAGGGCCTCCCGGGCGAGGCGGGGCCTGCCGGGCCTGTGGGGCCGCAGGGCCTCCCGGGCGAGACGGGGCCTGCCGGGCCTGTGGGGCCGCAGGGCCTCCCGGGCGAGGCGGGGCCTGCCGGGCCTGTGGGGCCGCAGGGCCTCCCGGGCGAGGCGGGGCCTGCCGGGCCTGTGGGGCCTGCTGGACCTGCGGGGCCGCAGGGGCCGCAAGGCGAGGCGGGCGCCGGGCTGAGCTGCGCTAACCAGGAGGCGATCCAGGCCGTGGTGCCGGCCTTCCAGCTCTCGGCGGAATGCCTTCCCGCGCCGGCCGGCATGGTCGTGGTCCCCGGCGGCGCGTTCCAGATGGGCTGCGACGCAAGCAGCGATAGCTGCCTCTATGGCGATGAACTGCCGCTGCACACCGTCACCCTGGACACGTACTACATAGACGCCACCGAGGTGACCAATGCCGAGTACGCAGAGTGCGTCGCCGCTGGCGCTTGCGCAGCGCCACCTACCAACGCCTCATTCACCCGCACCCACTACTACGACAGCGCGACCTACGCCGACTACCCGGTCCTCTTTGCAAGCTGGAACGATGCCACGGACTATTGCACGTGGGCGGGCAAGCGGCTGCCGACGGAGGCGGAGTGGGAGAAGGCGGCGCGCGGCTCGAGCGACACGCGGCTGTACCCCTGGGGGAACGACGCCGCCGACTGCTCGCGGGCGAACATCCGCGACTGCGTGGGCGACACCAGCCAGGTTGGGAGCCACCTGACCGGCGCCAGCCCCTACGGCGCGCTGGACATGGCCGGCAACGTGGAAGAATGGGTGAGCGACTGGTACCAGGGCGACTATTACAGCGTGTCGCCTGCCGCGAACCCGCAGGGCCCGGCATCCGGCACGTACAAGGTGCTGCGCGGGGGCAGTTTCTACTACCAGGCGGTCACTGTCCGCACCGCGAGCCGCGGCCTCCAGAATCCGGCCTTTATCAACTATGACATGGGCTTCCGGTGCGCGGACACGCCGGGAGAGTAAGCTTCTGAGACTCTGCGTCTCGATGGCCTGAGAGGAGCCCTGGGGGCATCAGCCCCCAGGGCTTTCATGTCTCTTGACGCGAATCGGGCCGCGGCGCAGCAGCCAAGTTGTCGCGAGCACAGCGGAGCGATCCCCATCCCGCAGAAGGAGATCGCTTTCCTGCCGTCGCAGTGCGCACGGTTGACTCAGCGCCTTTTTCGGGTAAAATGGGGTTGCTTGGCGATCTCCGTCTGTCAGTCATCCGGTTGCCCGTGGCCTGGCGGAGGCGGATTATGATCGGAAGCTATGCCCTTACGCCCCAGATATGGCCATACCTCTTGACGGCCGGGCTGTTGGTCTCGCTCGCCTTCTTTAGCTGGCGCAAGCGGGCCGTACCGGGCGCGCGTTCTTTTGCCGCCGCCTGCCTGTCTGCCCTGATCTGGGTGGCTGGCACAATCGCCGAGTCCGTGGCGGTCGAGCCCACGGCCAAGATCACCTGGTTCAAGTTTCAGGCCGTGTGGCAGCTACCCACGATCACCTGCATCACCTGCTTCATCCTGGACTATGCCGACCCCGGCCGCTGGCTGAGCCGCCGTACCCTTGCCTTGCTCTCCATCGTTCCGCTCTTGGAGTTGGCCCTGGCCCTCACCAACGACCTCCACCACTGGCACTGGCTGGGCTTTTCGGTGGGCGCCTCGGTCGTCCCGCTGCGCGGGCCCGGCTTCTGGGCCATGTTCGCCTATAGCTTGGGCCTGATGCTGGTCAACCTCATCGCCGTCGCCTGGCTGTTCGTCCGCTCGCCGCGACACCGCTGGCCGGCGGTTCTGATGCTGGTTGGGAACGTCACGGCCCGGGTCCTGCATGCGCTCGAGTTCGTCGGCGGCCAGGGCGCCACGAGGTGGGATCCCTCCCCTTTCACCATAGGCGTTCCCTTCGGCCTCTATGCCATCGCCCTGTTCGGCTTCCGCCTTTTCGACCCGCTGCCGGCGGCCGGGCGGACGGCCATCGAGCAAATGCGAGAGGGGATGATGGTCTTTGACGCCTCCTGGCGCGCTATCAGCCTGAACCCCGCGGCGGCGGGAATCCTGGGGATCGCGGCGGCACGCGCCCGGGGGAAGACCTGGGCCGAGCTTATGCCCTCCTGTCCCGAGGCCGCGCTGTGCCTGGGCGCGGGGGAGGCCCCTATCGAGGTCGACCTCGGGGGCGCCGAGGCCCGCTGTTATGCGCTGACGCTCACGCCCTTGACCGACCACCGCGCGCTGACCATAGGCTACCTCCTCCTGCTGCACGACGTGACCGAGCAGCGCCGGGCGCAGGCGCAGGCAGTGGAGCAGCAGCGGGCGCTGGCCATGCTGGGCGAGCGCGAGCAGTTGGCCCGCGAGCTGCACGACGGCATCGGCCAGGTGTTGGGCTACGTCAAGATGCAGGCTCAGGCCGCCCGGGACCGGCTGGCTCAGGATCAGGTCGCCGCGGCAGACGCCCAACTGGCCCGACTGGTGACGGTCGCGCAGGATGCCCACGCGGACGTGCGGGAGTACATCCTCGGCGCCAAGACGTCCGCTGCCGCGGAGCCGGGCCTGGTGGCCGCGGTGGAACAGTACCTGCAACGCTTTAGTCAGCAGTACGGCCTGCGAACCGAGCTGATCGCCCCGGCCGATGGCGCCGACGACGCGCTGGAACCAACGGTCGAGGCGCAGCTCCTGCGGATCATCCAGGAGGCGCTGACCAATGCCCGCAAACACGCCAAGGCCCATCTGGTGCGGGTCAGCGTGGAGCTCTGCACAAGCGACGCGCAGGTGATCGTTCAGGACGATGGCTTGGGGTTCGACCCGGCGGTGTTGGCCACGGCCGAGGGGCAGAGGTATGGGCTGGGCTTTATGCGGGAGCGCGCCGCCGAGGTGGGCGGCAGCGTCGAGATCCGTTCCGCCGTCGGCGCGGGCACGCAGGTCCTGGTCCGAGTTCCCCGGCGAAAGGAGGGGACATGAGGGTGCTGCTGGTTGACGATCATCCGCTCTTCCTGGACGGGCTCAAGAACCTGCTGGCCGGGCGCGGCGTGCCAGTGATCGGCACGGCGCGAGACGGCGGGGAGGCGCTGGAGAAGGCGCGCAGCCTGCGCCCCGAGGTGGTCTTGATGGACATCCAGATGCCAGGGTGCGACGGGCTGGCGGCCACGCGACTCATCAAGGCCGAGATGCCCGAGATCAAGATCGTGATGCTCACCATGTCGAGCGAGGATGGGGATCTGTTCGAGGCGGTCCGGAGCGGCGCGTGTGGCTACCTGCTCAAGACGCTGGACACCGAGGAGTTTGTCGCGCGGCTGATGGCGGTGGAGCGGGGGGAGATACCGCTCGCGCCAGGGCTGGCGGCCAGGCTGTTGCAGCACTTTGGGCAGCAGGCAGGCGCAGAACGAGCAGCGGAAGACCTGCCGCTGCGGGAGCCTCTGACCGGCCGCGAGCTAGAGGTCCTGGCGCTGGTTGCGCAGGGGCTAGCCTACAAAGAGGTCGGGGCCAGGCTGCATCTCAGCGAGCGGACGGTCAAGTACCACATGGGCGAGATGGTCGCCCGGTTGCAGTTGGAGAACCGCGCCCAGGTCCTCGAGTACGCCCGCCGGGCGGGGTTGGTGTAGGGCTCACGCCAAGCCGCAAAGGGCGCAAAGAAAGGTTCGTGTCAGACGAGAACAGGCTCTTCCGCGCATTCCATGAAATCGTCGTGCTGAGCCGACAGTCTACACCAGGGACTTCGAAAGTCGAAGTCCCTGTGATGGTCGAAACGCTCCGCCCCTAGCTGATCGCCCGAAAGCGGCTCCTGCCTCTTGGATTTGCCGGCCCCTGGCTTGTGACATACACTGCGCTGGCCGATCGTGATCCTTCCCATCCACGGATCCCGGCCCAGAGTTAGGGGGCACTGTCTCAACCGCGGTCTCGCACCGCAAAGGGGGATGTCCACGATGAAGACATGGAGTAAGCTGCTTGTCCTCGCCTTGGTCCTGGCGCTGGCCCTGGCCATCTTGCCGCCCGCCAGGCCCGCGCGCGCCGCGGGCTCGATCAGCTTGGCCGCCTTCGGCACGGCCTACACGCAGGATTTCGACACCCTGGCCTCCTCAGGGACGACGAACACCGCCGTCCCCGCGGGGTGGGCATTCTCGGAAAGCGGCACAAACGCCAACAGCACCTACCGGGCCGGCACGGGATCCGACAATGCAGGCGACACCTACAGCTTTGGGGCCGCCGGAAGCACGGAGCGCGCTTTTGGCGGGTTGCGCAGCGGCAGCCTGGTGCCGCTTGTCGGCGCCCAGTTCACGAACGACACGGGCGGGACCGTCAACAGCCTGGCCATCAGCTACACGGGCGAGCAGTGGCGGCTCGGGCAGAACACCACGGGACGCTCGGCGGACCGGCTGGACCTGCAGCTGAGCACAGACGCCACCAGCCTGACCACGGGGGCCTGGACGGATTACGACGCGCTCGACTTCTCCAGCCCCGTTGTCGCCGGCACGGTCGGCGCCCTGAATGGCAACGCCTCCTCCAACCGCAGCGCCCTCAGCTTCACCATCACCGGCCTGAACCTCGCCAGCGGCGCCAGCTTCTGGATCCGCTGGGTCGACTCGGACCTGATTCCCAACGCCGACGATGGGCTGGCGATAGACGACTTTGCGCTGACGCCCGCTGGCGTGGCCGCCGATAGCGCGCCCGCGGTGGCCAGCACGGCCCCGGCCGACGGCGCCATGGAGGTGCCGGCCAATGCGAACCTGCGCGTGACCTTCTCCGAGCCGGTGAACGTCAGCGGCGACTGGTTCACCATCCAGTGCCTCACCAGCGGGGCGCACGCCGCCAGCGTCTCCGGCGGGCCCACCACCTTCTCGCTCAATCCCGGGGCCGACTTTGTGCCGGGGGAGCAGTGCACCTGGACGATCCTGGCGGCGAACGTGGCCGACCAGGACACCAACGACCCGCCGGACAACCTGACCTCGGACTGGGCCGTCGCTTTCACCGCCCTGGATCCGTGCTCGCGGACCTTTACGCCCATCTATGCGATCCAGGGGAGCGGGCTGACGCCGGCGATCACCGGGCCCGTGACCACCCGGGGCATCGTGGTGGGCGACTATGAATACCCCGGCGCCGGCACCACCTCCAACTACCTGCGCGGCTTTTTCCTCCAGGACGCCGAGGGGGATGGCGCCGCCGCCACCTCCGATGGCATCTTTGTCTTCAACGCCAACAACGACAGCGTCCAGCTGGGCGACCTGGTCTACGTGACGGGCAACGCCGCCGATTATCAGGGCCAGACCCAGTTGAGCAACGTCAGCCTCATCAGCGTCTGCGGGGCCGGCCGCGTGGCCCCGGCCGAGGTCACCTTCCCGGTCCCCTCGAGCACCTACCTCGAGCAGTACGAGGGCATGCTCGTCCGCCTGCCCCAGACGATGGTCGTGACCGAGCACTATCAGTTGGGGCGCTTCGGGCAGGTGGTGCTGTCGGCGGATGGTCGCCTGTGGCAGCCGACCCATCTGGCCGCGCCCGGCGCCGAGGCCAACGCCCTCCAGGCGGCCAACGACCTCAACCGGATCATCCTGGACGACGCGACGAACGTGCAGAACCCCGATCCAATCGTCTTCGCCCGCGGGGGCCTGCCGCTGTCGGCCTCCAACACGCTGCGCGGCGGCGACACCGCCACCGGCATCGTCGGCGTGCTCAACTACACCTGGGCGGGCAACTCGGCCTCGGGCAACGCCTATCGCGTGCGCCCCGTCCGTGCGCTGGACGGCTACTTAAACTTTGAGCCCGCCAACCCGCGCCCGACATCGGCACCCGACGTGGGCGGCCTCGTCCAGGTGGCCGACATGAACCTGCTCAACTTTTTCAACACCTTCACGGGCTGCACCGCGGGCGTGGCGGGAGCGCCCACGGACTGCCGGGGGGCCTACAACGCAGCCGAATTCGCCCGCCAGTGGCCCAAGACCGTCGCGGCGATCCTGGCGATGGATCCTGACGTGCTGGGCGTCAACGAGCTGGAGAACGACGGCTACGGGCCGGAGAGCGCGCTGCAGTTCCTCGTGGACAGGCTGAACGAGGCCACCGCGCCCGGCACCTACGCCTTCATCGACGTGGATGCGCGCACCGGGCAGCTCAACGCCCTGGGCACCGACGGCATCAAGGTGAGCCTGTTGTACAAGCCGGCGGTCGTCACCCCCATCGGCCGGACCGCGGCCCTGAACACCGTGGCCTTTGTCAACGGCGGCGACAGCGAGCCTCGCAATCGCCCCTCGCTGGCCCAGGCCTTCCAGGTAAAGAGCCCGGGCGCCGCCTTCATCGTCGACATCAACCACTTGAAGAGCAAGGGCTCGGCCTGCGAGGCCCCCGACGCCGGCGATGGCCAGGGCAACTGCAACGCGGTGCGCGTGAACGCCGCCGCCGAGTTGCTGAACTGGCTCGCCACGGACCCGACCGGCACCGGCGATCCCGACATCCTCCTGATGGGCGACCTCAACTCCTATGCCCTGGAAGACCCGGTCGCGCTGATCAAGGGCGCCGGTTTCACCAACCTGATCGATGCCTTCGTCGGCCCCCAGGCATACTCGTACGTCTTTAACGGCCAGTGGGGCTACCTGGATCACGCGCTGGGCTCTCCGAGCCTCGTTCCTCAGGTCACCGGCGTGAGCAGCTATCACATCAACGCCGACGAGCCCTCCGTGCTGGACTATAACATGGAGTTCAAGTCCGCTGGGCAGCTGGCGGGCCTCTATGCCCCGGACCCGTTCCGCGTCTCGGACCATGATGCGGTGCTGGTGGGGCTGGACCTACCGGCTATCGGTTTCGTCACCGGCGGCGGCTGGATCGCCTCGCCGGCGGGCGCCTACGCGGCCGATCCGGCGCTGGCCGGGAAGGCGACCTTTGGCTTTGTGGCGAGCTACAAAGACAAGGCGGCCACGCCGGAGGGGAACCTGGAATTCAAGTTCGGCGCGGCCGACTTGGCGCTCAAGAGCACCTCCTACACCTGGCTCGTCGTGGCGGGCTCCGTGGCGCGGTGCGAAGGAGAGGGGACGATCAACGGCGAGGGCGCCTACCAGTTCAGCCTCTCCGTGACCGACGGGCGTCCCGACACGTTCCGGATGAGGATCTGGACGGAGGATGCGGGCGTCGAGACCCTGATCTATGACACCGGAAGCGAGCTGCCCAGCGGCGGCGGCTCCATTGTGATCCACCAATAGGCAAGAGCGGCAGCCGGAGAGAGCCACAGGGCCCCAATGCCTGTGGCTCTTTCCTATGCGTCCGAATCAGGCAGAGCGGACGAGATCGCGTGCAGACGGCAAAGTGGGTAGAGCGGGTCAGTCTCAAGTGGTATCGTATGACCATCGGCGTCCTCCTGGATATAGGTTGTCGTCACAACTACCTTGTACCCAGAGGGCGTCCTGTCGTCAAAAGTGGGTAGGTGCCAGCGGGTTGGGGCCTTGACAGAGCGCTTGCGCTGTGTTATAATACGAACAAGAGCGAACAAGTTCGTTTGTTCGGTTCGTTCGCCAGGAGGCCCGATGAGCCCCACGATGGAAGATGTTGCCCGACGGGCGGGCGTGTCCAAGAGCACGGTGTCCATGGCGCTCCGCGACAAGCCCAGCGTCTCGGATGCGCTCAAGGCGCGGATCGTCCGGGCGGCCGCCGAGCTGGGCTACGAGCCTGGTGGCCGGGGCCGCGAGGCGGAGCACGCCCCGCTTGCTTTCACCCTCATCTATCACACCACCCAGCCATTGGACGAGCCGGAGGGCGTCACGCTGGGCTATGTCAATGGCGTCCGGGCCTTTGCCCGCGAGCGCGGGATCCACCTCACCATCCTGACCGACGATGCGCGGCAGGACCGCCCCAGCATCAGCCTACCTATCCTCGCGGAAGACGTTCAGACCGACGGCCTCATCATCATCGGCACCCAGGTTAACCGCAAGAGCCCCTTCATCCCCTGGGCCGTCGAGCGGGGCATCCCCATCGTCGCCCTCAGCCGTCGCTGGCCGGGGGGGCCCGTCAGCACCGTCAGCCAGGACCATGAGGAGCAGGCCCGGATCGCCATGGAGCACCTGATCGCCCTGGGCCACCGGCACATCGGCTTTGTGGCCCGCACGGCCAACATGGATTTCGAGTGGTTCGCCGCGCGGGTGAGCTGCCACCACCGCGCGCTGGATCAGGCCGGCCTTCCCTACGACGAGGGGCTGGTGGCCGTGGACGAGGACGGCAGGGTGGCGGCCAAGGCGTTGCTCTCCCGCCACCCCGAGGTGACGGCGATCATGGCCATCTACGATCGGGTGGCCATCGATGTCATGCGGGGCCTCCGCGAGCTGGGGTTGCGTATCCCCGAGGACATCTCGGTGGTCGGCCTGGACAACGCCAATCCCTCCCCGGAAGGCTATCCGGCTCTCACCACCGTCGGCTTTTCTCACGACCACCTGGGTTACTTGGGGGCAGAGCTGCTGTGGAGAAAGCTCCAGGATCCCGAGATCGGGCATGCGCACATCATACTGCATAGCCATCTCGTGGAGCGCAGCTCCTGCGCCCGCCGGCAAGAGCGCTGACAGGCAGAGGAGGCGCACATCGAAAAACAGGCGACGCATCGACCCATCCTGACCTACCAGAACAAGCGGTGCAAAGGAGGCACACAGTGAAGACGACATCAACCAGCCAAGTCAGTCGCCGCAGCTTCCTCACCTGGACGGCCGCGTCGGCGGCGGGCATCTTGGCGGCGAGCTGCGCTCAGCCCACAGTGCAGGTGATTGAGAAGGAAGTGCTGGTCGAAAAGATCGTCAAAGAGACGGTCGTGGTCGAGAAGCAAGTGCCGGTCGAGAAGGTCGTCAAGGAGACGGTGGTCGTGGAGAAGGAGGTCGCTATCCAAAAGGTGGTGACGGCCAGCCCCGTCCCGGTCAAGTACAAAGAAGCTCCCATGTTGGAGGCGCTGGTCAAGGCCGGCAAGCTTCCGCCGGTGGATGAGCGGCTCCCGGAGGAGCCCTGCGTCATGAGCAGCACGGAGGGGGTCGGCAAGCTGGGCGGCGCCATCCGCCGGGGCACCACCGGTCCCTCGGACGGCGCGGGCGTCAGAAAGCTCATCAGGCCGGGCATGGTCTGGTTCGACGCCCACTTGGACCAGGTGCCCCGCGTGGCCAAGTCCTGGGAGGTCAACGCCGATGGCTCCGAGTGGACCTTCCATCTCCGTAAGGGGATGAAGTGGTCGGATGGCGAGCCGTTCACCACCACCGACATCCTCTGGTGGTGGCAGAACACCGAGACGTACAAGGAGCTCAAGCCGGCGCCGTCGAGCTATTGGGTGAGCGGCCCCAACAACAATCCGGCGACCATCACCGCGCCTGACGACTATACCGTCAAGTTCGCGTTCGACCCGCCCAAGCCCATGTTCCTGCTGCCCATCGGCAACCGGGAGCCCTGGATGCCGGCGCACTACTCGCGGAATCTGCACATGGATTTCGTCAAGGACAAGGCGGCGCTGGAGAAAGAGTACAAGGACAAGGGGTTCGATAGCTGGGTAAAGTACTTTGGCAACCGCCACGAAAAGACCATGAACGCCGATCTCCCCTGGATCAGCGGCTGGGTGCCCCTGAACACGATGAATGAGGAGCTCTTTATCATGGAGCGCAATCCTTATTACTTCGGTGTGGACGAGGAGGGCCAGCAGCTACCCTATCTCGATCGCATCATCCACCGCCGCGTCGGCGGGGAGGAAGCGCTGCCCATGTTGGTGATGAACGGCGAGATCGACCTGCAGTCGCGCAGAATGGGCTTTAGCAACTTTACGCTCTACAAGGAGGCCGAGGCCAAGGGCGACTTTAAGGTCTTTCTGGGCGTCACCGGCACTCACGTGGGCCTGAACATCAACCACACCGCCAAAGACCCCAAGGTGCGGGCGCTCTTCCAGGACCGCAACGTGCGCCTGGCCCTCTCCTATGCCGTGGACCGCAACCTGCTCAACGAGCTGCTGTACGATGGCATGAGCACGCCACGTCAGTATAGCCCCCTCAGCAGGTCGGCCCAGTCCTATCCCAAGCTGAGCAACGTCCATCTGGAGTACGACCCGGCCAAGGCCAACGCGCTGCTGGACGAGGCGGGCTATGACAAGAAGGACAGCGACGGCTTTCGCCTGTGGAAGGACGGAAGCGGGCCGGTGAGCTTTCTCATCGAGCACTATACGGCGACCGGCACACTAGAAGAGGACTCGATCCTGGTGGTTTCCAAGTACCTGGCCGACGTCGGGATCAAGGCCACCTACAAGTTCGTGGAGCGCGCGCTCTTTACCGAGCACTACAAGACCAACGACGTCGAGGCGACCTGGGAGGGCGGCGGATTCACCATAGTCCCGCTGTCCACGCCGTCGATCTGGCTGGGCCGGCAAGACGACCGGATCTGGGCCAACGCCTGGTATTTCTGGGACGTCGATCCGGCCAACGCCAACGCCGAGGAGCCGCCGGCGGATCACTGGATCCGCGACATCTGGAACATCTGGGACAACGAGGTCTCCGCGGCGGCGGACAGCAAGCGGCAGATCGAGGGCTTTTTCAGGATCCTGGACATCTGGGCAGAAGAGCTGCCCTACCCCACCTTCCTGGGCGAGACGCCCACCATGTGCATCGTCAAGAACGGCCTCAAGGGCTTCCTGGCGGGCTATCCCCTCGACGACTCGACCAACGACGAGTCGATCCTGAACCTCGAAACGTATTACTGGGAGAACCCTGAAGCGCACGTGTAGTATCACAAGAGGGGGCGGGCGCGCCCGGGACGAGCGCGCCCGCCCCCTCGTCATTTGGCCGTCGCAAGCGCGAACAACGGTCCCGGTCGCGAACGACCGTTCCGGTCGCGCTTACTCCCGCCGCCGCCCTGCCTCACACCGTCAACCGGGCAACGTGCTCGACCAACTCCTGCGCGTCGAATCGGGCGCCTTTGCCGCCATATGGCACGGAGATCCACGTGCTCATGGACACCCTCCTTCGCTGAGATGCTCGCCGCCACCGCGGCGGAGCGGAATCGCCTCGCTCGCGAGCTTCACGATGCCGTCACCCAGACCCTCTTTTCCGCCAATCTCATCGCCGACGTGATCCCGCGGATCTGGCAACGCAGCCCGGAGGAGGGGTTGCGGAACCTGGAGGAGCTGCGCCAGTTGACGCGCGGCGCGCTGGCCGAGATGAGGACCATGTTGCTGGAGATGCGCCCCGAAGCCCTGGAGCGGGCTGAGCTCAAATCGCTGCTCACCCAACTGGCCGACGCCTTCATTGGCCGCGTCCGCGTCCCGCTCTCCCTGGCGATCTACGGAGATTGCGACTTGACTCTTGAGGCCAAGCTGGTCTTCTACCGGGTCGCCCAGGAAGCGCTGAACAACATCGCCAAGCACTCAGGCGCCCGCCAGGTGGAGATCCGCTTGGAGTGTCAGCCCGAGCAGATGAGCTTGTACATCAAGGACGACGGGCTGGGTTTCGAGCCCGACGCCGTGCAGCCTGGCCACCTGGGACTCTCGATCATGCGCGAGCGGGCTGGCTCGATTGGGGCTTGCTTGAAGGTCGATAGCCGGGTGGGCCAGGGCACCACGGTGACGCTGGACTGGCGATCGGCAGGGAGGGACTGAACCGATGAACGCTTCCCAGGCTCCTCAGATGATCCGCGTCATGTTGGTGGATGACCATAACGTGGTGCGCAGCGGCCTGGCCACCTGTCTGAGCGCCTACGAGGATCTGCAATTGGTGGGCGAGGCCAAGAACGGCCTGGAGGCTGTCCGTCTGTGCCGCCAAAAGAAGCCGGACGTGATCCTGATGGACCTGCTGATGCCCGAGATGGACGGCATCGCGGCCACCCGGGCCATCCTGGAGGAATGCCCGGACATCAAGGTCATCGCCATGACCAGCTTTGACGAGGAAAAGCTGGTCCATGGCGTGCTGGCCGCGGGAGCGATCAGCTATCTGCTCAAGAACGTCACCTCGGACGAGCTGGTCAAGGCGATCAGGGATGCCGCTTTGGGCAGATCGACGCTCTCCCCTGAGGCCGCCAGGGTGCTGGTGCAGGCGACGCGCGGCACGAAGGACCCGCTGGTGGACCTAACGGAGCGCGAGCGGGAGGTGTTGAACCTGGTCGTGCAGGGTCAGAGCAACCAGCAGATCGCCGAGGCCCTGGTCATCAGCATCGCCACCGCCAAGGCCCACATCAGCCATATCCTCGCCAAGCTGGGGGTCTCCAGCCGGGCGGAGGCCATCGCGTACGCGATCAAGCGCAAGATCGCTTCCCCGTAAACGGGACACCCTGCGGCGCCTCGGCCAACCAGGTTACGACGGGCGGTGGGGGGCCCTTGGCGCGCTTCTTGCGCCGAGGAGTCTCGCGCCGCGCGGCGGTGAGACTCCTCGCTTCGCTCGGAATGACCAAGTAGCTCACAGATCGCCGCGGCATGACAAAACTGTGGCCTAACGTGGCCGGATACTACGAGACTGCGTAATCGGCGTTTGTGGAGACGATGGCACTACACATAGGCTTGAGCCCGTCGTGTACGTCCTCTCGTCGAACGGGCCGCTTGCAGAAGGGGCGCGTTGTCTCCGACTGTCATGCGCCGA
>JAAYEA010000548.1 GCA_012689325.1 Chloroflexota bacterium
CACGTCAGCGGGGAGCGCCGCCCCCGGCGTGACGCCCTGCAGGCGCTGCCCGGCTCGGGCGGCGTCACCGTCCGGGTCGAGACCGACGAGGGGATCGTGGGCACGGGCGAGGCCGGGTTTGGCCGCATCGCCGGCGCGCCCGACGCCCTGGCCGCGGTCATCGAGCACGAGCTCAAGCCCGTGGTGCTGGGCCAGGACCTGCGGTTCGTGCGCCACATCCACCAAGAGATGTTGCGCGAGACGGAATATCACGGCTCGGCTGGGCTGGTCACCTTTGGCGTCGCCGCGTTGGACACGGCGCTCTGGGATTGCGTGGGCAAGGCGCGGGGCGTGCCCTGCTGGCAGCTCTGGGGCGCGGTCCGCGACCAGATCCCGGCCTATGCCATGGTCGGCTGGCTCAACTATGGCGACGAGGAGGTGCAGCGCATCTGCGCCCAGGCGGTGGAGCAGGGCTTTCACGCCGTCAAGATCAAGGTCGGCTACCCCACCCTGGCCGAGGACCTGCACCGCATCCAGGTGGTGCGCGAGGTGATCGGCGAGGGCACGCGGCTGATGGTGGACGCCAACCAGACCCTCACCGCCGCCGAGGCCGTCCGCCGCGGGCGCGCCTTCCAGGACGTGGGCATCTATTGGTGGGAGGAGCCGATCCCCGCCGACGATATCGAGGGGTACGCCGCGCTGGTGGCAGCGCTGGAGATCCCCATCGCCACCGGCGAGAACCTCTATACCCGCTACGATTTCGCCCGTTTCCTGAAGCGCGACGCCGTCGATATCCTCCAGCCCGACCTGCGCCGCGCCGGCGGGCCGACCTCCCTGCTGCAGATCGGCCTGCTGGCCGATTCCTTCCGCAAGCCCTACGCCTCCCATGGCGGCGGCCCGGTGCAACTGAGCGTGATGGCCTGCCTCCCCAACACCATCTATTTGGAGACGGGTATGATCAAGCCCGATTCGCCGCTCAAGCTGGTGGATGGCTGCGTGGGCCTGCCGCAGGGGGCGGGGTTCGCGTGGGAGTGAGTCAAGAGCCGGACCTGTAGGGTCTAGGAAAACCCTACAGGTCCGGGATCGCGCGAAATGAGGAGGACCATATGCAGATCATGCCCAAGCTGGACGAGACGAGATACGCCCCTTGCGACGTGCTGGTGCTGGGCGGGGGCCTGGCGGGGATCGCCGCCGCCATCGCCGCCGGGCGGCAAGGCGCCAAGACGATGCTGGTGGAGCAAGCGGGCTGGCTGGGCGGCCTGGGCATCACCGGCGCCACCGGCCTGCACTCCTTTTTCAACATCTTTGACGTGCCGCCGGGCTATGAGCGCCAGCGCGTGGTGGCGGGCATCGCCCAAGAACTGGTGGACCGCGTGCAACAGATGGGCGGCGGGATGGGCCACATCCGCATGGAGCGCGGCGGCGATTTCGTCAGCATGCTGACTCCCGTCGAGCCGGAGGTCTTCAAGCTGGCCGCCGTGCGGCTGTGCCAGGAGGCCGGGGTAAAGCTGCTGCTGCACACCACCCTCTGCGAGGTGCGCTCCAGCGCCGGGCACATCGACGGCGCGGTGGTCTGGAACAAGGCGGGGAAGGCCCTGCTGCGCGCCAAGCAGTACATCGACTGCACCGGCGATGGCGACGTGGCCGCCTATGCCGGCGCGCCGTTCCTGACCTTCCAACCCGGCGACCCGGGGGCCTATGGGGCGGGGTTCACCTTCCGCCTCTGCAACGTGGACCTGGCCGCCCTGGAGGCCGACTTGGAGCGGCGCGGGATGATTCACCAACTGGCCCACGCCGTCAAGCCGGGGATGCGCGAGCCCGACGTGGTGCGGCTGGGGATCCGAATGGGCATGCTGCGCGAGCAGGGCGTCCCCAACGCGCCGCGCAATTTCCTCTCCAGCTCGGTCCGCCCGCGCGAGATTACCTACTGCAACTGCATCAACTATGGCCCCAACGACGGGCTGAACCCCGAACAGCTCACCGCCGCCGAGATCGACCTGCGCGCCAGGATGCTCGAGGTGGCCGACATCTTTCGGCAGAATTTCGCCGGCTGCGAGGGGTGTTACCCGGCGGGGCCGGCGCCCACGGCGGGGCAGCGCCGCGGGCGGGCCATCCGCGCCGAATACGAGATCACCGAGGCCGACGCCACCAGCGGCCAGCAGTTCGAGGACCAGGTCGCCATTTTCGGCTTTATCGACAACAGCAAGTACTTTGTGCGCAACGGCGGCGCCTACGGCATCCCCTACCGCGCGCTGATCCCCCTGGGCGTGGACAACCTGCTCATGGCCGGGCGGATGATGACGGTGGAGCTGGTAGCGCACAACAGCACCCGCAACACCGTCTGTTGCCTGGCCTGCGGGCAAGCGGCGGGCACGGCGGCGGCCATGGCGGCGCTGGGCGCCACCGATACCCGCGGCGTGCATCCGCAGTTGCTGCGCGGCCGGCTGCGCAGCGAGGGCGTGCTGCTCCAGCCGCGCCCGGACCCGCTTTAGGCCCAGATCGCCCGCGCAGAAAGGAACGCCATGCCCTATACCGTGGTCCCGCTGACCGCCGAGCACCTCGAGCCCGCCTTGGCGCTCTGGCTCGCCTGCTACGAGAGGGAGCGCGAGGCCAATCCGCTGCTCCCGCCGCGGGCGGCGGCTGATTCGGGCTGGATTCGCGACGCGCTGCGCGCGCAACTGGCCAAGCCAGGCGTCGCGATCATGGAGCAGGGACAGTTGCTCGGCTACATGGTCGCGGGGAAGCGCTTCCGCTGGAAGGGGCAGCAGGCCGCGCTGGTCCCCGAGTACGGCCACGCGGCGGCGCCGGCGAACACGCCAACGCTGTACCAGCGCATGTACATGC
>JAAYEA010000549.1 GCA_012689325.1 Chloroflexota bacterium
CCCAGCAGGTCGATCTTGACCAGCCCCGCCTCCTCCAGCGCCTCCTTGTCCCACTGCACCACCCACCGCTCGGGCATGGTGGCGGGCTCGGTGGGGACGCGCTGGGCCAGGGGAGGGCCGGTGATGACCATGCCGCCGTTGTGGATGCCCAGGTGCCGGGGGTAGCCGTCGAGCTGGCCGCAGAGCTCCAGGAGCTGCGCCAGGGCGGGGTTGTCGCCCGCCTCCTCGACGGCCAGCGCCTGCTGCACCGCCTCCGGCGAGAGGCCCAGGGCCTTGCCCACGTCCCGCCGCGCCGAGCGGGCCTGGAAGGTGATCAGGGTGCAGGCCATGGCGGCGTGGTCGGTGCCGTAGCGGCGGTAGGCGTACTGGATCACCTCCTCCCGCCGGTCGGCCTGAAAGTCGATGTCGATGTCGGGGGCCGCGGCCCGCTCCGCCGAGAGGAACCGCTCAAAGACCAGGTCGTGGGCCAGGGGATCGATGGGCGTGATGCCCAGCAGGTAGGCCACCAGCGAGTTGGCCGCCGAGCCCCGCCCCTGGCAGAGGATGCCCTGCTCGCGGGCATAGCGCACCAGGTCCCAGACGATGAGGAAATAGTTGGCCAGCCCCCCCTGCGCGATGACCGCCAGCTCGCGCTCCAGTTGCGCCAGGGCGCGGGCGGAGGGCTCGCCCCATCGCCGCCGCAGCCCTGTCTCGGCCAGTTGCCGCAGGTAACCCTCGGCGGGGATGCCCCCCGGCGTGGGGAAGCGGGGGAGGTCCTGCAGGCCGCAGCGCAACTGGAAGCGGCAGCGCCCGGCGATCTCCAGGGTGTTGCGGATCGCTTCGGGGTGGTCGGGGAAGAGGGCGGCCATCTCGGCGGGGGATTTCAGGTAATACTCCGAGTTGGGACGGCGCAGGCGGGCGGAGGCGTCCAGGGTGGTCAGGTGGCGGATGCAGACCAGCACGTCCTGCAGGCGGTGGCCGTCGCGGGCGGCATAGTGGGCATCGTTGGTGGCGGCGCAGCCCAGCCCCAGCTGCGTCGCGATCTCGGCCAGGTCGCCGGTCAACCGCTCGTCGTCGGGGAGGAGCTGGCGCTGCAATTCGATATAGTAGCGCTCGGCGCCGTAGAGGTCGCGGTAACGTCGGGCCGCGGCCAGGGCCCCCTCCCGGTCGCCGCGCAGCAGATAGGCCGCCACCTCCCCCTTCCGGCAGCCGGAGAGGGCGATGAGGCCTCCTGTGCGGCCCGCCAAGGCCTCCAGGGGCAGCAGCGACTCGCCCTTGGGAGCATGGGCCCTTCCCTCGCTGATCAGGGCGCAGAGGTGGCCCCAGCCGGTCTCGTCTTCCACCAATACCGTGAGGTGGTGGCCGCCCTGCAGGGTCAGCTCGGCGCCCAGGAGGGGGCGCACTCCCTGCGCCTGGGCGGCGGCGACGAAGCGGGGCGCGCCATAGACGGCGTCGTGGTCGGTCAGGGCCAGGGCCCCCATCCCCAGCTCCCTGGCGCGATCAACCAGCACCTCGGGGAAGGCGGCGCCGTCCAGCAGGCTGTAGCAGGAATGGGCGTGCAGCTCCACATAGTCAGTCATAGAGGCGTTGCAGGCGCCAGTCCCCCGTCAACAGGTCACGGTAGAGGAGCACCAGCAGCCCGTCGGCGGTGGCCAGCTTGAAATACTCGCGCCAGACCCTGCTCCGCCACCAGCCCTCGTCCACCCGCCAGCGCTTGGCGATCCCCTGCACCCGGCGGCGCTGCCCCCGCCAGGTGAAGGACAGGGGCGCCCCCTCGTCATCCACGTCCACCTCGATCCCCTCCCCCTCGGGCCACAGGCGGGTCATTGCGGCTCCTCCAGGCGAAAGCGCCGCTCCGGCAGGGGCAGCTCGCCGTCCAGCCAGGAGACGCGGTAGAAGCAACCGGGGCCGTGGCGGGTTGCCAGGTCGCGCAGCACCCCCCGCAGCCTCTCCCTCTGCCCGTCGCCGTGGGCAAAGAGGTCCAACTGCCGCCCCTTCGCGGGGAGCACCCCCTCCAGCACCGCCTCGATCCCAGCCACGCCGGAGGTCAATTCGGCCTGCCGCGCCAGGAGGACCTGGCGGGCCAGATCGCCCAGGATGCGGGCCAGCCCCGCCGACCCCGCCAGCGGCTCCCGCGGGGCGACGCTCCCCTCGCGCTGGGAGCCATCCTCCAGGCGCAGGGCCAAGGACACCCGGCGGCAGGCCAGCCCTCCGGCGCGCAGCCGGTCGGCCAGCGTCAGCGCCATCCGCTCCAACAGCCGCTCCAGCTCCTCCCAGGAACGCAGCGGGTCCTCGGGGTGACGTGCCAGGCGCAGCACCTCCCGCGGGCGGTAGGGCGACAGCGGCTGGGGATCGCGCCCCCGCGCCAGGTCGCGCAATCGGATCCCCTGGGCGCCCAGTTGCCCTTCCAGCGCCCCCGGCGGCAGCTCCGCCACCTGCCCCAGCGTCCGCAGCCCCAGCAGCCACAGCCAGCGCTGCCCCTCCTCATCCAGCGGCAACAGCGCCACCGGCAGCGGCGCCAGGAAGGCGGCCTCCTCGCCCGGCCCCACGCAGAGCGCCTCCCCCTCCTCGGCCAGCGACGCCGCTACCTGGGCGACGAAGCGGTTGGCCGCCAGGCCGATGGCGGGGATCAGGTCCGCCTCCCGCGCCGCCAGCCCCAGTCGCGCCGCGTCGGCCAGAGCGTGGAGATCCTCTAGCTCGGCCCAGAGGGTCGCGGACTGCGGCGCGTGGGCCAGCTCCACGCGCGGGGAGAGCGCCAGCAACCGCTCGGCCAGCCCCTCGGCGGCCTCCGTGTAGCGCTCGATCCGGGCGGGCAGGACCTGGCCCTGGGGGCAGCGCGCCAGCGCTTGGGCCAGCGGCAGTCCCGGCGTCGCGCCCGCCTCCAGCGCCTCCGCCGAGGCGGCCAGCAGGCGCGGGGGCGCCATGGCCTCATCCGCCAGCAGCAACGCCTCGCCGACCAGCTCCGGGTCGTCCAGCCGCTCCACGGCGG
>JAAYEA010000550.1 GCA_012689325.1 Chloroflexota bacterium
GATATCCTGACCCTGTTCCCGGGGCTATTTGACGGGTTTCTGGCGGAGAGCATCCTCAAGCGCGCCATCGATGCGGGCGACGTGGAGGTGCGGCTGCACAATATCCGCGACTATACCACCGACAAGCACCACATCACCGACGACGCGCCCTATGGCGGCGGCGGGGGCATGGTGATGAAGCCCGACCCGATCTTTCGGGCGGCGGAGGCGGCGCTGGAGTCGCCGGAGGGCGCGCCGCTCCCTGACGTCCCGCGCATCCTGCTGACGCCGCAAGGGCGCACCTTCACCCAGGCGCTAGCCCAAGAGCTGGCCGCCCAGCCGCGGCTGCTGCTCATCTGCGGGCGGTACGAGGGGGTGGACGAGCGGGTGCGCGAGCGCCTCGCCACCGACGAGATCTCGATCGGCGATTACGTGCTCAACGGCGGCGAGCTCCCCGCCATGGTCATCGTCGAGGCGGTGGCGCGGCTGCTTCCCGGCGTGCTGGGCGATCCGCAAGGCGCGCAGAACGACTCGTTCGCCAGCGGGCTGCTGGAATACCCCCATTACACCCGGCCGCCGGTTTTCCGCGGCCACGCCGTGCCGGAGGTGCTCCTCTCCGGCAACCACGGCCAGGTGACGCGCTGGCGCCGGCAGGAAGCGCTCCGCCGCACGTGGGAGCGCCGCCCCGACCTGCTGGACAAGCAGGAGCTGAGCGAGGCCGACCGCCGCTTCCTGGACGAGCTGGCGCGCTCGCGGCCCGATGATTTGCCATAATCCCGATTTTGCAGAGAATATACCCGTTGCGTCGCGAAATAACACCTTGAGGAGCATGACATGAGACCAGAATCGCTCGAGTTTCTGCGTTCCCTGATCGCCGCGCCCAGCCCGTCGGGCTATGAGCAGCCCGCCCAAAAGCTCTGGCGCGAGTACATGGCCCCCTACGCCGACAGCGTCCGCACCGACCTGCACGGCAACTGCATCGCCGTCAAGAACCCCGCCGGCGCGCCGCGCGTCATCCTCTGCGGGCACGTGGACGAGCTGGGCTTCCAGGTCGGCTACATCAACGACCAGGGCTACATCTCGTTCAACACCATCGGCGGCTTTGACGTGAACATCATCCCCGGCCGCCGCGTGCTGATCCACACCAAAAACGGGCCCGTGCTGGGCATCACCGGCAAGAAGGCGATCCACGTGATGACGCCGGACGAGCGGAAAAAGGCCTACGAGCTGCACGAGATGTGGATCGACATCGGGGCCAAGGACAAGGACGAGGCCGCCGCCCTGGTGGAGATCGGCGACCCGATCACCTACACCTACGGCCTGGAGCAACTGCGCGGCGACATCTATGTGGCGCGGGCCTTTGACGACAAGGCGGGCAGCTTTGCCGTGGGCGAGGTGTTGCGCCTGCTGGCCGGCAAGCCGCTCAAGGCCGCCGTCCATTCCGTCTCCACCGTGCAGGAAGAGGTGGGGCTGCGCGGCGCCACCACCAGCGCCTTTGGCGTCGATCCCAAGGTCGGCATCGCCGTGGACGTCTGCCACGCCACCGATAGCCCGGACATGGACAAGCGCAAGCTGGGCGAGATCAAGCTGGGCGCCGGGCCGGTCATCGCCCGCGGGCCGAACTTTAACCCCGTGGTGGTGGACCTGCTGATCCAGGCCGCCAAGGAAGAGGGCATCCCCTACCAGATGGAGGCCGCCCCTCGCGGCACCGGCACCGACGCCAACGCCATCCAGTTGACCCGGGCGGGCGTCGCCACCGGCCTGGTGAGCATCCCGCTGCGCTACATGCACACCGCCGTGGAGACCCTTTCCATCTCTGACCTGGAGAACGTCTCCAAGCTCATCGCCGCCTTTATCCTGCGGGTGAGCGAGGGCACCGATTTCACGCCGTAGGATCGGCGCACCGCCGAGACGCAGAGGACGCAGAGGCCATTGAGCCTCTGCGTCCTTTTTTGTTCTGATCTGCGGGAATCCGCGAA
>JAAYEA010000076.1 GCA_012689325.1 Chloroflexota bacterium
CTGACGCCGCCGCCCAGCGGCGTGTTCTGGAGGAGCGCGCCGCCTGCTTGGACGAGGCCCTGGCCCAGGCGCTCAAGCGGGAGGCGGACGCCGCCCTGCGGGTGGACCTGCGGCGCTCGCTGCAGATCGTGGAGCTCATGCGGCGCGCCGCCGAGGTGGGCGGCCACCCGCTGGCCCGCGCGCTGGCCTTGCTGGCGGAGGCCAACACCCAGGCCGTGGGCGGCCTGGGCGAATACCAGGAGTCCATCCTCCTCTACGACGAGGCCGCGGCGATCTATGCCGCCCACGGGCGCCCCGTGGAGCAGGCTCGCTCCCAGATCGGCAAGCTCTACGCCCTCACCTGCCTGGGCCGCTACGCTGAGGCCGTTCGCGCGGGCGAATGGGCCGCCGCGGTCCTGGAGGCCCACCAGCAGTGGCACCGCCTCGCCGACGTGACCGTGAACCTGGCCATCAACTATGTGCGCATGGGACAGGATGCCCGCGGGCTGGAGCTCTACGAGCGCGCCCGCCAGCTCTACCAGGGGCTCGACCAGGACGTTGCCTCCTATGTGGCCTGGGTCGACCAGAACATGACGGTGGCTCTGCGCAACCTGGGCCGCTTTCCGGAGGCCATCGCCGCCAGCGAGCGGGCCTTTGCCGCCCTGGATGCCCTGGGCCAGCGCGCCGAGGCCATCCGCGCCCGCCAGAACCTGGCGCTGACCTATTTCGTCCTCGGGCGCTACAACGACACGCTGTTGCTGCTGGACGAGGTGCGCAACTATTTCCTGGGCGACGGGCGCCCCCGCGACGCCATCCTCGTCGAGTTGTTCATCAGCGACTGCCTGCTGCAATTGCGGCGCTTTGACGACGTTCTGGACAAGTGCCGGCGCGTCCGCGCCCAGTTCGCCAAGCTGGGGACCCGCTTCGAGGTGGGGGAGGCGCTGATGAACGAGGCGGCCGCCCTCTGCCAGCTCCGCCGCTATGGCGAAGCGCGGGCCTCCCTGGCCGAGGCGCGCGAGCTTTTCCTGCGCGAGGGCAACGCCGCCTGGGTCGCGCGGGCCGACCTGGAGGCGGCCCAGGTGCTGCTGGCGGAGGGGCGGGCCGCGGAGAGCGCGGACCTGGCCCTGGCCGCCACCAGCGTGTTTCACCAGCACGAGGCGCCCGTCGCCGAGGCGCAGGCCGCCCTGGTCGCTGCCAAGGCCCGGGCGCAGCAGGGGCAGCGCGAGGCGGCCCATCGCCTGGTGGAGCAAGCCCTGGCCATCGGCGAGGGGCGCGATATCCCCTTCATCACCTACCAGGGCTATCGCCAGCGCGGCGCGCTCCTGGCGGCGGAGGGAGCGCTGCGCCCCGCGCTGGCGGCCTATGAGCAGGCCATCGTCCAGGTGGAGCGCCTGCGCGGCCAGTTGATGATCGAGCACCGCGCTGCCTTTGCCGAGGACAAGCAGGCGGTCTATGGCGAGGCCGCGGCCCTTTGCCTGGACGCGGACGACCCGCGCCAAGCGCTGCACTATGTCGAACGCGCCAAGTCCCGCGCGCTGTTGGATCTGCTGGCCCATCGCCTCGACCTGGGCCTGCTGGCCCGCAGCGAGGGCGATCAGGAGCTGGTGCAAGAGCTGCTGCGCCTCCGGGGGGAGCGCGATCGCCTTCATCGCGACTGGATCTCGCGGGAGCAGGAGAGGGCGGATGAGCCGGTGGCCGCCGACGAGGAACGCCAGGTCGTGGAGCGCCGCGTCCTGGCCCTGGAGCGCGAGATCACCGACCGATGGCACCGCCTGCTGATCCACAACGCCGACTATGCCCGTGACGCCTCGCTATGGCAGGTGCGCGTGGAGGAGGTGCAGCCCTATCTGCCGCCGCAGACGGCGCTGCTCGAATATGACGGCTCCGGCGGCGAGCTCGCGGCCTACGTCGTGACCCCGGGCGAGATCGTGGCGCGGCGCCTGCCCGGCGCCCTGTCGCGCGCCGAGCGGCTGCTCCGTCTCCTCCGCCTGAACCTGCAAGCCGTGCCGGCCAGCCCGCCGCGCGAGATCGCCGCGCTGGAAGCCACGGCCCGCGGCATCCTGAAGCAACTGCACGGCGCGCTGCTGGCGCCGCTGGATGACCTGGTGGAGGGCTACCCCAGGCTCATCGTCGTGCCCCATGGCGCGCTGCACTATCTGCCGTTTCACGCCCTGTACGATGGCCAGCGCTATGCCGTCCAGTCGCGGCAGATCACCTACCTGCCCGCGGCCAGCGTGCTGCGCTACTGCCGCGAGGCACGCCCCGCCACGGGCGCTTCCTCCGGCGCCGTGGTGTTGGGGCACTCGCATGGCGGCCTCCTGCCGCAGGCGGTGCGCGAGGCGCAGGTAGTGGCCGAGCTGCTCGGCGCGGAGGCCCAGGTGGAGCAACAGGCCACCCTGGGGCGGCTGCGGGAGGCCGCGGGGCGGGCCGAGGCCATTCACGTGGCGGCCCATGGCGAGTTCCGTCCCGATAACCCGCTTTTCTCGGGGCTGGCCCTGGAGGATGGCTGGCTGACCACGCTGGACGTCTTTGGCCTGCGCCTGCGGGCCTCGCTGGTGGTGCTCAGCGCCTGCCAGACCGGGCAGAGCGTGGTCGGCGGCGGCGATGAGCTGCAGGGGCTGACGCGCGCCTTCTTGTATGCCGGGGCGGCGGCGCTCTTGCTGAGCCTATGGCGCGTGGAGGATCGCTCCACGGCCTGGCTGATGACCCGATTCTACGCCAGGCTGGCCGAGGGCTGGGACAAAGCCGCCGCGCTGAGCGACGCCCAGCAACAGCTCATCCTCGGCCAAATGGGCGTCGAGGTCGGCGCCACCGCCGATGCCGCCTATGCGCACCCTTACTTCTGGGCGCCCTTTTTCCTGGTGGGCGACTCCGCCCCGCTGCGGCCGCGCGGCGCGACGTGAGGTCATTTCCTGGGTTCCTCCGGCCCCGGCTCGTCTGAGGCGTGCCAACGCCGCGAGCTTGGGCCTGGTTGAGGGAAAAGGAGAGGGCAAGATGAAAAACGACAGAAAGCCGCGGGTTAGCAAAAAAGGGGGAGGGGGAGGCCCGGGCGGCGAGCTGCCGCCAGTCGGTAAGGTATTCGATGGGGACCAGGGCG
Organism: Chloroflexota bacterium; assembly: GCA_012689325.1. Taxonomy (GTDB): domain Bacteria; phylum Chloroflexota; class Anaerolineae; order JAAYEA01; family JAAYEA01; genus JAAYEA01. The sequence goes on from JAAYEA010000076.1 coordinate 3,077, forward strand.
GCAAACCCCCGCCGTCCGATCCTGGGAGGCTGCCCTTCATTCCCGATCAGGTGATTCTGGCTGGCCCTGGCTCGCTGATGGGCGGAATCCCTGGGCTGAAGGAGATCTGGCGCGTTGAACTGCCCGCGCTGGACGCGCCGGCCATCGATCGTGTGAGGAACCTCATGGGAGGCGCCGATCGGGGTGGCAAGGTGGTCGACAGGCTCGGGGCGGAGCCCTGGGTCATCGCCGTGTTCCGCATCCTCCGGGATAACCAGAGCCCTGTCGAGTGGGTCAAGCAGATCAACGAGACGACCAGCCTCCTGGCCGACGCCAACTTTATAACGGGCGATCCACATACCCCGGTAGGTAGCCCCCACACGCCGGTGGGAAGCCCCTGCGCCGGAAACGGCAAGCGGGCGACACCAGCAGACTTTCAGGCGCAGTGGGTCTGGCAAGGATCCCACGGGATCGAGCTGACAGAGCCAGTCCAGGGGCAGAACGGGGCTTGTCGCATTGGCGTGTTCGACACCTCGCCGTTCCCTTTCGACGCCTGGGGGGCTGAGTTGGATGTGCACATCCCCTGGGCTATCCCGCCGCTGCAGCTCAGGGTCCATTGTCCGGAGCCCGTGGCGATCCTGCCCCCACCCGCTGGCGGCCTCGACATCCGCGAGCACGGCCTGAGCGTGGCCAGCCTGGCCCACCGGGTGGCTCCGGACAGCGAGGTCGTCCTGTATCGGGTGCTGGATAACTATGCCCGGGGCGACACTTTTACGCTGATCCGGTCGTTGGCCAGCTTTACCGCGGACACGGTGCGACAGCGGGTCGGCGGCGTCATCAATCTCAGCCTCGGCATATCCGGGAGCATCGACTGGTGGGCCCTTGGCTTGCCGGACGACATCGTGATCCTGCGGCTGGTGCTGGCCGTCGCCCACAGCCTCGGCCTGGTGACCGTTGCCGCCGCTGGCAACGACTCGTGGGGACTCGAGTCCCCCGCACCCGCCCAGATCCCGGCCCGCTACGGCTTTGTCATCGGCACGGAGGCCAGCGCCTACTACGACGCCCGGGCCTGCTTCTCCAACGCAGGGCATGTCGCGGCGCCCGGCTGCGGCGTGATCGCGGCGGTCAGCATGCCGCCGGATGGCTACGGCTATTGGTCGGGCACCTCCTTCGCCACGCCGCTCGTCGCCGGCGTGGCAGCCCGCCACGTGCCGGGAGCCCCCAGTGGGCCGGCGGCGCGTGACGCCACCTTGAACTCGGCCAGCGCGCCGCAAAATGCTTCAGATCCCAACTTTAGGGTCATCAAGGCCCACTAACTCCGGGGGCCAGGTCGCTGGACCTGGCCCCTCTCTTTGTCCGACCCCGCACCGACCTCAGAGATCTCCCCTCGCCATGCCGGAAAAGTTGCGCGCGCCGCGTTGATATGGTCAGGAACAACCAAAGAGGCTGTCACCTCCGAGCAAGGGGCCCGGAGGAGCAGCGCCAGCGCACAACAGGAGGTGTGACATGACGCTCGGTGAGTTGTACGAGGTGGATGCTTTTGTCAAGGAGCGGATGGCGCGCCTGCAGCAAGAGGCTGCCGACGCTCGCATGCTCAAGGAGCTGGCACGGAACCGTGAGCAGGCGCCCGCGGTGCCGCTGCTCGCGGCCCTCGGCGAGGCCCTGACCGCCGTCGGCACCAAGATGAAGCGCCAGGCCGCGCGTGGGGCCCAGGCGAGAGCGTAGATGGACCTCTGCAAGAGGCAGCACCGGTAAGCAGAGCCTCGCGCTGCCATCCCCGCAGCGCGAGGCTCCCTGGGCCAGAAAGGAGGGTACCATGTACCCCTTCCAACCTGATGACGCCGTGACCCTCAGCCGCAGGCGGGTCGAAGAGCTGAGGCGAGAGGCGGAGCGCGAGCGGGTCAGCAAGACCCCGCAGCCAAGCCAGAGCGAGAGCGAGCCGCTGCTCACCAGGCTGGGCGCCGTGCTGATCGCGATGGGCACGCGTCTCCAGCCGTCCTCATGAGGGCCCAGCCCCCACCGCGTTCCTCCGCCTCTCCCGTCGAGGCGGGGGAAACGCCATCTCGGACTGGGCGCCCGGGCACGAAGGAGCGGGGAACCGGCCAGTTCCCCGCTCTTTGATGCCGCCTCCAGTGGCGACGGCCTCACGACTCGTTCGAATGTCTTCAACTTTTCCGTCGGCTCCTGACCGAAACGGCGCCGATCCACTGGTCACTCCGCATGGGCCTCCCACAAGAGGGAGCCCACCAGACCCTCCTTCGTCAGATCCCCCTACGCCGCTTTGTGAGACACGATCAAGGTGCAGCCGAGCCCCGTTTTGACAAGGCCGCCCCCGTGTGCTATACTGCGGTGTAGAGAAATTTCGCATTTCACATTTCCTTCTCCGAGGATACGATGCAAGCTAGCGATTGGCCAGAGTTGACCCGCAGCAACCTCAATGACGAGGTCTATGCCCTCCTTCGTCGCGGCATCCTGAGCGGCCAGCTCGCGCCCGGAGCGCGTCTCAACCTCCGCGAGCTGGAAACCCGGCTGGGCGTCAGCCGCACACCACTCATCCGGGCGCTGGATCGCTTGACGGCGGAGGGGCTCATGGAGGTGCGCCCCTCCCGGGGCACGTATGTCGCCGACCCCACCCCAGACGAGGTAACGAAGGCGCTTGATTTGCGCCAGGTCCTGGAGATCTATGCCATCGAGCAGCTTGTCCCACGGATTACGGAGGCGCAACTGGACGAGCTGCGTACCATCGTGGAGCAGTTGCGTGCACTGGCACCTGCGCAGGAATCGGCAGCAAGCCACGAGCGCTACATCCAGCAGGACTATGCTTTTCACGCCGCCGTTGTCCGACTGGCCGAGAATCCTTTGCTTTTCGAGTTCTGGGATCGGACGCGCGCGCGCTGGCAGGTGATCCGGGCCCTCTATCGCATGAGACAATCCGAGCTGGACGAGGCCAAAGCCGTGGAATTGGCCACCGTCCAGCCGGAACACGAGGCGATCTTGCAGGCTCTCCAGGACCGAGACGTTGCCCGCCTCAGGCAGATCATCGCCAAACACATCGAGGACTCCAAGCAGTGGGCGATTCAGGTGCTAGAGAGACACTAGGCTATAGAAAGGGGTGATGCAGGTTCCGGGTTGGCTCGTTCATTGGATGTGTAGGCACGAGAAAGGAGCATGAGCGTGGCTAGCGATGTGAGTCGTAGGGATTTCTTGCGAGCTTCCGCTATGGTGGCGGTGGGCGCCCTGGCTTCGGCCTGCGCGCAGCCAACCGCCCAAGTCATCGAAAAAGAGGTTCCCGTCGAAAAGATCGTCAAAGAGACGGTGGTCGTACAGAAAGAGGTCGCCGTGGAGAAGGTGGTCACGGCGACGCCGGTCAAGATGAAGTACAAGGAGGCGCCCATGCTCGCCGGCTTGGTCCAGGCGGGCAAGCTGCCCCCCGTAGACGAACGTTTGCCCGAAGACCCCATGGTGCAGCCTGTGGCTGAGGGAATCGGTCAGTACGGCGGAACCTGGCACCGCCTAGCCGTATCCGCCGGCGACATCCAGCTAGGGTCCCGCCTGACGGCGACCACGCCCGTGCACTGGAATGATACGGGTACCGAGATCTTTGCTAACGTGGTCTCGAGTTACGAAATCTCGCCTGACGGCAAGGTGTTCACCTTCAAGCTGCGCAAGGGGATGAAGTGGTCGGACGGCGAGCCGTTCACCGCCGATGACATGCTGTGGTATCCTGTGCAGCATTGCGGAAACAAGGAGCTGGCGCCGAGCTTTCCTGTCTGGCTGGCGCCGGGCGGCACACCGGTCAAGGCGGAAAAGATAGACGAGTACAACGTGCGGCTCACCTTCGGCGCCCCCGCTGGCGTTTTCATCGAGGTGCTGGCTGCCCCCTGGGGCCCCAGTTTCGGCATTTATCCGGCGCACTACTGCAAGCAGTTCCATCCCGATTTCGTGGACAAAGCCAAACTGGAGGCCGCGGCCAAAGCAGCGGGCTTTGAGTTCTGGTACCAGCTCTATGGAAATAGAACCGCCGGCACCGCAATGAAAAATCTGCCCGAGTACCCGGTCATCGACGCTTGGAGGGTCACCGTCCCGCCGCCCAAACAGCCAGCGGTCGCGGAGCGCAACCCCTACTTCTGGAAGGTGGATCCGGAGGGGAACCAGCTCCCATACATCGATCGCATCGAGCATATGATCGTCCAAGGAGCCGACCAGGTCAACCTGCGCGCGATGTCTGGTGAGGTAGACATGCAACTGCGGCACACGACCTTCGACAACTACCCGCTGTACATCGAGAACGAGGCGAAGGGTGACTATCGTATCGTGCCTTGGGATCGTGGGTATGTGACCGATGCGCTGCTCTTCTTCGGCGTCGGCTACAAGGACTTGGAGAAACGGGCTCTCCTGCAGGACAAGCGCCTGCACTACGCCCTCTCCCTGGGCATCAACCGCCAGGAGATCATCGATGCCGTCTACCTCGGCGTGACCGAGCCCACCCAGATCTCCCCGCTCCCCTCGTCGCCGCACTACTGGGAAGAAGCCGCCAAAGATATGATCGAGTACGATCCGAAGCGGGCCAACGGCTACCTGGATGAGATGGGCCTCACCAAGCGCGACGCGGAAGGCTACCGCCTCATGGCCGACGGCAAGCGCTTGACCATCTTTTTCGAGTACGGGGCGGTCTTTGGCGCCTGGGGCGCCATTGCCGAGCTGCTCAAGGCCCACTGGAAAGAGCTCGGAGTCGACCTGAACATCGCCCAGCAGGATCGGACGCTCTTTGACACCCGCGAACAGGCTGCCGAGGTCGAGATGGGCATCTGGACCAGCAGCAGCGATTTCAACCCTCTTCTGGAAAGCACCTGCCCCTACATCAACTGGATGGGTGGCCCGACGTTCTACACATGGCGCAACTCGAATGGCAAGCAGGGCGAAGAGCCGCCGGAGTGGATGAGGAAGCAGTGGGAATGGTTTGACGCGGCCAAGTCCACGATCGACCCCGAGGAGCAGAAAAAGCTCGTCCGCCAGATCCTGGAGGTCCACAAGGACCAGAAACATACGCTGGGCATCTGCACCTCGCCGCCCGAGGTGGTGGTGGTCAAGAACAACTTCCGCAACGTGCCCGAGGTGGCCCTCAGCGACTATATGCTGCTGTCGCCGGGCAATACCTGCCCCGAGCAATACTACATCAAGTCGAGCTAGGCTTGGCGCTGGGTCCGTTCTATTCGGCCAGACCCTGAGGGCCCCCTCAGGCCCTTGGGGTCTGGCATCACTCGCAGGAGGAGAACGCTTGAATCGACGCGAGCGATTGCGCCGCTGCTACTTTCACGAAGAGATGGATCGCCCCGGCGTCTATAGCCGCACCGGTTTCCCCGAGGACGATCCCACCTATGACCGGCTCAAGGCCTACCTGGCCGCGCATAGCGAGCTCAAGCGCGGCTGGCATCCCCCCATCATCCGCGAGCCCACGGTGCGGGCCGAGGTCCACACCGAGCCGATCTCAGCGGATTTCGAGCGCGAGATCACCGTGTTGCACACCCCCGCGGGCGAGTTCCGCGCCTCGCGCTTCCTCAGCCTGCGCGGCCAGCCCGAGCTCCCCGAGACGCATTTCATCAAGGATCGCCGCGACGCCGAGCGTTGGCTCTCCCTGCCCAAACCGGAGGTCGGCGGCGACGTCTCGTCCTTTTTCGAGCTGGACCGCCGGATGGGCGACGCGGGCATCGTCGACGTGGGGCTGGGCACCAACCCGGCTGGCTACCTGAACGGGATGCTCGGCTCCGAGACGCTGGCCTTCATGTCCATCACCGACCGTGACGTGGTGCATGAGCTCTGCCAGCGCCGGATGGAGACGTTGCAGGAGGCCATCAAGTATCTGCTGGCGCGGGGGGTCGGGCCCTTCTTTGGCCTCTCTGGCCACGAACTGGTGGCCCCGCCGATCCACGGGCCCAAGGACTTTTGGGATTTCAACGTCAAGTACGACCGGCCGCTCAACGACCTGATCCACGACGGCGGCGGGCGGGTCCACGTGCACTGCCACGGGCGGCTGGCCCTGGTCTTTCAGGGCTTCCTGGAGATGGGCGTGGACGTGCTGCACCCGGTGGAGCCGCCGCCCATGGGCGACCTCACCGCGGCGCAGGCCAAGGCGCTGGCGGGCGACCGGCTGACCATCGAGGGCAACATCCAGATCGCCCACATGTACGAGCATACTCCCGCCGAGGTCCGGGCCGAGACGGAGGCGCTGATCCGCGACGCCTTTGCGGACCACCGCGGGCTGATCGTCAGCCCCACGGCCTCGCCCTACATCCGCGGCGCGGGCGAGGAGTGCTTCCCCATGTACCGGGCCATGATCGACGCCGTGCTGGCGCAAGCATCATAGAAACGAGGACACCATGACAGAGAAGGCTTTGATCGCCCACTGGCCGTTGCAGAGCGACGCCAGTGATATTGTGGGCCACAACGACGGAGCAGCTCAGGGGATCGCTTATGTCCAGGGCACGCGGGGGAGCGTAGCGCGCTTTGATGGCGCCGCGAGCCAGATCGTGGTGCCTGCCAGCGAGGCGCTGCGGCTGGGCAATGGCGATTTCACGATCGCCGTCTGGGCGCGCTGCGACCAGCCGATGCGCGGCGCGTTCGGCGACATCCTGTCCAAGTTCGACGCCGCCAATCGCTGCGGGATCAATCTCACCGTTGCCGGCAGCTCGCCGGGCTACAACGGCATGTCCGACACGCGCCACCTCCACCTGGGCATCGACGACGGCTATCTCAGCGGCTGGGAGGACTGCGGCAAGCCCTGCCCCTCCAACGCCCTCATCTCTAACCTCTTGTCCATGGACGGCGAGTTGTACGCCGGCATCGCCGACGCCGCCGATCCGTGGGACGCCGCGCGCGTCTTCCGCTGGCGCGGCGGGCAAGAATGGGACGACTGCGGGCGGCTGGGGAGCGACCTGCTGCACCGCTCGGTGCAAGGGATGGGCGTGCACCAGGGCGTGCTTCACGCCGCCGCGGGCGTGTGGGACTGGAACAAGTCCGCCGGGATCGTACCAGGCTTTGTCCCCGCCCCGGCGCGCATCTTTGCCTACGAGGGCGGGCAGACCTGGCGCGACCTGGGGGCGCCGGATGGGATCAGCCCGCGGGCCTTTTCCATGACGAGCTTTGAAGGGCACCTTTATGTCAGCCTCGACCGCGTCGGTGGCGGCAAGTGCTTCATGTTGGAGGGCGACCGCTGGGTGGACTGCGGCTCCATCGAGCGCGACAATTTCGAGTGCCTGATGCCCATGGGCGGGGTGCTCTATGGCGCTACCCATCACACCATCGCCCGCTACGAGGGCGGCCAGCGCTGGACCGTGATCGGCCACGAGCCCTTTGGCATCACCCAGATCCATTCGATGCAGGTCTACGAGGGCCAGCTCCACATCGGGACCTGGCCGCAAGGGTACGTGCTGCGTTACGAGGGGGATGGCCAGTGGGCCAACACCGGTCGGCTGGGGATCCCCGAGGGCTTTCAGGAGTGCAACGAAGTCAATGACCTGACGGTGCACAACGGCAAGCTCTATGCCGGGGTGATCCCCAAGGCGCAGGTCTACCGCTACGAGTCCGACGGGCACTGGACGCTCATCGGCAGCCTGGGCAGCCAGCCCGGCTGGCGGGACATCAAGAGCGATACCTGGCGTCGGGTGCCGACGATCACCACCTTCCGCGGGCGGCTCTTCGCCGGGACCGGCTCGTGCGTCAGCCGCGCGGAGGATGTGGACCCCGACGGGAGCCTGGGGCGGGTCTATGCCTTGCAGGCCGGGCAGATGGCCAGCTACGATCGCGACCTTGACGATCAGTGGGCCCACCTGGCCGCGGTGCGGGAAGGGAAGCGGCTGTCGCTCTATGTCAACGGGCGGCTGGTCGCCTCCTCCGAGGCCCCGGCGCGGCAGGTCCTGGACCTGGCGAACCTGGAGCCGCTGCGCATTGGTGGTGGCCCGCAAGGTCACTTCGCCGGCGAGCTATCCGACCTGCGCCTGTACGAGGCGGCCCTGGATGGGGCGGACGTCCGCGCCCTGGCGGGGTGAGCTACCGTCCCGCCGCGCCAGGGCGGCGGCATCCGGCAGGGTTCGGGCGGCGTCGCTCTCCCAGAGCGGCCATGGGTTAGGAGTGAGGCATCGGATAGGCGGGGGCCAGCTTGCTGGCCTCCGCCTTGCCGTGCCGGCCCGCGGAGCACCGAGGCGCAGGCTTGTGCTCTAGTCGTTGTAACGGATCGTCAGCGTGGACAGGCTCGGGGTGCCCAACTCGGCGTTCACCAGGCTAGAGAGCGCCAGCGGGATGGTCTCGTTGCTCTCCTTCATGGCATCATCGATGATGGTCACGGCAAAGGTCGCGCTGGTTTGGCCAGGGGCAAAGATCAGCGTGCCGCTGGCCGGAAGATAGTCGGCGCCAGCGGTGGCCGTGCCCTCACCGGTCCGGTAATCCACCCGCACCTCCACCCCCGAGGCCGCGCTGAGCCGGACCGAGATGACGGCTTGTCCCGCGTTTTCCGCAACATAGTTGTTGGAGAGCGAGAAGCGCAGCGCGTCGTTATCGGTGATCGAGATGGTGGTGGTGGCGGAAGCGCCCAGCCCCGCGTTCACCGGGTTAGCGAGCGCCAGCAGGATGGTCTCCCCGGCCTCGGCTCGGGTGTCGTCCAAGATGGTCACGGCAAAGGTCTGGCTCGTCTGGCCAGGGGCAAAGATCAGTGTGCCCTGGGCCGGGACATAATCCTCGCTCGCGGTGGCCGTGCCCCCTGCGCAGGCGTAATCCACCCGCACCTCTTCCTCGACGGCGACGTTCAGTTTGACGGTGACCAAGACCTGGCCCGCGCTCTCGTTCGCCAGGTAGGAGGTGGAGCCGAACTTGAGCGAGTCGTTGTCCTTGATGCTTACGCTGGCCGTGGACGGGGAGCCCAGCCCCGCATTCACCGGATTGGAGAGCGTCAGGCCAAAGGTCTCCGTGGCCTCGGCGAGGGAGTCATCCAGCAGGCGCACGCTCAAGCTTCGGCTCGTCTCGCCAGGGCTCAAGATGACGGTCCCGCTGGCCGAGAGGTAATCCTGGCCAGGCGTCGCCGTGCCCCCTCCCGTGGCATAGTCCACCCGCACCTCTCGGTCGGCCGGGGCGTTCAGCTTGACGGCGACCACCACCTCGCTGGCGTTCTCGTACGCGCTATAGTAGCTTAGGCTAAACCGCACCGCGTCATTGGCCTCGATGGCGAGGGTGGCGGTGGCGGGCGCGCCCAACCCGGCATTCACCGGCCCGGAGAGCGCCAGGAGGACGGTCTCTTTCTCCTCCGCCTCCTGATCGCTAAGGATGTTCACCGTAAAGGTGCGGCTGGTCTCGCCTGGCGCAAAGATCAGCGTGCCGCTGGCGGGGAGGTAATCCTGCCCGGCCAGGGCCGAGCCGTCGGCGGTGGCATACGCGACCCGCGTCTCGACCGAGGAGGGGCCGTTGAGCTTGACCGTCAGGACCGCCTGCCCATCGCTCTCCTTCACCGAGTAGGCGCTCGCGCCAAAGCTGAACGCGTCATTGTCGCCGATGGTGAGTGCCGCCAGGGCGGGCGCGCCCAGCTCGGCGTTGACCGGGTTCGCCAGTACCAGTTGGACGGTTTCGGCCTCTTCGGCGAGCAGGTCATCCAGGATCGTCACCGCAAAACTTTGGGCGGTTTGACCAGGCGCAAAGACCAGCGTGCCGCTGGCGGGAACATAGTCCTCGCCCGCCGCGGCCGTGCCCGGCAGCGCGGCATAGTCCACGCGCACCTCCTGGTCCGAGGCGGCGTTGAGGCGGACGTTGATGATCTCCTGGCCCTCGCCCTCTGGGACGCTAACCGAGCTGAGGCTGAATTTGAGCGTGTCGTTGTCATAGATCTTGATCGTGACCAGGTCCGGCGAGCCTAGCCCGGCGTTCACCGGGTCGAACAGGGTCAGGGTGAAGGTCTCGTCGGCCTCGGCCTGGAGATCGGCGATGATCGGCAGGGCCAGGCTGTAGCTGGTTTCCCCAGGGGCCAGGACCAGCGTCCCGTCCATGGGCGCATAGTCCAGGCCTGCCGTGGCCGTGCCCTCCGCGCAGGCATAGCTCACCCGGACCTCCTGGCTGGAGGCCGCGCTGAGCAGGACCGTGACCACGGCCTGCCCGGCGCTCTCGTTCACCGTGCGCAGGCTGGTGGAGAAATCCAGCGTGTCGTTGTCGTCGATCATCAGGGTGGAGGAGGATCGGCTGCCCAGGATCGCATGGTCGGGATCGCTCAGGGCCAAGAGGATGGTCTCGTCGGCCTCGGCGAGCACGTCGTCCCAGATGGCGACGCGCACGGCGGCGCTAGTGACGCCGGGGGCCAAGTCCACCGTGCCGCTGGCCTCGGCATAGTCCGTCCCGGACGTGGCCGTGCCCGCCTGCGTGGCATAGGCGACGGTCACGGGCAGCTCGGAGGCCGGGCTGAGGCGCACCACGACCTCCGCGACGCCCGCGCTCTCATTGACATAGGCCGAGCTCAGCTTAAAGTTGACCTCGGGCGGGCCATCGTTGTCCACGATGGTCAGGCTCGCCGCGGCGGGCGCGCCCAGCCGGCCGTTCACCGGGTCGCTCAGGGTCACCCACAGCTCCTGGTCAGGCTCATCCCGGTTGTCGTCGAGGAGAGGCACCGCGAGCTCGGCCACCGTCTCGCCGGGGGCAAAGGTCAGGGTGCCGCTGGCGCTCGTATAGTCCTGCCCCGCCAGCGCGCTGCCATCCGTCGTGGCGTAAGCCACCGTGACCGCGCGCGCCGCCGGCTCGCTCATCACCACCTGGACGATGGCGGGCCCGGCGCCCTCGTCCTGGGCGTAGGAGGGCGCGCTGAAGGCCAGGCTGGGGTTGACGGGCATCTCGTCCAGCGCGCGCCCCTCGTAGCTGAGGCGGAAAGGCGCGCCGTTGCAGTGGGTGGCCACCCATTCCACCCTCCCGCCGCTGGTCCCCAGCTTGAGGTTGGGGTAATAGGTCTTGCTCAGGCTGCTGGCCGTCAGGATCTGCTCGGGCGAATCCCAGCCATCGCCGGTATAGCGCCGCCACCAAAGGCTGCCGGCATCCTCCCAGGCCACCCAGCCTTGCCCATCCTCGCCCTGAGCGATGGAGGGCCACAGGCCCGCGCCCACGTCCACGGGGTCGCCATAGGCCAGGCCATCGTCGCTGCGCCGGAAAAGGATATGGTCGCCCGCGGCGTAGGCCAGGTAGAGCCGGTGGCCGACGCCGGCCAGGGAGAGGCCCGGCTCGTCCCCGGCGCTATCCGAGTCGCTGCTCAGCTCGACGGGCCCGCTCCAGGTCTGGCCGCCATCGGCCGAGTGCAAGGCCAACAGGCGAAAGACGGCCATCAGCCCGTAAAAGGCTGGCTCGGTGGTGCGGGCCGCGAGGGTGACGTGGTCGCCCGCGGCATGGAGCGCGGCGTAGCGGGCGGTCTGTCCGGGGCCCGAGGCGGCGTCGATCGACCGGGCCGCACTCCAGGTGAGGCCGCCATCGTCGGAGGCCGCGTAATAGAGCGAGCCATCGTTATCGCTGGCGGCGGCCAGATGCAAGCGGCCATTGGTTGGGTCGAGATAGAGGGCGGGCCGCACCGCGTTGAATGCGCCCCCCAGCACCGGGACAGGCGCGGACCAACCGCTGCCGGCGGGCTTGAGGGCGAACCAAATGCGGGCGTTGGCCGAGCCCTCGCGGCTGGCAAAGGCCAGGTAGAGCGCCGCGCCGTCCGTCGCCAGGGCCGGAGAGCCGGTCTCGGCGCTGGACTGGAAGACGGCCTGGGCGGGCGACCACACGACGCCGTCGGCCGAGGTGGCGTAGAGCACCCGATACCCGCCGGTGACGCTGTGCCAGGCCCAATGCAACAAGCCATCGTCATCGCGCACGAGCTTGCGCGCGTGAGGGTAGCCCGTGGCGGAGAGGGTGTCGGCAAAGAGGCCGGCGGGCGGCTCCGTCGCGGAGGTGTCCTCGGTCAGCGCCCGGAGCGCGTTGATGCGGCCATGGCCGAAGAAGGGGTCCACGCCGACAGGGCCCAGGTCCTCGGCGGTGGATTCCATGAGGGCGCGCACCTGCTCGTTGCTGCGGGCCGGGTCCTGGGAGATGATCAGCCCGGCCAGCCCGGCCGCGTGGGGCGTCGCCATGGAGGTCCCCGAATAGGTGGCGTAGGTGTCATTCCCCGCGGCGTCGCGTGGGGTGGTGGAATAGACCAGCTCGCCGGGGGCGGCCAACGCGACGTAACCGTCGCCATAGTTGGAAAAGCAGGAGCGCAGGTCGTCCCGGTTGCTGGAGGCGATGGCCATGGCCCTGGCGTAGGCGGCGGGGTACATGAGCTGGTCGCGGCCACTGTTCCCCGCCCCCGCCACGATCACCGCGCCGCGGTCCCAAGCATAGTTGATGGCGTTCTCCAGGATGAACGAGCCACTGGTCCCCGCGAGGCTCAGGTTGATCACGCGGGCGCCGCTATCGGCCGCATAGAGGATGCCGTTGGCCACGGCATCGAGGGTGCCGCTGCCACTGGCGTTCAGCACCTTCACGGGCATGATCGCACAGCGCGGGCAGATGCCCACCAGCCCCTGGGGGTTGTCCGTCGGCGCGGCGGCGGCGATGCCCGCCACATGGGTGCCGTGAAAGTGGTCATCTAGCGGGTTGGCATCGCTGTTGATAAAGTCCCAGCCATGCACATCGTCCACATAGCCGTTGGCGTCATCGTCCAGGCCGTTGCCGGGGATCTCGCTGGGTCGGGACCAGAGATTGGGCGCCAGCTCCGAGTGAAGATAATCCACCCCCGTATCCACGATGGCGATGGCCACCGCGGGGTCGCCGGCCGTGATCTCCCAGGCGGCGGGAGCCTCGATCCGGTCCGGGGGCCACTGGTTGGCCAGCCCTGGGTCGGTGAGGTCGAGGGCGTGGTAGAGATAGTTCGGCTCGGCGTATTCCACCTCCGGCCGAGCCCGCAAGGCCTTCACAGCATCCTCGACCGACAGGCCTGGGGGGAGGGCGAGCACCTGAACCCCCAGCGGCTTGATGTGGCGCAAGGTGGAGAGACGCTTCTCTTTGAGCAGGCCGTTAAGCTGGCTGGGGGGTACGGAGCCGCGGAAGCGCACCAGGACCTCGCCTTCGGCGAAACCGGTGGCGTCTGGAGCAGGGGACTTGCCCTTGGCTGGCGAGCCATCCGCCGGCAGATGACCTTGGGCCTGGGCTGGGCTGGCCCAGCCGGCCAACGCGACGAGACAGAGGACAAGCAGCAGGGTGGAGAGGAGCCAGCGTTGAACAGGGGCAGCGCGCATGATATGCCTCCCGGTGCTCGGTCTGCAAACCCTTGCAGAGGGTCCAGGGATGGCTCGCCCAGCCCACAGCGCGATCTCGAGCATGCCACCCCTTGGGGCAAACATCCAGTCTACAGTGTATATCTTAGCGGCTGCCGTTGACCTTGTCAACAGCCTGTGCTTGCGAAATGCTGACAGTTTGGGCCTGCTGGCGAGCGGCGTGGGGACCGAGCGCCGCGTGCAGCCATCGCGCCACGCCACCGAGCGCGCGATCGGTGAGGGCAAGGGGTCATCCGCTGGGGGCAAGCTCATGCGGGTGCGCGACCCGCCGTCTGCGTCCGGTCCAATGGCGAAGAGGGCGTGCCCCCGGCCGCGCCTGACGGAGGTATCGGGATCGCTGACCTGACTGGCCTTACTAAGTTGGCGGCTCCTTTTACGTGGTCAGCAGGACAGCTTGAGCCCCTTGTGTCGGGCTAGGCGGGCAAATGCATGGTCGCCGCCGCCAGCGCATTGCCGTAGCGCGCGGCGAGGCTGTCGTGCTCCCGAGGCGCGCTGCGCAGCAAGGCGGGCTGGTTGGTCAGCAGCACGCAGGCCAGCCGCGAGCAGGGGTCGGCCCAATAGATCGCGCCGGTGGCGCCCAGGTGCCCAAAGGTGGAGCGGGAGAGCAGGTCGCCAAAGGCCTTGTTCCCCAGGCTCCAGCCCAGGCCCCAGCGGTCGGTCAGCTTTTGCTCCGCGCTGATCCCCGGCAGCAGGGCGGTCTGGTCGGCGGTCATGGCCGCGCGCAGGGCGGGGCTCAAGGGGCCCTCGCTCTCGCCCAGCATGTGCATCAGGAACCGCCCCAGGTCCTCGGCGGTAGAGTGCAGCCCGCCCCAGGGGTTGCCCAGCGCCCGCCAGTAGGTGGTGTTCCAGTCGTTGCCCACGTCCCGGCTGCCTGCGGGAAAGACCGCCGGCAGGCTGTAGGCAGCCCGCGCCATGCCGGAGGGCGGCATCCCCAGGGTGCTATCGCGCATCCCCAGCGGCACGAAGAGGCGGTCGTGGAGCCAGTCCCGCAGCCGCAGCCCCGTGAGGCGCTCCACCAACTCGGCGAGCATCAGGATGCCCATGCTCTGGTAGCTGACCCGCGTCCCCGGGGGGAAGAGCAGGTCACTGGCGCAGGTCGCCCGCACAAAGTCGGCCAAGGGCGCCTGCCTGGCGCGCAGCGCGGGGCTCTCGGGGAGCTGGTCGCACAGCCCCGAGGTGTGGGTGAAGAGGTGGCGGATGAGCACCTGCTCCTTGCCGTGGCCCGCGAACTCGGGGAGATGGAGCGAGATGGGCTGGTCCAGGGCGAAGGCGCCCTCCTGCAGCAGCAGGAGCGCCCCGGCGCAGACCACGGTCTTGGTCAGCGAGGCGATCAAAAAGAGGGTGTCCCGCTCCACGGGCGACGCGGGGTCATCGGGGTTGCGGGCGCCCGCCCAGCCGACGCGCACGAGTTGGCCCCCTCGATAGATGGCGGTGACCAGCCCCGGGATAAAGCCGGATCTGACCGCCGAAGAGAGTAGCTCCGTCGCCTGGTCCAGGCCGGACGCGGATAGGCCCACCTGACCCGCGGGGGTGTGCTCCACGATGTGCATCTCGCCCTCCTTCTTGGCCGCCGGCGCGGCCCGCGCGTGATGCCCCCCATTATCGTCATTGCCGTGGAAGGGGCAACTCCCAGCCGGCCCCGGCCTAGAAGCCCAGCCCTCAGCAGTCGGGTGGCCGGCCGGTGGACAGGTGGAGGAGCGAGAGCAGCAGGAACCCCACGCCATCCACCGCGTCGTAGCGGTCCTCCCCCACATGGCCGCGGAACAACCCTCCGGCCCACAGCGCCGCCACCGCCTCGTCGGCGACCCTCCGGGCCTGATCCCACAAGGCCGGGAGGCCCAGGCTGCCCGCCGCGCGACAGAGAAAGTCGATGCAACGGCCATAGTGCTCGGCGTAGGCCCGTTGGCCGCTGCCCAAGTCCGCGGGGTTGATGAAGGGCATGAAGCCAAAGGCGGAGCGGGTCGGCCAGGTGACGATGTCGTGCTCATTGGCTACCGTCCGCTCCGTGAGGAGCGGGCGCGCCTCTTCCTGGGCGACGACCTCGATGCCCAGGCCCTTCCAGTGGCTGACCGAGAGCTGTACCGTATCATCGCCCCAGCCCTTGACGTACTCGAAGACGAGGGTCAGCCGCTTGCCGTCGGGGCGCAGTCGATAGCCCTCGCCATCTCGCTGGGTGAGGCCCATCTCGTCCAACAACTGGTTGGCCCGAGCCGGATCGTACTCGATCAGGTTCAGGGCTTGCGGCTCCCAATAGAGCGGGGAGGAAGGCAACGGCGCCACCTGGGTGGGCACGCCCAGGCCCAGCGTGGTGGTCTCGATGAGGTCCTCGCGCTTCAGCCCCAGCGACAGCGCCCAGCGGAAGCGCTTGTCGCCGATGATCTGGCGCATCACCGGGTCCTTGTGGGCCACGTTGGGGTGGATGCCGACCTCGCTGCCCCCGGCGTTCTGCCAGGCCAGCACGCGATAGTCGCCCTTGTCCTTGTTCTCCTGAAAGACAGGATAGTTGGCGAAGGCGATGTGGCGCAACTGCATATCCACCTCGCCCGAGATGGCGCGCATGTTGAGCACCGTCGCGTCACCCACGATCATGTGCTCGACGCGGTCGATGTAGGGCAGTTGGTTGCCGTCCGTGTCCACCTTCCAGTAATAGGGGTTGCGCTCCAGCACCACCGGCTGCTTAGGCGAGGGCACCACCACGCGCCAGGCCGCGATCACCGGCAGATCGGCGTTGGTCTGGTGGTTGAACTTTTGGCCGTGCAGGCTGACCCAGGTCTCCTGGCTGGCCTCCTTGACCAGGGCATCCAGCTTGGCCTTCTCGGTATACGTCGCGTGAAACTGCTGCAGGTAGTGCTTGGGATACAGGGTGATATACAGCCCCATGGAGGAGGGGAGTTGGCTCATGAAGAGGCCATAGGGCCCGGCGAACTTGAACTGGACCGCGTAATCGTCGAGCTTGGAGAACGCGACGGGCTGGCCGTCCGGCGCCAGCCAGCCAGGAAAGGACGGGCTGATCTCCTTGTTACCGATGACGTCCGCGTGGGGGAAAGGCCGGCCCCTGGCCGCGCCTGGCGGATGCACGGGGCCAAGGGGGTGGTGCGCTTCTCGCCGCCGCTGCTCAATTGGGTGGCTGAACCTCAAGCCCCTGGCTCTGGAAGCCAACCGCGTTTTCTCCAGCGATCGAGCAATGAGGGCCGCGAGGCATACTTTTGGGCCAGTTGATCCAGGCGTGCTTGAAAAGAGCACCTCGTATCCTGGAACTCGGCCAATTGTTCGAGCCTGACCAACGACGTTGTGGCTTGATCGTAAACAGAAGCGATCTTGCGCCCGGCGTCCAGCAGGGTTTCCACCTGTCGCCAGGCCTGCGCCTCGCTGGCGGCCAGTGCCTTCATCTCTGCGATATGCTTCTGGCGGGCGGCCTCAGCCTGGCGTTGCTGCTCTGCCTTGGCCAGTTGTTCAGCCCGCAGGAACAACTCCCGAATGGTTCGTCGCCTCGCCAGCTGAGGGTGTTCTTGAGGCAGGAACGTGCCCAGCCGCTTGCGCAAGGCAGGCCCCACACCGGGATCGCCTTCAGCCAGGCGCGTCAGGAAATCATCGCATTCCTCGCGGGGCAGGCGACCGATCAGCGTGCCGTAGCCGGCCGTCAGGGTCTTCCCGCGGTCTGGACTGGCTTCGGCGGCCGCCTGCACTAGGAAGGGATCGATCTCAAAGACCCGGACAAAGCTCTGCAACGACGGAGAGAGTTCCCTCAAGCCCGGCGGGACCGGTGGCTCGCGGTCCTGAGCGGCCAGGTCGGGGGCGTCCCCTTCGCATCCTTCATCGGCATCCCCGTCGCCATAGCTGGTCATCGCTTTCAGCCAGGCCAGGTAGAGCAGACGGCAATCGCCTTCCAGCAGGTCGGCGCGCAGTCGCACAAAGTGCGCCAGGCCGGCCTCGGCTTCCATCCAGCGGCCACCGTCTTCGGGGCCAAAGTCCAGGTCCAGCACCTGGTATCGGCCGATCGCCTCGAAGGTGATGGTTTCATCGACGCAATAGGGCTCAAGATCGGCGGCATCCAGCAGCCCCTCGGGAAAGCGAAACATCAGCCGCAGGCTGCCCCAGTTCGCCAGGTAAAAGTAGGCATCGAAGTACTTCAACAGCACCTGTTTGGGATCGTGGCGGAAGTCGCTCCAGTGGTAGCTGACCACCGCCCGGCTGGGGCCGACCTCGATGTGGCTGGACAGCTCGTTGACCGCGGCCTGCTCTTCGGGAGTCAGCAGCCGGTCAACCGCCTGCCACTCATGGCACTGGTATACGTCCATGGCTGTTCCTACCTGGTCGCCTCACGGATCCCCGCCAGGAGCCTTCTGCCGAAAGCGGTGATCCGGAAGGTGGAGAGCTCGCGGAATCCTGCGCCGAGCCTAGGGTGCGGCTCGTATTCTGGTTGCACGATCCCAAAATCCACCAGTGGGCTGATCACCGTGTGCTCCATGATGATGCGCAGGATGAGCTGGGCGCTGTCCCGATCTTCGATGGGCCAGTACAGCCCAGCATCTTGGATCAGCGAATCGGCGAATGGGACGAAGGAGGTCGGCTCCTCCACGGGCGCGGCCAGCAGATGGGTGAGCGCGAGCCGGACAACCGCCGGCGGCATACGGCCGTCCTCGAAACCATGAGCAGAGGCAACCGCCCAGTTGGTTCGCGTCCACCAGGTCGCCAGCAAGAACCAGACCTGCCAAGGGGCAGGCGCGGCCAGAAAGCGTTCCCCGAGCGGGGTCAGTTTCCATCGCCGGCTGGGGCCTCCCGTGACCAGGCCGCCCACCGCGGCCAGGACGTGCCGGAAGTAGAGCGGCCAGACATCGGTCTCGCTGCGCACGCGAAAAACCTGCCCTCCAATGACCGCTTCCAGTTGAGGCGGCTCGACCAGCCGGGCGCAGATCTCGCGTACCGCCTTCAGCGTAAGGTTTCCGAGGGATGGAGTTCCAGTGACCTTGTTATCACGGAGGTAGGTGAGGAGGACGATGACATCGCGACGAAGCGGCAGGTTCTCTGCCACGATCTGGTCTTCTGATAGCAGCGCGGGCCCTGGTGCATCCGGCTCGGGCCTCAGCCCGACCGATTCATCGTCCTCCATGGGCCAAGGGCTGCTCGCCTCGGTGCTCCTGCCGCGACCCATGCTCCGCAGTTGCGCATTGACTTCGGCCAGGTCAAAGGCTGCCGGGTCAAAGTCCCCGCCGATCCAGGTCAGGTATTCCTCATGTTCCTCGTGGCCGGGGTTGCGGATCGCTTCCAGCATGTGCTGATAGCCCCAGACGCCGCCCACGTCTTCGGGCGGGCAGGCGCGACTGCCCTTCAGGCAGATGGGATAGCGGACGCCCTCTTCAGGCGGAAGGATCTTTTCCACCAGCAGCGTGTGTTGCCAGCCATCGCCAAAGTCATATTCGTAGCCGAGCCGTTGCCCCTCTCGATCGATCACCTGGTTCAGCTTGAAACTGGCTTCGTCCAGGGTGCCCATGTCGCCGAATTCGTCGTCCGCAGGATCGCCGTAGGTTATTCCCTCGATCGTGAACAGGTGTAGGTGATAATCCTGCCAGCCCATCACGATCTGCAGGATGTCGTGCAGCTTGAGCAGGGTGGTATTGGCAAGCACCTGGATCCGCCGCCAGACAGGCGGGCGCGTGCCATTCAGGGTGACTTTGATCTGGTAGATCTGGCCGGGCTTGTTAGGCATCTTGCCCTCCTTTGAACCTATGGGAGAGGGGCTATCCCCTGCGCCTCTCGCTGTGCTGGTTCAGCGTGAAACGGGATCCTTCGGATGGCTAGAGCGTTCCTTTCGCCCTGCCTCCGCCGGCTTGGAAGCCACGCGGGCCCTGGTGGATAGACGATGGGACTCGCGACGCTTCGCTTGAGCGACGGCCAACTTGCGTTCGCGCCCTGCCCGGATCAGCTCCTCCGGCCCCCAGCCGGCCTCGGGGCGCGCTGTGGCCGATGGCGCCGTGCAGCCGATTCCCATTGTACTTCTGAACAAGTTGGGCCACAAGCTGAAGCCCATGGCTCGAGGCCATCCTGGGTGCCGCCTTGGGAAGCCTCCCGGGGCGTGTTGCTGAGGGCTTGCACCAGCGCTCCCTTGAGCGTCAGATCCTTCTACACCACTTTGCGAGACATTATCTTCCGCTACATCGCTAGCGGCACGGAACAGGGATCAGTTGCAGGAGTTCTGGTCTTCGCCAAAAGACCAATTCGGCGTCTGGTTGCACGAACCTTGCGCTAGATTCCAACGGTGACCGGCGTTGAAACCAGCTAGCCGGCGAGAACCCCCCTGAACTCTAGCCCGTCAACCCCTCCCTCGTAGCAACGCCGAACCGGGCCAGCAACTCCTGCACCTCGGCCAGCTTGTCGCCGGGCACCACCGCCAACGCCCGGTTGCCGGCCGAAAAGGGCGCAAGATAGGGCTGCAGCTCGGGCTGCTGTCGCAACTCGTCCAGGGCCTCCTGGTCGTGGAACTGGAGCAAGGTCAACGTCTCGGCGGCGGCGCTGCCGTAATAGCCACCCCAGGCCTTGAGCTGGGCTTCCAGGTTGGCAGGCAGCGTGCCCCGGTGCAGCTTGGCCAGTTCTTCCAGCAGGCGGAGGACCTTGCCTTTGCTGCCCCCGGCCCGCCGCACTGACTTTTCGGTCAACTGCCAGCGGCCCTCGCCCGCTTTCTCGGCCAGTTGGTCCAGGCGGCTGCGCAGGTGCAGGCTGGGCACGGCGTGGACGGCCTGGATGCTGCCATCCTCCCGGACGAGCACGCTTTTGTCGGCGGCCTCCGGGTCGACACCAGAGACGGCCGGGAACAAATCCTGGCCCACCAATGCGGCGACCAGCGGCTTTTCGGCGCCCTTGCGCACCAGCGCCACCGCGGGCGAAAGGGCGCGGGCCAGGTGGCTAGCGGTCTGGGGCTCGGCCATCAGTCGCGCCAGCAGGCTTGCGTCGGCGGCCTGGAGCAGGCTCACGCCGCTGCGAAAGACGATCCGCTCGTGATGGGCGCCCCACTCTTGCAGTGAGCGGCGCACGTTTTGCGGCAGCTCGACGTCGCTCATCTCTTCCAGCAAGCGAGTGACCTCGGGCACCTCCAGTCCCATCTGCTGCGCCCGGTAGATCGAGTCTCGCGACAGGCGGTAGGCAAAGGCCCCCCGATCGGCCTGCTGTCGCTCGGCGAACAGGTCCAGACGCGCCAGCCAGGCCAGGCTCACAGGGCCGAGGGCCAACACCTGGAAGCTCGGTTGGACGACCAGCTTGCCTGACTCTGGGGCCGGGAGCCGAGCATCCTCGCCGGTCAACAGCGCCTGGCCTGGCGGTGTCAAGCGAAACACATTCCCCTGCCCGCCAATGGTTCCCCGATCGAACAGGCCGAGTTGGGGCAAAAAGCCAGTCACGATCTCCTGAGTGAAGCGCCGCTCGGCCAACTCGAATTCCCGCAGCAGGTCTTTGGTCGAGCCGGAGTAATAAGCGGTGCCAGAGCGGCCGTAGTAGTAACTGCCGCGATAGTCCTCCACGTAGGTGTGGTTGGCCAGCAGAAAGTCGGCGTCCCGGTCCATTACTTCGGCCAGGAGTTCTTCCAGTTCAAACCAGGTGCTGGCCGGCAAACCGCGCAGTACGTCCAGCACGACATGGCGGGCATGGGCCGGGCGGGGGCTGTACTGGCTGATCTCCTTTGCCCAGCCAGACATAGCTTCCAGGCCGGACCAGGCTTCCAGGCAAGCTTTCTGTTGTCGGATTTGGGGCCAGGTCCAAAAGGGAGGGATGGCCAGAAGATCGGGGTCTTTGAGGCGCAACTGCCCGGGTTGGCGCTGGACCAGGTCCAGTTGAGGTGGCGGCCTTCATCTCGGCCAGGGCATAGTCGTCGCCGAACTCGATGACGGTCAGGTTTTCGTAGAGACGCAGCCCACCGTAGGCTGCCCACCAGGCAGCCAGTTGCTCGCCGATGGCCTGCGGCACCGGGATGCCCAGCAGGCGATCCCACTCGGCCAGGAGGTCGTCCAGGACGGCGCCATCTTCAAACGCCTGGTAGGCGGCCTGGGCGTCCAACCGGTAGACAAAACGGTCCGGCTCGGTCATCTCCAGGCGGGCCAGGTCCGGGTCGGTCAGGGGCGGGGCCGGCGGCGGCACCGTCAGGGGCAGGTCCGGGCCGGGCGGCGAGCCCAGCAGACCTTCGCGCTCGGCCTGGGCCAGTTCCACCGGGTCATAGTCCCAACCTTGTAGCTCGCGGTGAAAGCGCTCCAGGCGGGGGCGGGGCATGGGCGGGCGGAGTGGCAGGGGCGCCTGCTCCAGCAGCAGGATGAGCCGGCCGGCAGCTCGCACCAGGGCCGAGGGGTCGGCCAGTTGCAGGCCGCTGGCGACGCTGTCGTCCGGCAGGTCGCAGGATGCGGGGACGACGTCCTCCAGCAGCGGCGGGAAGCGGCGGGCCAGAATCGGGGGCACAAAGCCGATCTGGAAATAGGGATCGCTGCTCTTGACCGACCAGGACAGGGCAAGGCCTTGATCCCCCAGGTGGAGGCTGTAGGTCTCGATCTGCTTGTGGCGCTTTGGTTCTCCCCACATCTTGGCCAGCCGGGCCACGTCCTCGGGGCGGACCTGGTCGTCGCCCAGCACGAGCAGGGCACGGAGGACCTGGCCGTGCTCGCGGTCCAGCCCGGCGATGGCCCGGCGCAGGTCGTCGGCGTCGTCGATCTCGGCCAGGACCTGGCCAACCACTTCGGCCTTGCGCGAGCCGCGCAACGTCCAACCGCGCTGTTTGGCCATGCTGCGCAAATCCTGGATGGTGATGTGATCCAACCATTGGGCCAATTGCTGGCGGTCCCGCTGCTGGCGCTCCTCGAAACGGTCGGCCAGCCAGGCCGGCGGCTGGTCCGGGCGCCGGGTCGGCGGGGGCGCAACGGGGGTGGCGGGCAGGGGAAAGCCGGGAAGGGCGGCAGCCGGCGCCTCAACGGCAAAGGCGCCGGGCGTTTGCAGCCACCTGAGCAGGACGGCGCCGACGTGTTTGCAGTAGCCGCCCCAGGTGTAGGGGCAACTGCACTGGGCGCGGATGCCGCCCGGCGAGACCTCGACCTCGACCTGGTACATATAGGTGCCGCGCACCTGGGCGCTGAGGGCCTGGCCGGCGCGCACCGGGTTGTGGATCGAGTCCAGGTAGCCGCGCGCCTTGCGTAGACTCTGATCGCTCAGCGGGCCGCGCAGGTCGTTTTCGGTCAGGGTTTCCAGGCTGGGCATGGGCTATTCTCCAGAGACCAGGTGCCGGGACCGGACCTCGACGAATTCACCGGCCAGGGTCGCCGGCGCGTGGTCGGCCACCTCATCCTCGTAGAGAATCGTGTAGCGGTAGCCCTGCTCGGTGAGGAAAAGCTGGCGGTTGGCGCTATAGTCCTGGTCGTTGGTGTCTTTGCTGACCAGGGTGTAAAAGTGGGCCAGCAGGCCGTTCCTTTTGGGGCGCAGGATGCGACCCAGGCGTTGGGCTTCCTCCTGGCGGCTGCCGAAGGTGCCGCTGATCTGGATCATGACGTTGGCGTCGGGCAGGTCGATGGCAAAGTTGCCCACCTTGGAGACAATCAGGCAGCGGAATTCGCCCCCACGGAACTGGCGGTAGAGCTTGCGCCGCTCGCGCACCGCCGTCTTGCCGGTGATGAGCGGGAAATCATAACGGTCAGCCACCTGCTGGAGCTGCTCCAGGTACATGCCGATGATCAACACCTGGTCGTCGGCGTGTTTGGCCAGGAGTTGGTCCAACACATCAAACTGGGCCGGGTTCTCGGCGGCGGCGACACGATATTTCTGGCGGGGCTCGGCCAGGGCATAGTCCATGCGTTGTTCGGGTGGCAGGTTGATGCGGACCTCGGTCACGTCGGCGGTGGCGATCCAGCCCTGCTTTTCCAGGTCTTTCCAGGGCACGTCGTACTTTTTGGGGCCGATGAGCGAGAACACGTCGGTCTCGCGGCCATCCTCGCGGACCAGGGTGGCGGTCAAGCCCAGGCGGCGGCGGGCTTGCAGCTCGGCGGTGATGCGAAACACCGGCGCGGGCAGCAGGTGTACCTCGTCGTAGATGATCAGGCCCCAGTTCCGCAGGTCGAACAGCTCAAAGTGAGGGAATTCATCAGCCAGGGCATAACCGCGCCCCTTGGTGCCGCGCTTGCGGTAGGTCATGGTCTGGTAGGTGGAGATGGTGACGGGCCGGATCTCCTTGCGTTGCCCGGTGTACTCGCCCACCTGGTCTTCGGCCAGCGTCGTTTTGTCCAGCAGCTCGTCGATCCACTGCCGCACGGCGACCGTGTTGGGCGTGAGGATCAGGGTGTTGCACTGCATCTCGGCCATGACGGCCATGCCAACCATCGTCTTGCCCGCGCCGCAGGGCAGGACGACGACGCCCGAGCCGCCGTGGGCCGCGCCGCCGGCGTAAAAGACGTCGGCGGACTCTTGCTGGTAGCGGCGCAGGGCAAAAGGCTGGGCGCCCAGCGTCATCGGCCGCAGGTGCAGATCCAGGGCTTCGCCGTTCACGTAGCCGACCAGGTCCTCGGCCGGGTAGCCGATCTCGACCAGGGCATGTTTGATGTGGCCCCGCCGGGCGGGGACCATTTTGAGGGTCAGGGCGTCCAGCGGGGCGGTGATGAACGGCGCGAGCTGCTTGTGGCGGGCCAGCTCGGCGATGAGCGGCCCGTCGTCGGAGTAGAGAACCAGGCTTTGCCCCGAGGGGCTCGAGGGATCCTTGCGCCAGGCGAGTTTGACCCGCCCGTAGCGCGAGATATACTCCTGGACGTCTACCCGGACGTTGCCGGGCAGCGGGTACTTGCTGTAGCGTTCCAGGCCGTCGAGGATGGCCTCGGCGCTCGTGCCGGCCGAGGCGGCGTTCCACAACGAC
This sequence comes from Chloroflexota bacterium, assembly GCA_012689325.1. Classification (GTDB taxonomy): domain Bacteria; phylum Chloroflexota; class Anaerolineae; order JAAYEA01; family JAAYEA01; genus JAAYEA01. The sequence continues at coordinate 27,227 of JAAYEA010000076.1, forward strand.
AGGGGTGTGATGCGGTAGGTGTGGACGTATTCCGGGCTCTTCTCCAACTCGGCAAAACGGGCCAACACGTCGCGGGCCTGCGGGTAGAGGTCGTTGTCCACCTCCAGCAAGACGCTCTTGTCGCCCTGGACGATGACAGGATTGTGCGAATGGTAGGTCATAAACCGGATTCATCCCTTCGAGACCACTAGCCTGCTATCTTGGCGCAGAACGGGCGCAGGGGCAAATTGGCAAGGAGGAATTGATGTGGCGGGTAGAGGGGGATATACTGGGGCAGATCTGAACGTGGAGGGTGGGAGTATGCCAGGAGGAGGGAGCACACCGGAGCCGGATCTGCTGCGCGGGGTACTGGAGAGTTACACCGTGCCCGTGCTGCGCGGGCTGGCCGGGCTGCTGGACAGGGGGCTGCCGACACGCAAGGCCGAGCTGGTGAGCCTGATCCTGGAACACCTACAAGATCCCCTACGACTGCGGCAACTATGGGCGGAGCTCGACGAACGGCAACAGGCGGCGGTGGCCGAGACGGTCCATTCGGCCTCGGGCCAGCTCGACGGGGCTGCCTTTCGGGCCAAGTACGGCGCAGATCCCCACTGGGGCCGGATCAGCCGCTGGGGGTTGATAGAGGACCCTTCGCCGTTATGTCTGTTCATCTGCAGTGGCCGGATGCCCCGCGATCTGCGAGGATGGCTCAAGGCGTTCGTGCCGGCTCCGCGCGCCGCCCGGATCAAGACGGCCGATGGGCCGCCAGACACCCTCTCCCAGGGTTGGACCAACGGCCAGACGAACCAGGAAGAGACCGTCGAGATCCCGGTGATCCGCGCGGAGATGGAGCGGGCGGCGCAACACGACCTGCTGGCCGTGTTGCGCCTGGTGGACGCCGGCAAGGTCCGGGTCAGCGACAAGACCAAGCAGGCAACGGCCGCCGGGGCGCGGGCGATCACCGCCGTGTTGCAGGGCGGCGATTTCTACCCGCCGGTCGAAAGCTCCGACCCCTGTACGACGGAGCCGGGTCCCATCAAAGCGTTCGCCTGGCCGTTGATCCTCCAGGCGGCTGGCCTGGCCGAGGCCTCGGGGACCAAGCTCCAGCTCACCGCAGCCGGCCGCAAGGCGCTGACCTCGCCGCCCCACGAGACGATCCGCCGCGCCTGGAATCGCTGGCTCAAGACGACGATGCTGGACGAGTTCAACAGGGTGCACACCATCAAGGGGCAGACAGGCAAGGGCAAACGGCAGATGACGGCAGTATCAGGCCGGCGCCAGGTGATCGCCGAGGCCTTGGCCACCTGCCCGCCACACGAGTGGCTGGCCTTCGACGAGTTCTCCCGTTTCATGCGCGCTTCCGGCCACCAGTTCGAAGTCGCCCGTGACCTGTGGCATCTCTATATCAGCGACCCGAACTATGGCAGCCTGGGCTATTCCGGCTGTGGCGATTGGCCCATCGTCCAGGGCCGCTATCTGCTGGCCTTCCTGTTCGAGTATGCAGCCACGCTGGGCCTGGTGGACGTGGCCTACATCCGCCCTGCCGGCGCCCGCGACGACTATGGCAAGTTATGGGGAGTGGACGATCTTGATTGTCTGAGCATCTACGATGGGCTGTTGTACCTGCGCCTCAATGGCCTGGGCGCCTGGTGCCTAGGGCTGAGCGATGCGTACGCGCCCTCGCCGCTGGAGGTGCGCCAGGTGCTCCGGGTGCTGCCCAATCGAGATGTGGTGGCGGTGGAGCCGCTCGATCCGGCCGACACCCTGTTCGTGGAGCAGTTTGCCACGCAGACCTCCGACGTGGTGTGGCGGATCGAGCCGGCCAAGCTGCTGGAGATGCTGGAGCAAGGCCATGCGGTAGCCGAGGTGGACGAGTTCTTGACAGCCCGGAGCGGCGACCGTCTGCCGGACAACGTGGCCGTCTTGCTGAAAGAGATGGGTGAACGGGCATCGCAACTCGTGGATCTCGGCCCGGCACGGTTGATCGAGGCTCGGGACGCAGCACTGATGCAACTCGTCGCAAACGACAGTCGCCTCAAGTCTTTGTGTCTTCCGGCTGGAGAAAGATACCTGGCCATACCGGCCGACTCGGAAGCTGCTTTCCGCCGCGCCCTGCGGGAGCTGGGGTATGGGCTGCCCTTGTCTCGGACGGGGAGACCGTAGCACGGTTGGGATGACGGATAGGGCCAGCAGCATTCGAGGTGTTGCCAATCGCGGTGGATCAGCAGGCGGCAGGGACGGGCATCAGGTGAAGCCAATGCTCCGCCGGATAGCCAAAAAACGTTAGCAACCGCAGCCTGAGGTGCGCAGCGGTCACAAAAAACTATGGTGGCAAAATCAGCTTGACTAGCCGCGCTTCGAGGTTAGCGAGATAGGCATCGGGATCTTGACGAAAGTACCGCTGTTGGACACGTTGCTGACAGCGCTGTTCCAGCTTCGCGCGTAGGGAGCGCCAGGCACCCGGGTCCACTGCCGCCAGGTCGGCAGATGAGAAGGAACGTGATCGGCTGGCCACGGCGGCCACGATGCGCACTGGGCCGCGCAAAACCAGTGCTGGCGAAGCGGCCTTGCGGCCCGTGACCCGCCGCTCGTGATGGCGATGGGCGCCAAAGAAATGCTCCAAATCATTGTTGGTCCGCGGCAGTTCTGACACATCATAGCAGTGGAACAAGCCGGGCCAGTAGCTGCGTGTGACTTTCAGGAAGTGTCGAATGGCAGGCTCCAGATTGCCAGCTCTGGCCTGCCACCGTCGCATGGCGCCCAGCAATCCCTGGTAACATCGCCGTACTTGGGTGCTCTCCTGCCCCGCTTCGTTGGCCAGAATATGCGCTGCCAAGTGTACCCATTGATAGGCGACCTCGATGGGCTCCCACAAGGTCTCGGTCTCTCGCAGCGCGCGCCCTATGACTGCTTCAAGCCTGGCCAACTCCGTAGGAAGCGCCCTTTTTTACCAACCCGCTCCAAACTGCGGGCGATCGACCTCAAGCGCCGTCGCAAGCGCAGACCAGCGGCATCCAGAGGTGGCAGCCCATCGTCAGTCAAGGCACTGCGAATCGCTTGGCAGTAATCTTGAGTGATCCGACTCAGCTCATCCTCACGGCCCTCAACTTGGCGCTCCAGCGGACGTACGCCACGCACCCGTTTCTTGAGTTCCTTCTTGGCATGGCGATCCGCTGCATAGATGGGCCTGGCAGCTTCTCGCAAGTAGTGGTAGTGGCACAATCCGTGGGGTATCCCTGGCAAGGCTTTGGCCACGGCCTTGCGAATCGAGTGTTGTCCATCGCTAATCACTCCAACAACCGGAACAGGCAAGTCCACCGTGACCTCTTCCAGTAGGCGGGCCAAGTCGTCTTGCGTGGCTGACAATAGTGATCGCGCCAGAAGCACCTCTCCCGACAGGCAATCCCGCACGACCCACAGAACCTCATGCCCCACATCTGGCTGCAAGCCATCCATCGCCAGAATCACACGCCCTTGCTCTGCCATGATTTGCCGCAGACGAGCACGGTTCTGCAAAGATAACGAGACCAGCTCATCATACCGCTGTAGCAGATTCGTCACGCTGCGCTGGCTGATCTGCACACCGCGCTTTTCCAGCCGAGTATGCATCTCTGGTACGGTGTGATGCTCCTGATAGCGCCATATCCCTATTTGGGCGACCACATCCAAGCCATATTCGTGGCCAGGCAACGACCACCCCCCTTCGGCTTCAGGCCGGTATGGCCGATGATACTGCCCACACGTAGGGACCTGACACCGGCGCACCTTCAGTGTCAGCCGCACGACCTCCTCCAAAGTGCTGACCGAGCGAGTGTTCTCATAATCCACCCACATGGGACCGCCACACGCTGGGCACACGCGCTGCACACATTCCAGGGTCTGCTCTCGAGTCGCCGCCGGGCCGCTTGTTCTCCTGGCCATACCGTGCCCCCCAACCATGTTTGCCCACAGTATAGCTGCCCTGCCGCCATTGTCTAGCCAGTTTTGCCACTATAGTTTTTTTGAGCCACTCCAGCTCCATCTTGAGCCGCCCGATCTGCTCATAGAGCTCGGCCTGCTGAGCTTCCTTGTCTCGCTGTTGGCGAACCGTGGCCGTACTGAAGAGATTGGCTCCGTCCTTCAAGAGTTGGTTCTTCCACTCGCTGATCTGGGTGGTGTGGACCTCGTACTCGCTGGACAGCTCGTTGAGGGTCTTTGTCCCCTTGGCTGCTTCAAGAGCCACTTTGAATTTGAACTCGGCACTACGCTGTTTCCGTCTTGCCATAATATCACCTCCACATGCTGTTCATGATACCTCAAGTTTCGCCTAGCATGTGGCCTAGTTTTCGGGGTACATTATACTCCGCATGTGGTCCAGTTCTTGGGGATAATCATAGATAGCACATCCGGCGATTGATGTCCTGGGGTCAACTGGACACGTGGAGGCAATTGGTGTATATTATGTTATAAATGTACAGAATATATATAAACACGAGCAGCGAGGCAGAGCGCATGGAAAGGCAAATGGGAGTCACCGAGGCACGCAAGCAGTTCGCGCAGATGATCGACGAGGTCCAGTACAAGGGCGACAACTATATCATTGTGCGACATGGCGAGCCAGCCGCGGCGGTGGTGCCGGTGGAGGTCTATCTGCAATGGCGGCGGGAGCGGGAGGAGCTCTTCGCTCTCATCCGCAGCGTCCGGGCCGCGAACGCCGATGCGGACCCGGATCAGGTGCTGCGGGATGTGCTGGAGGCACAACAGGCCGTGCGCCGGTCGGCTGAGTGAGTATGGACATGCGCGTCGTCCTGGATGCCAACGTGCTGGTGAGCGCGCTCATCTCTCCGCGCGGGGCCACGGCCCAGCTCCTTCAGGTGTGGGAGGAGGGGCGATTGCCCTTGCTCATCTCCGAGGCCATCCTCCGCGAGCTGGACCGCGTCCTGCACTATCCCAAGCTGCAGGAACGCTACCGGCTGCCTGAGGGCCGGATCGCGCGGTTCCTGCAGTTCCTGCGCACGCAGGGCGTCCTGGTGGAGCCTATCAAGCGGCTTTCGGTCATCGAGCGCGACCCCACCGACGATCGCTATCTGGAGTGCGCCGTCGCCGGCGAAGCGCAGATCATCGTCAGCGGCGACAAGCATCTCCTGGAGTTGGGCACCTATCAGGGCATCCAGATTCTGTCTCCGGCTGGGTTCCTGGCCTTCCTCAGGTTGGGGCCATGATCCGGCGCTCCCCCGGCTATCCATCGTAAGGAATCCCCCGCGATCATTTCGGCTTGCTGGGGACGCCCCCAGGCATCCTGTGCGCACACCTTCGCCTGGCCAGCCGTTGGCCGCCGCTTATCAGAAGGGAGAGGGGGCGTGCCTTCTCCTTCCTGTAGGCGTGGCTACGCGCCTGGGAATTTACATAATAAGCGCGCTCTCTGGTGCGTCTTCGAGTAATGACCGCATATCAACGGATGCGCAGCTTGACATTTGTTGGGTAGGTACTAGAATGCTCTGGAAGTGCCAAGTAACCGTTTTGGGGGCGTCTTGGGGGGCTCGTATCTCGAGCCCGGAGAGGAAACCTGCGTGGGATCAGTCAGATCAGTGTACATGTTCACCGATCTCGAAGGGGTGGCGGGGATCGATGACTGGGATCCACGCCATCGCGACGATGCGGCGCAGGCCCGCGGCGTCTACGACCGGGCCGAGATGCAACGCTTGTTCACCGGCGAGATCAACGCGGCGGCGCAGGGGCTCTTCGACGCCGGCGTGGAGGAGGTGCTCATCAACGACGCCCACGGCGCAGGGCGCACCATCCTGGTGGAAGAGCTGATCTCCGGCGTCAAGATCGCCAGGGGCGTCAATCGTCCCTACTGGCTACTGGGCATCTCGCCGCGCTTCGGCGCGCTGGTGCATGTGAGCATGCACTCCATGGGCGGAACGCCCGACGGCTGCCTCTGCCATACCATGAGCCGGGGCTATATCTACCGGGCCAATGGCAAGGAGGTGGGCGAAATGGAGATGGCTGCCTACCTGGCCGGCGACCTGGGCATCCCCTGGGTCTTTACCTCCGGCGACGCGCACGCCTGCTGCGAGGCGGAGGCCTGGGTGCCAGGCATGGTCACGGCGCCGGTGAAGGAGGGGCTGGACCTCAACTGCGCCATTCACCTGGCGCCGGTGGATGCGCGCCAGCTGATCCGCGAGCGGATCGCGGAGGCGGTGCGCAAGGCCTGCGAGATCAAGCCGCTGGTGCTGCCCGGCCCGTGCGTGCTGGAGGTGCAAAAGGTCGAGCCGTGGCCCGCCCAGATCAGGGAGGGGGCGGAGCGGGTGGACGCCTTCACGCTGCGCTATGCTGGTGATTCCTTCTGGCAGGTCTTTCACCATCACGTCTATGGCAAGCCCGACCTGCCGTTGCCGGAATAAGGTTCGCCGCCGAGACACGGAGGACACGGAGGCTGGAGGTACAATGGGACGCAGAGCCTCAGGATGAACGCAGATCAGGATAGAGGATCCGATCTGGTCGATCCCGAGAATCTGCGTCCTATCTGCTCAAGGGGGAGATGATGGAGCGGAACAGCGATTTCTTCAAGGCGATGCTGGAGCAAGGGCACGCGCACACGCCGCGGCTGAGCTGGCAGGCGACCACGCCCGCGGAGCACGCGGCCTGGCGGCGGCGCTTTCGCGCGCGGCTGGGCCAGGTGGTGGGGCGGATGCCCGAGCGGGTGCCGCTGGAGGTGGAGTGGGACGAGAAGGTGGAGGAGCCCGGCTTTACCCGGCACAAGATCTATGTGCGGACCGAGGCCAACTATTGGTCTCCCGCCTTTCTCTTCGTCCCCAAGGGACAGCGGCTCCCCGCGCCGGCCCTCGTCTGCTTGCATGGCCACAGCGGCATCTATCCCTACATCCGCGAGGGGACCGAGGCCCAGAAGGAGATGGGCAGGACGCACGAGCTGGACTATGCGCCGTTCTTCGCCGAGCATGGCTATGTGACCATCGCGCCCATCGTGCGCGGCTGGAACGAGACCAAGGTCAACATCGACCCGCACGAGAGCGGCTGCCAGCGCATGGTGATGGACGCCTGCCTGATGGGCCAGACGCCGGTGGGGCTGCGCTGCTGGGACGCCTCGCGGCTGGTGGACTTTTTGCAGACCCAGGAGTACGTGGAGCCGGGGCGGATCGGCGTGGCCGGGCTATCGGGCGGGGGATTCGTGGGGCTCTACTGGGCGGCGCTGGAGCCGCGGGTCAAGGTGGCCATGATCGCCGGTTTCTATTGCACCATGGTGGATTCGCTCTATTCCATCTATCACTGCCTGTGCAACTGCGTGCCGGGCGTGCTGGAGTGGGGCGAGATGCGCGAGATCGCCGCCCTCATCGCGCCGCGGCCGTTGCTGGCGATCAGCGGCAAGCAGGACGAGATCTTTCCCATCGAGGCGACCATGCGGGCCTATGCCGACCTGGAGCCGGTCTATGCGCTGCTGGGCGCGAAGGGCAACCTGGACCACGACTGGTTCGACGGCCCGCATGCCTGGTCCAACCGCAAGACGCTGCCCTTCCTCGCCAAGCACCTCCCGCTGCGGGGGTAGGCCACCGCAGCGGCGCAGAGACGCCGAGATATGGAGGCGGGGAGCGAGAAAGCAGCCCCTTGTGGGAGCGAACCTGGTGCTCGTCCAGGACGGGCCTCAAGTGCTTGCTGTTGACGGATTCACAAACGCCCTGAGCGCCTTATGATGACACCGGTGGTGGAGACGATTCGCGTGGTGCAGTACGGGCTGGGTCCGATTGGGAGCGCCGTGGCGCGCCACATCGCCGAGCGCCCTGGCTTGCAGCTGGTTGGTGAGGTGGATATTGACCCGAGCAAGGTTGGCCGGGATCTGGGCGAGGTGATGGGCCGGGGGCGCTCGCTGGGCGTCAAGGCGGCAGGCGCGCTGGGCGAGGTGGGGGCCAAGGCTGACGTCATCTCCCATGCCACCAGCAGCTATTCCGATCGGTTCCAGCCGCAAATCCAGGAGCTCCTGGCGGCGGGTACGACATCGTCACCACCGCCGAAGAGCTTTCCTTCCCCTGGCTGGCTCATCCCCAGGAGGCCGCCGCGATCGCTGCCGCCGCGCGCAAGGCGGGCAAGATCGTGCTGGCGACGGGCATCACCCCTGGCTTTGTGATGGATTCGCTGCCCCTGAACCTCACCGGCCTCTGCCAGCGGGTGGACCATATCGGCATCCTGCGGCTGCAGAACGCCTCCAACCGTCGCGGGCCTTTCCAGAAGAAGAACGGCTCCGGGCTGACGGTGGCCGAATTCCAGGAGCAGATGGCTGGCGGACGCATGGGCCATGTGGGCCTGATCGAATCTATCGGCATGATGATGGACACGCTGGGAAAGAGCTGGCCCGCTACGAGTCCAGCGTGGAGCCGGTGGTGGCGGAGCGGCCTATGCGCACGGCCTATTTCCAGGCGGAGCCGGGGCGTTGCATCGGCCCAAAGCGGGTGGCCCGCGCCTACACGGCGGAGGGCGAGTTCGCGACGTTTGACCTTTCACGCCTACCTGGATGCCCTGGACGAAAAGGACGTCATCACCATCGCCGTCGTGCCCGCGCTGGAGGTTACGCTGCGGGGGACCAACGGCGACCTGACCACGGTGGCCATCGTGGTCAACGCCATTCGCCGGGTGCGCGAGGCCGCGCCGGGCCTGGTGACCATGCGCGACCTGCCTATCGTGACGAACTGGTAGGAGCGGCGGGGCTTGGGCCTCACGTTCAGCGGAGGTTGTCCGAACCCACCCTATCGCGATTGGCGGGCACACACCCATGTGTGTCCTGAGCGTTGGCGGCCTCGCAGCGGAATGGCGGGGCCCCGCCGTCGTCGTGTCACACCTGCCGATGATCCAGACCGGCAACACCAGGTCGGCGAGGAAGGAGCTCTCAACCTCACCCGCCAGGACGAGCCCATCACTTCCAGCTCCGAGTGGCCGGTGGCGGCCGATCGGCCAGCATGCGGCCCTTTCGAGGGCCTGCACATGCGGCTTCGGGCGATCTCGCTCCCCTTGCCCCAGCGATGGCTGTGGCTCGCCAGGCGGGAATCCTGTCCCAAGGGGAGATCGGTGTCCAAGTCCAGTGTGGTACTCGATGTGCAGGGCTGCTTGACTGCAAGGAGTATCGACTTGCCGCGTCTCAGCGTCGGCCAGGCTGCTTTTTGGCCCATGCAGCGTCCGGGCCGTGAGCGAAAGGAGGATCGTCATGACGATGCCCGTCAACTATGAGGAGGGCCTGGTGCCCGAGTATGCGCTGCCGGATCCACTGGTCTGCGCCGACGGCACGTTGGTCGCCGACGCACCGACCTGGAGGGAGCGCAGGCGACCGGAGATCCTCCGCCTCTTCGAGGAGCACGTCTACGGGCGCACGCCCAGCGCTGACGTGGACGCTGTCTTTGAGGTCTGGGAGAAGGATACCGCGGCTCTGAACGGGCTGGCGACGCGCAAGCAAATCCACGCCCGGTTTCATCGGACCGGGCAGCGGATGTCGATGGAGCTGTTGCTCTACGTGCCCAACCACGCGCCCAAGCCCGTGCCCGCTTTCCTCGGGCTTAACTTTCGGGGAAATCACTCGATTCACACGGACCCTGACATCATGCTTTCGCAAGCCTGGGTGAGCGATCGCTACGAAGGCGTGGAGGGTAACCGTGCCACCGAGGCCGCCCGTGGCACCGTGTTCCACCAGTGGCCAGTGGAACGCGTTTTAGGTCGCGGCTACGCACTGGCTACGGCCTACTACGGCGATCTGGACCCCGATTATGATGATGGCTTCCGCAACGGTGTGCATCCTCTCTTCTATGCCCCAGGCCAGCTCGTGCCGGCCGCGGGCGAGTGGGGTGCTATAGGGGCCTGGGCCTGGGGCCTGAGCCGCGCCATGGACTATCTCGTGAGCGACTCCGAGGTCGACCAGGGCAGAGTCGCCGTCATGGGCCATTCCCGGTTAGGCAAGACCTCGCTCTGGGCAGGCGCCCAAGACGAGCGCTTCGCCTTGGTCATCTCCAACGACTCGGGCTGTGGTGGCGCGGCGCTCTCCAGGCGTCGCTTTGGGGAGACGGTGGAGCGCATCAACACCACTTTCCCGCACTGGTTCTGCGGCAATTTCAGGCGATATAGCGATCGGGTGGACGATCTTCCGGTGGACCAGCACATGCTCATTGCCCTGATGGCGCCGCGGCCGGTCTATGTCGCCTGCGCCCAGGAGTACCCGTGGGCAGATCCACGAGGCCAGTTCTTGAGTGCTTACCACGCCTCCCCGGTCTATCGCCTGCTGGGAGAGTCGGGGCTGGCCGCGGATAGCATGCCCGGCCTGCACCAGCCCGTCATGAGCCGAATCGGCTATCACTTCCGTGCCGGCAAGCACGATGTGACCAACTATGACTGGGATCGGTTCATGGACTTTGCCGACCTGCACATGGGGCCCGGGTAGCTCGAAGCAGGGCCAGCGGTGTCTCCGACGGCCACAGCATTGTGATAGTCTGGCGCAGAATGAGGAGTCACGTCGTCCCGCGCTGCGACTACCGGAATCGGCGTTGACAGACCGGCAGGCAGTGGCGGAGCCCCAATGCACCAGCCTCTCCCTGGATGGCGAGTTGATCATCGAGGGCGGGCGTTTCGCCGCCGATCGGGGCGATGGCCCCGAAATGAGCAGTGTCGCTTCCGGCTGACCCAACACGTTGTAGCACCGCTCGGCCCAAGCAGAGGCGACGAGGGACATCACTATTCGATCAACAAGGAGAGAAACATGGCCAGGCCCGACATTCTACCTGATGGTCAATTCTATGCCACCTCGGAATACCTGGCGGCTCGCTGGGACAAGGCGTCCCGCCAGTTGGGCTTTCGCGCCCGCACACGGGCCGAGCATGCGGCCTGGCAGCGCGAGCTGCGGGCTCGTTTGCGCCAGATCACGGGGCTGGACACGATGCTCACCTGCGACCTGGAGCCACGGGTTACCGAGCAGGTGTCCATGGACGGCTACGTCCGGGAGCGCGTGCTTCTGCAGACGGAGCCAGGCGTGACGATGCCCCTCTATGTGCTCCTTCCGGCGGGCTTGAAGGCCGGTGAGAAACGGGCTGCGGTGATCGCCGCACACGGTCCCTCCAGTGGCGGCAAGTACGCCGTTGCTGGTCGCACCGATATCCCCGAGATGGTGGAGACCATCGAGCATTACCACTATGACTACGGCGTGCAGTTCGTGCGCCAGGGCTTTGTGGTCTTTTGCCCTGACGCGCGGGGATTCGGCGAGCGACGCGAGTGGCCGCGCCAGGGCGATGCCCGGGAGATGATGAGCTCCGGCTCGTGTGAGGTGCTCAATCACATGGCCCTGGCGCTCGGGCAGACGGTCACCGGCATGTGGACGTGGGACCTGATGCGCCTGGCCGACTACATCGAGACGCGGCCCGAATGCGACGCCAGTCGACTGGGATGCGGGGGCCTCTCCGGCGGAGGACTGCAGACCCTCTGGTTTGCCGCGCTGGACGAGCGGGTCCAGTGCGCGATCATCAGCGGATACTTTTACGGGTTCAAGGAAGCGCTCCTCAGGGTGTGCACCCACTGCTCCTGCAATTTCGTGCCTCATCTGTGGGAAGCGGCTGACTGCGGGGACTTGGGCGCGCTGATCGCTCCAAGACCCCTATTGATTGAGACGGGCGCGCAGGATCCGCTGAATGGCGCCAGCGGGCTGGCCAACGTGACCAGCCAGGTCGAGATCGCCCGCTCCGCCTACCAGTTGCTCGACGTGCCGGAGAGGCTCGCCCATGCCGTCTTCCAGGGGGTGCATCAGTGGGACGGCAGCGAGGGGATCCCCTGGATGAGGCGCTGGCTTTCGCAGTAGCGCGCTGGGCGGAGGCAGAGGTGATGAAGCCTGCGTTCTATGACGAGAGCCTGGTGCCCGGGTATATGCGGCCGGAATCGACACGGATGGAGCGGCTTGCCGTTGCCGGGCTGCTGATGCGCCAAGTTGCTGGGCTGGCGCACCACGACCATCTTGCGGCGCGCGATCCCCGTGGCTGCGAAGACGAGGTGATGCGCGAAGCCAGCGTCCACGCGCCCCTGCTGATTGGCTTTCCGGCTTGGTAGGGTGAGCAAGGCAGTGCATACCAGGATCCTGCACAACTGGCCGAACGGCAAGCTGGCGGTTGACACGAGAATCCGGCCTCCCAGGAGTCCACATCCGGTCTCGTTGGGATGATGGACTCACACGCGCATAGCGAGAAGGGCCTCCCTCGGGATGGCCCGGTGACGGCGCTTCTTGGCCACAGGAGCGGGGATGAAGCTGGTGTTCAGCAGAAAAGGGTTCGATTCTGCCGCGGGCGGGATGCCCAGCCCCATCCTGCCCGATGGCCGCCTCGTGTCGTTGCCCATTCTCGACAGCCGATCCCGCATCAGGTACGGGGACATCACATCCGACGGCCGCTCCCTGGGGCCGCTGGTCGACCAACTCTCAGACGGGCGCGTTCGCTCGCATTGGCGTGCCCATCTTGACCCCGATCTTGTGCGAGAGAGCCTTCTGCGTTCGCCTGGGTGGCGGCCCCTATTCGGGCAGGCCGGTGCTGCCCAAGGCCATCTGCGCAACCACGGGGTGGGGCCCGGCGACC
>JAAYEA010000551.1 GCA_012689325.1 Chloroflexota bacterium
GCCGCAAGGTAAAGGACCTGCCGCTCCTGAGGGAGCGCTTTGGCCAGCGGATGCGCAACGAGGTGCAGCGTTCGGTGCTGCGGATGGGTACCGACCCACAGCAGCTTCTCACCCTGACAGTGGAGGGTGTGCTGTACGCGTACGCGCCAGAGGGGTGAGGCGCAGACGTCCAGCAGCACCGCAGCACCTCGCGGTGAGCCTGAGACGTCCACCAAGTGGCCGAGGGGAGGGGGTGTCCGCCCAGTGAGCGGACACCCCCTCCTCGCAGACACCCTGCCTGCAGGCAGCGAACGCCCGCGCCACGCGGGCGGTGCTGCGGGGTGCCAGGGAGAGGGGGGCGTCAGCCCTGCTGCTGTCCGGTGCGATACCAGGCGGCCTCTCCGGCAGTAGTGAGATGCGACTCGTGTGCACACCCATGGCGCCGGCAGGCGCTCGTTTCCAGGTCCCCGGCGCTCAGCACGCGCTCCGCCTCCTGAGTCTGGCGCTTGCCATGGCACGAGTGCACCTCAATCGGGCTCAGCCAGGGGCTCTTCACTGGGAGGGGACAGGGCAGGGTGCGTACGCCTTGGGCACCGCGCCTCACCGCCCGGTTGTGCGCTCGCAGCAAACCTTCGTCTGGCGACACAACGAGTATGCGTACCTTGGATAGGCGTCCCTCCTCGTAACATGCATGCCCCAGCAGGAGGATGCCGGCCCCCTCTGCGCGCTAGCCCCTGTGGACTATCGGGCCCGGTCTCGGCGATGGTCCGCGCCGCGACGACGTCCCCTAGACGCGTGATGCATATGGACACGATAATGGGTTCAGCATATCGACGTCCCGAACGCGAGATCCGCGCGGCCATACTGCCGGTTGAGCAGGATCCCGGTGTTGTAGGCGGCGATCTTGGCCCCGATGCGCGTGATCAAGCCCCAGGTGGTGTGCGCCCCGGGAAAGTGCAGCCCAAAGACCCCGCACAGCGCGGCAAAGGCCGTCTCGATCTTCTGCCGCAAGCCGCTGAACCAGGCCCGCGCCGCGTGGCGCTCGGGCACCGGGGGCGTCAGCACCTGGGCCCCATAGTCCTCCCGCCAATGCCGCTGCCAGGCCGCCCCGCTGTAGCCCAGGTCCGCCAGGATCGGGCAGCCGTGGGGACGCCCGCCGCTCTGGGCGGGCCCCATCCAGTCCCGGGGCGGGTCCAGGGCGGGAGATCCCTGCGGGTCTCGGGGGCCGGTGCACTGGGGCGCGCCCGCCCGGCTGCTCAAGACGACCTCCGCCAGCCAGCGGTCCTGGATGTTCCCGGCGGCCAGCGTCCAGCCGGTGGCCATCCCCTGGGCATTGACTACCAACAGGAGGTGCGCCCCGTAGAAGAAGCGGTCGTTGCCCCCTTTGCCGATGCGGGCCACCTCCTCCAGCCAGCCGGGATGGAAGGAGCGGGCCCCGCGGGCGATGGGCACCGGTGCACAGTCCATCACCTCCCAGCCCTCCCCCTCCCCCAAGGCCTCCGCCACCCCCTCCTGGATGAGGAGGAAGGCGCCCCACAGCCGGCGCAGGCGGCGGTTGAAGGCGCTCTGGCTGATCATCTGGGGGAAGAGGTGGGCGAGGTGCTTGCGCACGTACCGCACCAGGCCCCGCTCCGACTGCCAAGGCACCCCGCTGCGCCACTGGGCGGCCAGCCCCAGGCACAAGACCTCGCTGTCGGAGAGCCGCGGGGCAGGGCCTCCAGTCTGGGGCATGTGGGGGCGGACATGGGACTGGTAGAGGTCATCGACCATGACGTATAATGCCGTCAGGAAGGTCTCGAGATCGAGTTGCATAGCCACACCTTGTCACGGGGATGGCTATCTTCTTACTCGGACCTTCCTCTTTATGCCAAATCGGCGCCTGGCACTACCTCCATATGCATCAGGCGTCTA
>JAAYEA010000552.1 GCA_012689325.1 Chloroflexota bacterium
GCCGCTCCAGGGCGCGGGCATAGTTGAGGAAGGCGCTGCTCATCTGGTTGGCCGCGCCGGTGATGGACCAGTCGATCATCGGCGTCTCGGGGGTAAAGAGCAGCCCCACGGTGCCCGCGTCGGGGGTGTACTGGTCGAGCAGATCGCCGTGCTGGGCCAGGAGCGCGCCGGTGCGGCGCATGTGCGCCAGCCGGTCCTCGGCCATGCCGTCATCGCCGATGATGCCAAAGCCCGACGACTCGGCGGCAAAGACCTCGTCCCGCCAGCACCAAAAGATGACGGCCTTGGCGCCGCGGCTGTAGCCGTTCCATACCCAGCCCTGCTGCTGGGCGCCGGGGACCGGCGGCCCAAAGGTGAGGCCGATGTTGGACTGCCCGCCTTGCAGCTCGGAGAGCCAGTGGACCTTGCCGCCCGCCGCCGAGCGGACGCATTCGATCCGCACGCCGATATCCTCGCTGGCGAACTCGCTGCCGCCCCAATTGGGAAAGTGCGAGCTGCCATAGCCGTCCAGTTGCTCGGCGTTCATCCAGTCGTTGCCGCGGGTGGTGGGTAGCTCCCAGGAGCGGCCGCGGGGCATGGCCGTGGGCGCGGCGCAGTGGGCCAGGATCGGGCGCGCCGGGTCGCCCTCGCGCAGCGCCTCGTAGCGCCAGCGGCAGGTGTCGGCGGCGCGCCAGTTGAGGAAGCGCTGCCAGGCCAGCGTGTCGTTATAGAGCGGGATCGCGTCGCCCCCGCCGCCGGGGACGCGGGAGGGATAGACGTCCTTCCAGGCGGCGTAGCGGCGGCCCCAGGCGCGGTTGAGCCCGTCCAGGTCGCCATATTCCCGCTTTAGGAAGCGGCGGTACGATTTCAGCGTGTTTCTGCAAAAGCAGACATGGCCGTTGGCGTTGACCATCCAGCGGAGCTCGTTCCAGCAGTCCCAGCCGGCGAGGTTATCGGCGGCGGCGTAGCGCTTGGCGATGACGCGCAGGAATTTGCACATCGCCTCGCGCAGCCCCAGGTGGTCGGTGCAGCCGCCGGGGGTGAGCCCGACGTTGCACTCCTGGCGCGGCGTGGAGATGACCGGGTTGCCCTTGTGGTCGATCATGGCGGCGTCGGGGAACTCGCGCGGGACCCAGAAGGGGGTGATCTCGGGGAGGGTGCTCAGCACCACCTGGAGGCCGCGCTTGGCCGCCCCCTCGATGAGCGCGTCGTAATCGTCCCAGCGAAAGACCCCCGGCTCGGGCTCGATCCAGCCCCAGCAGGCGCACAGTTGCACGGCGTTGAGCCCCGCGGCCTTTATCCCGTCCAGGTCCTGCTCCCACCAGCGGCGGTGGGGGAAGGGCGGGCGGTAGTATTGCACGGCGAGCAGCATACGCACCTCCCTATTTGATCGGCGCGGTCAGCGGCGCGGGCTCGCGCAGCTCGGCGACGGGCTGGCCGCCCACGTTCTTGACCACGATGTACCGGTTCCAGCGGGCATTATCCAGCGGCAGCGGCTCCAGGTCGCCGTACTGGGCGAACATCAGGTGGGGGCCGCGGCTCTCCACGCGCTCCTTGGCGGCGGCGGCCACCAGCCGCCCGGCGGTGAGCATGTTGGCGGTCTCGATGCCATAGGCCAGCTCGGCGGGGGTGCTCAGGGCGAACGACTTGGCGGCGAGCGTTTTCAGCTCGGCCTCGCCCTGGACCAGCCGCTCCTGCACGCGCACCACGCTGGCGATGCGGCTCATGATCGCCTGGCAGCGGGCGCGCGCGTCGGCGGCGGCCGGGCGGTTCCCGCCATCGGGGACCATGTCGGCGAGCCAGGACTGCGCCCTGGAGAGGGCGGCGCGGTCGGGCTCGGGCCAGGCGCCCAGCTCCTGGGCCTCGGCGGCGGCGCTCTGGCCCGAGATCTTGCCAAAGACCTGGCTATCCATCAGGGCGTTGCCGCCGGGGCGGTTGGCCCCATGCTGGCCGCCCGCCGTCTCGCCGGCGGCGTAAAGCCC
>JAAYEA010000553.1 GCA_012689325.1 Chloroflexota bacterium
GTGGCGCCGCGCGAGGAGCCGGTGCCGGGCATCGTCACGCCGCCGGTCGCCGATGGCGTCGACGGCGCGCCCAGCGTGGCGCCGGCACGCGCCGCCAGGCCGCGCCCTGACCCTGCGGTGCGCGGCGAGATCCCGATCATCTATACCGATCTCCACCTGGGGCCCGACTCCCGCGAGGGGTATCGCGCCCGCCTCGACGGCCTGATCCGCGTCTCTTGCCCGGGCCTGGACGCCGCGCGGCCCGCCTACGCCGAACTGCTGGACGAGTTGACGGCGCTGCTGGTTCGGGACGAGGGCACGCTGATCGCCGACGATTACAACTATGGGGCGCTCAAACACAACACGAGCCTGCGAGGCTGAGCTCGCCCCGGCAACGAACTGCCGCAGCCACAAGGAGGTATCTTGGCACAAGCAACACCCCGCCTCTCCAAAGCGCTGGTGGTCGTCAACACCCTCTCGGGAGGCTATGATCCCCAGCGCATGGAACGGGCGCTCAAACGCGTGTTCCCTCCGGAACAGTGGACCTACGATGTCTTCCTGGTCACCGAGAACGCTTCCATTGTGGAGCGAGTGCGCCGGGCCGTCGCCGAGGGCGTCGACCTGGTGGTGGCCTCCGGCGGCGACGGGACCGTCTCGACGGTGGTGGATGGCGTCGCTGGCACGCCCGTCGAGGTGGGCATCGTGCCCTGCGGCACGGGCAACGCCCTCGCCCGCGAGCTAAACATCCCGATCGACATCGACAAGGCGCTCGACCTGCTGGTGACCCCCCACGACGTGCGCCACGTGGACGCCTTGCAGGTCGGCGACAAGTTCCTTTGCCTGGTGCTCAGCGTGGGGGTCACGCCGGCGGTCATGGCCGAGACCCCCCGCCTGGCCAAGCGCCTCCTCGGCCGCTTCGCCTATTACCTTCGCGGCATCACCCAGGTCTTTGGCCTGCAGCCGCGGCGCTTTACCATCACCGTGGATGGGCGCGAGCAGCGCGTCCGCGCGGCGGAGGTCATCGTCACCAACACGCACACCATCGGCGCCACCGCCCTGCGTTGGGGCCCCACGGTGGAGGTGGACGACGGCGAGTTCCAGCTCTGCATCGTCTACGCCCACACCATCCTGGACATCCTGGCGCTGGCGCAGGACCTGCTCACGGGCACCAAACGCGGGCGGCGCGTCCGCTACCTCACCGTGCGCCAGAGCGTGCGCATCGAGGCCGACCAGCCGATGTGGGTGGAGGGCGATGGCGACCTGTTGGGCAAGACCCCGGTGGAGGGGCGGCTGGTGCCCGGCGCCGTCCACATGATCGTGCCCAAGCCCACCGGCAAGCGCCCGCTCCCGATCACGAGCCTGCGGCTGCCTGATCTGCCCGAGCAATTGGCGCGGACCGCCGCCTACCTGCGGCCCGTCACCCCGGCCGAGATCGCGCGCAACCCCGACGTCCTCACCGACACGGTGACCACGCCCAGCGGCGCCCGCTTCACCGTCCGCGTCCTGCGTGACGACGACGCCGAGCCGCTGGGTCGCTACTTCCTGAGCCTCTCCGAGGACACCCGCCGGCGCTACGGTCCCCACCCCTTCACCCAGCAAGAGGCGGACAAGATCTGCGCCGGGCTGGACTATAACCGCGACCTTCGCTTCGTGGCGCTCCCTCGCCGCGAGGGACCCGCCGAGATCGTGGCCTACTTTATTCTCTACCTGGGGGTCAAGGACGGGGACCGCAGGCGGTACGAGGCGCGAGGGATGCCCCTGGACGACGCCACCGACTGCACCCTGGCCCCTTCCGTGGCGGATGGGCACCAAGAGCAGGGGCTGGGCAGCGCCATCATGGTCAGGGTGATGGACGCCGCGCGGCGGCTGGGCCGCAAGCGAATGGTCCTCAGCGGCGGGGTCCAGGCGACCAACGCCCGCGCCATCCACTTCTATGACAAGTTCGGCTTTCGCCGGGTGGGTGATTTCGAGACCAAGGGCAACCTAAACAACCACGACATGATCATGAAGCTCTAGCGCCGAGACACGGAAAACGCCACGGCCCCTCGGGGCCGTGGCGTTTTGCCATCATAGACCGCTAGGCAAAGCAGGCGCGCGGCCAGCTCATGCGGCGCAGGCACGCCCGCACCTTGGCGACCAGGACCGCCGGCGAGACGGGCTTGATCACGTAATCGTCCGCGCCCATCTCCAGGCTCTGGATCACGTCCTCCGCCCGACTGCGCGAGGCGAGGATCATCACCGGCACGTTGGAGACCCGCTTGATGCACTGGCACAGCGCCTGGCCCTGCGACTCGGTGGCCATCTCGATGATCACCAGCGACGGCTCCCGCTCGCAGAGCTGCCGCAGCCCGTCGATGCCGCTCTCCGCCACGATGGCGTTCCAGCCGGCCTCGCCCAGCACGGCGGGCACCATGCTCGACGCGCACGAGTCCGCGCGAAAGATGAGGATATCCCCTGCTAGAGGAATCCGAGGCATTTGCACCCCTCCTGCAACCTAGAGACTGTGATGTGAGGAGCTTGGCGCGAGTGGGGCCGCGGCCAGTCCCCAGCGACGGCCGCGCCTTCGCCCGTCCATGTCCATTCTAGCTGCGCGGGGTTAAATGGGCATAAAGCGCGCATGAATAATCCATTAAAGCCGCCAGGTTGCCCAGCCGGCGAAACGAGCCTATACTGGGCGCAAGGAGGCGCGCCATGCCCAAGAACATCCGCATCAAGCCGCACCATTTCGTGGATATCGTCACCTACTATGGGGCCGATAGCCTGCGCCTGACGCCGCACCCCTACGGCCACGACTGGCACGTGGTGGCCCGCCGCGTCGTGGAGGAGCCCGAGGCAACCTTGCAGCTCGAGTTCGGCATGGACGACATCTGCGCGCCGTGCCGCCACAACCTGGGGACCGATTGCGACGACGTGATCGACATCTCGTCCCGCCCCACCGCTCCCGCCAGCAAGCAGGCCTACAACCTCTTGCTGGACCAGCGCTGGTGCGCCAGGCTGGGGCTGGCCGACGGGCAGCGCCTCCCCGCCGCCGAGATGCTGGCGCGGCTGGCGGCGCTGGAAGGGTCGCTGGACGCGATCTATGCCGAGATGGCCTCCGGCGCCAACGACGAGCGGCTGCGCAATCTGAAGGCGGGGGCGCGCAAGTTGCTGGCGCGGGCCGGGTATCCGGCGAGAGGACCTAGCGGCTGAGGATGAAGGGCTGCTTCTCCGCCGGCCCGGGCCTCTTCCTCGCCCTCTTTGACCTCCTCGACCTCGTCTTCCCCGGCATCCGGCAGGGCGCGGAGGGGATCCGGGCGTTGGGCGTCTCCTGGGAGTCCGCCTCCACGCCCTTTGTCCGCTGGGAGGACGGGCGCATCGTCTCCCACGTGGGCGTGATCCCTCTGCCGCTGGTGGTGATGGGTCGGCGGGTCGCCGCGGCTACTCTGCACGCCGTCGCCACGCACCCCGACTATCGACGGCAGGGCTGCTTCCGGCAAGTGATGGAGGAGGCGCTGGCCTACTGCGCCGGGCGCTACGAGACGCTGGTCCTGACCACCGAGCAACCCGAGTACTATACGGCCTTTGGCTTTCGCCACGCGCCCGAGCACCGCTTCACCGTCCGCGGCGGCGCACCGGGAGGCGCGGGCGCGCGGCGGCTGGACCTCGGCAATGCCGCCGATCTGGCGCTGACTCACCGCCTGCTGGCCGAGCGGGAGCCGGTCTCGCAGGTGGTCGGGGTGGCGGGGGAGAAGACGATCTTTCTGTTCAATGAGGGGCGGCGGCCCTTGTATTATGTCGCGTCGCTTGACGCGCTGCTCTGCCTGGAGCGCGAGGGGGAGCGGCTGCGGCTCTATGACATGGTCGCGCCGCGGATGCCGCCGCTGGACGCCCTGCTGGCGCGGCTGCCCTGGCCCGTCGCCGAGGTGGACGTCTGTTTCAGCCCCGACCGTTTGGCGGTGGAGGCCGAGGCGGCGCCCTACCTTCTCGACCACGACGGCCCGTCCTACCTGATGGTGCGCGGGCCCTTCGCCGCCGAGGGCCTGCCCTTCACCCTGCCGCGCTCGGCGCGGACCTAAGCTAGCCCCAGGGAGGACCATGCTCATCCTCGTCTCAGGCATGACCGAAGCCGACTGGCCCGACGTGGCTCGCATATACCAGGAAGGGATCGACACTGGCCACGCCACCTTCGCCACGCAGCCCCCAGCCTCCTGGGAGAAGTGGCACCAGGACAAGATCGAGGGTTGCTGCCTGGTAGCTCGCGAGAGGGGTCGGGTCGTCGGGTGGGCGGCGCTGACCCCCTACTCCGGCCGCGCGGTGTACGCGGGGGTGGCCGAGGTCAGCGTCTATGTGGGCGCGGCGGCGCGGGGCCAGGGCGTCGGCTCGGCCTTGCTCGAGGCGCTCATCGCCGCCTCCGAGTCTGTCGGAATCTGGACGCTGCAGGCGGGCGTTTTCCCCGAGAACGAGGCCAGCCTGCGACTCCACTATCAGCACGGCTTCCGCCTTGTGGGGGTCCGCGAAAAGCTGGGGCAGATGGAGCGCGGCACTCTCGCGGGATTGTGGCGGGATGTGCTGCTGTTGGAGCGACGCAGCCGGGTGATCGGAGCATAGATAGGCCGCGGCAAGGCGAGGCATCCTGCCGCGGCCGTTATCCCGAGTCCAGTCCTAAACTA